>JAFAXH010000026.1 GCA_019241085.1 Verrucomicrobiota bacterium | reverse complement strand
CGCGGGCAAAAGCTGGTCAGCGCCGCCGCTTCACTGGCGGCGAGATCGTCGGCGAGGGCAGCCAGCGGCGCGAGCAGGGGCAGCAGGTCGTTCCAATTCAGGCTGCCGCGCTGACGCAGCAGTGCTTCCAAGTCGAAGGAATAGGGTGACGGAGGCGGTGCGGGCGGCGCGGGTGTTGACACCGCCTCGTTGCTGCTCAACACGGCGCGCTGGCAGGCTTCGATCTCTTTGCGCAGATCAGCGGGCGTCTGTGGGCGATCCGCGGGGTCTTTGGCCAGCATCCGCGCGAGCAACTCGCGCGCGGGCGCGGGCACGCCGACAGCTTCCAGTTTTTCCAAGGGCGGCGGGGCGTGGACGTGCTTGCTTTGGAGTTCAAAGACCTGGGCTTCGAGCGGCTTGCCGGTGGTCGGCTTGAAAGGCAGGTCGCCGCTGAGCACAAACCAGAGCGTGACGCCGAGCGAGTAGATGTCGCTGCGGATGTCGGCGTCGAGATACTGGCATTGCTCGGGACTCGCGTAGCCGGGGCTGAAGCCGGCGGAAAATCCGGTTTGCGTGATTTTGTAATCCGCGCCGCTGACGCCGGCGGCGTTGCTCTTGGCCAGGCCGAAGTCGATGAGCTTGAGCACGTCGTCCTCGTCGGCTTCATCGACGAGCATGAGGTTGGCCGGCTTGAGGTCGCGATGCACGAGGCCGACTTTGTGCGCGGCGATGAGCGCGCGGCTGGCTTGGAGGGCGAGGGCGAGGACTTTTTCCACCGGCAGCGGGCCGAGGCGCTTGACGCGCTCTTCGAGCGTCTCGCCGTCCACGAACTCCATCGCGTAGAAGTAATTCTGCCCGTCGTCGCCGAGGTGATAAACCGTGGCGACGTGGCGGTGGCGCAAGCTGGCGGCGGCCTTGGCCTCGCGGATGAAGCGGGTGCGCGCGCTGGGGTCGCGGTTGAGCAGGTCGGCGCGGATGAGCTTGAGTGCCACGGCGACGCCGAGGTTGGAGTCGATGGCTTTGTAGGTGGCGCCCATGCCGCCTTCGCCGAGTTTCCACAAGCTGCCGTCCTCCCGCCGCAGGATGCGGAAGTGCTGGAAGGTTTCGGCTTCGGGCGCGGCGGCGGACACGGCAATGGGGTCTTACCACCAAGACGCCAAGGCACCAAGGCAGAAGTTGAGAGTTGTTAGTTGAGAGCTTCTAGAGTTTTGGGAAGCAGCGTCCACCTGACGCCGCGGCTTTGCCTTTTCTGGCTCTCAACTCTCAACTAACGACTCTCAACTACTTCGCGTCTTGGCGGTGAAACCACCTCCCGCCGCATCCAGCTTGGCTCCCAGCGCGAGCCAGCGGGCGGCGCGGGCGGCGGCGTTCGTCAGTAATTCGGCGGCGCGTTTTTGGCAATCGGCCAAGGTCATCGGGCCGGGTGCCAGAGTGAACGTCGCGTCGAAGACTTCCGCCAGTTGATCGGTGAAGGCGAGGTCGAGCCGGCCGCCGAAAGCGACGACCGGCTTGCCATATTTTCCCGCCAGCGTGGCGACGCCGCAGGGCGCTTTGCCCTCAAGCGTTTGGCCGTCCAGACTCCCCTCGCCGGTGACGACGAGGTCCGCGCGCGCGATGGCTTCTTCGAGCCGCAGCAAATCGGCGACGACTTCAAAACCCGAGCGCATCGTCGCCTTGCAAAACGCCAGCAGCCCGAAGCCCAAACCACCCGCCGCGCCCGCGCCCGGTTCGTCGCGAAGATCGCGGCCAATGACTGTTGCCGTCACGTCGGCCAAACGCGTGAGCGCGCGTTCCAGCCGCGCTTGTTCGTCGGGTCCGCGCAAGCCTTTTTGCGGCCCGTAGATCGCCGTGGCGCCCTGCGGTCCGAGCAACGGATTGCGCACGTCGCAGGCGATGACGATGGGCAGCGTGCCGGCCGGCCACGGCGCGGCGGGCGGCGCGATGGACGCGAGGTTCTCCAACTCGTCCGGCGTCGGCGGGAGTTCGCGGCCGGCGGCGTCGAGAAAACGCCAGCCGAGCGCGGCGGCTACGCCGATCCCGCCGTCGTTGGTCGCGCTGCCGCCGATGCCGATGAGCACGCGCTCGACATCGGCTTGCTGCCGGGCGTGGCGCAGGAGTTCGCCGGTGCCGACGGTGTTGGCGCGCAACAGATCGCGGTCGTCGCCGGTCACGAGTCCGAAGCCGCTCGCCGCGCTCATCTCGACGACAGCCAGCGTGCCGCCGCCGTCCGCCGGTTCGACGAGCGCATAGCGCGCCGCCACGGGCCGGCCCAGCGGGTCGGGCACGGTGCGCGTGATCCAACGCCCGCCGAGCGCGTCGCAAAGCGCCTCCGCCGTGCCTTCGCCGCCGTCGGCCACGGGCAGGCATTCCATTTCCAAATCATCTTCCTCCGCCCTGCCCGCCGCGGGCCAGCCGGCGCGGAAGCCCGCGGCCAGAGCGCGCGCGGCTTCCGCGCCAGACAAGCTGCCTTTGAATTTGTCGGGAGCGAAAAGGATGCGCATGGGGAGAATTTCTAATTGGGTAGCAGGCGCCTTTTTTTGTCATCCCGAGCGAAGTCGAGGGACCTCTTACTGATTGTCTGGCTCGGTAAACAAATGAACTGCGTTTTGATCACGCTGCGAGCCAAGGCAGGCAATGAGAGGTTTGGCTTCGCCTGTCTGCGCTTCGCTCCGGCTCTCGACTAACGCTCGGGATGACAAAGGAATAGAGCCGGTCTGCTACCCTGTTTTACAGCGCTTCGCAAACCGCCTTGGTCACCGTGCGAGTATCGGCTTTGCCGCCGAGGTCGCGCGTGACGATGCCCGCGGCGGTAGTCTTCTCGATGGCGGCCATCAGACGCGCGGCGGCTGCTTTTTCCCCGAGATGATCGAGCATCATCACGGCGGTCCAAAAGGTCGCCACCGGGTTGGCGATGCCTTTGCCTGTGATGTCAAAAGCGGAACCGTGGATCGGCTCGAACATCGACGGGTATTTGCGCGCGGGATTCAGGTTGGCCGTCGGCGCGATGCCCAGG
Organism: Verrucomicrobiota bacterium; assembly: GCA_019241085.1. GTDB lineage: Bacteria > Verrucomicrobiota > Verrucomicrobiia > Chthoniobacterales > SZAS-18 > JAFAXH01. Next base: position 5,302 of record JAFAXH010000026.1, on the reverse strand, counting down.
CTGCCGGCGAGCGCGCCGGCGAGGTCGGAGAGAATGTCGGCGTGCAAGTTCGTGGCGACAATCGTGTCGAGGCTGGCGGGTTTTTCGACCATGCGCGCGGTCATCGCATCGACGAGCATCTTGTCGGTTTTCACGTCGGGAAAATCGCGCCCGACTTCGGCGGCGACATCGTCCCAGAGCACCATGCCGTGACGCTGGGCGTTGCTCTTGGTCACGACGGTCAGTTGCTTGCGCGGACGCGAGCGGGCGATCTCGTAGGCGAAGCGGATGATGCGCTCGCAGCCGACGCGGGTGAAGATCGCCGTCTCGGTGCCGACTTCCTCCGGGTGGCCGCGGTGCGCGCGGCCGCCGTGGCCGGCGTATTCGCCTTCACTGTTTTCGCGCACGATGACCATGTCGAGATCACCGGGGCCACGGCCGGCCAAGGGCGAGCGGATGCCAGGCAGGATGCGCGTCGGGCGCACGTTGGCGTATTGATCGAAGCCCTGGCAAATTTTCAAGCGCAAGCCCCAGAGCGTGATGTCGTCGGGCAGATCGGGCGCGCCGACGGCGCCGAAGAGGATGGCGTCGAATTTTTTCAAAGTTTCCAAGCCATCCTTCGGCATCATCTCGCCGTGCTTTTTGTAATAATCGCTGCCCCAGGGGAATTCTTCGACTTGCAGCTTGAAACCGCCGTGGCGCTGCTGGAGGACGCGGAGCACTTCGAGCGCGGCGGGCACGACTTCCTTGCCGATGCCGTCGGCGGGGATGGAGGCGATGGTGTGTGTTTTCATGGGAGGGTTGAGTGAGCGAGCGAGTGTGGGGTTTTTTGGGTGGAACGGATCAAACATGAGCGATGTCCGCGGCGTGCGCAGCTTCGAGAGATTCAAAGGTGGACACCGACGCGGCGGCACTTGCTTTGATCTGATGGCTGACGGCTGGCTGGGAAAGGTGCAACCGTCGCGCGGCGCGCGTCAGATGCCCGAGTTGGGCGACCGCCACGAAGGCGCGCAGTTGAAAGAGTTCCATGGCGCTGGAATCACCGGGCTGGCATTTCAACAAAATCACTTGTTCAAGGAAAAGAAAATCGCGGTCGCACGGCGCAGGCGCGAGGGGCGAGCTATTGCGCGTTTTCCTTGTCTTCTCCTGTCATCCCGAGCGCAGTCGAGGGACCTCTGACAGACTGTCTGGCTCGGTGAACATCCAAACCGCTCTACCGGCACGCCGCGAGCCAAGGCAAGCAATGAGAGGTCCTTCGACAAGCTCAGGATGACAACAAAATGGCTCATCACCTGCGGCGCGGTCGCCTTGTCAGCCGGGGCGTTCCGGGCTAGCTTGTTCTCCCGCTGGCGGAGTCGCCGCGGCGGGTTGCGAGAAGGGAAATTTCTACCATGCACCAGATCGATTGGGCCGCGTTGCGGCGGGATTTTCCGATTCTCAATCAAGACGTTCACGGCCGGCCGCTCGTGTATCTCGACAGCGCCGCGAGCGCGCAACGGCCGCTCCAGGTGCTCGACGCGATCACGCATTACTACGAGCACGACCACGCGAACGTGCATCGCGGCATTCACGAATTGAGCAACCGCGCGACGGCGGCTTACGAGGCCGCTCGGACGCGCACGGCGCAATTCCTAAACGCGGCGTCGGCGGACGAGATCGTCTTCACCCGCGGCACCACGGAGTCAATCAATCTCGTCGCCTCGGCGTGGGGTGGACGGCACGTCAAGCGCGGCGACGTGATCCTGCTCACGGAGCTGGAGCACCACGCGAATTTGCTGCCGTGGCAAATGCTCGCGCAACGCACGGGCGCGACGTTGCGCTACGTGCCCGTGCTCGGCGACAGCGGGCTGCTCGATCTCGCGCAACTCGATAGCCTGCTCACGCCGGAGGTGAAAGTTTTCGCCTTCACGCACATCTCGAACACGATGGCGACGATCAATCCCGTCGCCGAGCTGTGCCGCCGCGCGCGCGAGGTCGGCGCGACGACGCTCGTCGATGCGGCGCAATCGGCGGGACACCATCCGCTCGACGTGCGCGAGATCGGCTGCGATTTCCTCGTTTTTTCCAGCCACAAGATTCTCGGTCCCACCGGCCTCGGCGTGCTTTACGGACGGGCGGAAAAATTGGATGAAACGCCGCCCTGGCAGACCGGCGGCGAGATGATCGTCTCGGTCGATTGGCACCAGGCTTCGTTCAAGCCGGCGCCGCATCGCTTCGAGGCCGGCACGCCGCACATCGCCGGTGCGGTCGGACTGCACGCGGCGCTGGATTATCTGGATAACGTCGGCAGGCAGGCGATCTTCGAGCACGACCAGGCGTTGGCGCGGCACGCTTACGAACGGCTGCGTGAACTCGGCGGCGTGCGGCTGCTCGGGCCGACGGACGGAAACCGCGCCGGGCTGGTGAGTTTCCTGCTCGACGACGCGCACGCGCACGATGTCGTCACGATGGCCGACGTGAAATTTGGCCTCGCCTTGCGCGGCGGGCATCATTGCAACCAGCCGTTGCACCGCAAGCTCGGCGTGCGGTCGAGCGCGCGGGCGAGCTTTTATTTTTACAACACGCGCGAGGAGGTCGATCTGCTCATCGACGCCGTCGCGGAGATTCAGAAATTTTTCTGCCGTGGACTTTAATTCGCCAGATTTCGAGGAGCTGTATCAGTCGATCATTTTGGATCACTCGCGCAAGCCGCGGAACTTCGGCGAACTGCCCGAGGCGAGCGTGACGGCGAGCGGCGACAATCCGAGTTGCGGCGATGCGATCACGCTGCAACTGCGCTTTGATCCGGCGGACGCGCAGAAGCTGGCGGAGGTGAAATTCCATGGCGACGGCTGCTCGATCTGCATGGCGAGCGCGTCGATGATGACGACGAAAATCAAGGGCCGCACGCGGAATGAGGCCGAGGCGTTGCGCGGCAGTTTTCAATCCATGCTGACGCTCAACCATGGTAGCGCCGACGAGGCCGCGCCACCTCCGCCGAAGGAACTCGGCGACCTGCGTTTGTTGCAAGGCGTGCGGAAATTTCCCCAGCGCATCAAATGCGCGACGCTCGCCTGGCACGCGCTGCACCAGGCGTTGAGCGAAGACGCGGCCAAGCGCGTGACCTTCGACATCGAAGGCAAGGGACAGCCAGCGCGGTAAGGAACACGTTCATTTTGACACAGAGGCAGAAGAGGCAAAGGCACAGAGAACGGAAATTTTGTTCTTCGGCAAAACACCTTTACTTTTCCTCTGCTGCCTCTGTGCCTCTGCCTCGGTGTTCTCTGTGTTAGATTCCAACTGTCATGACCGCCATAGCCACCACGCTTAATCCCGATCTCCCGATGCGCGAGGTGCTCGCCGTTTATCCCGGCGCGCGGCGCGCGTTGTTTCGCAAATACCACGTCGGCGGCTGCGCTTCGTGCGGATTTTCCGAAGACGAAACGCTCGCGCAAATCTGCGCCCGCAACGAGCAAATGCACGACGTGCCCGCGGTGCTCGATTATTTGCAAACGAGCCAGGAAGAAGATCGCGCGATGCAGATTTCGCCGGCGGAACTCGAAACCGCGCTGAACTCCGGCCAGACCGAAGTGCGCCTGCTCGACATCCGGACGCGCGAGGAATTTGAAGCGGTCCACCTCGCCGGCGCGCAGCTTTTTTCGCAGGAATTGATGAACACCGTGCTCATGCAATGGCCGCGCGAGACAGGCTTGATCGTCATCGTCGATCACCAAGGCGCGCGCAGTCTCGACGCGGCGGCGTATTTCGCCGGACACGGCTTTACGAACGTGCGCGCCCTGCTCGGTGGCATCGACGCCTGGAGCAAGGAAGTCGATCCAGGCTTGCCGCGTTATCGTTTGGAGTGAACGTTGAGAGTGCCTCACGCCAAGGCCGCAAAGCGCGCAAAGGTCTGAAAATTTTCTCTCTTTCTTTGCGACCTTCGCGGCCTTTGCGTGAGGCTCATTAAACTATGAACGAAGCGACCGATTTGGAATCCCGCCTCGAAGCCGCGCGGCAAAATCCGCAGAACCTTGGCGAAATGGAAAACGCCGATGCCGTTGGCACCGTTGGCAGCCCGGATTGCGGCGACATGCTGCGCATGTGGGTAAAATTCAAGCAGGACGACGCCGGCAAAAAAGTCATCGACCGCGCGACGTTTCAAACCTTCGGCTGCCAGACTGCCATCGCCGTCGCCAGCCTGGCGACCGAACTCATCCGCGGCAAAACCGCCGCCGAGGCGCTGGCGATGTCGGGCGAGGAACTCGCCGCGCCGCTCGGGCCGTTGCCGCCGATGAAAATTCATTGCGCGCAGCTCGTCGAAGGCGCGTTGAAATCCGCGCTCGCCGGCGACGCGGTCGCGAGCAGCCCGCCACCGGCGCCGAGCGGCGCTGTTGCCGGCCGGACTTTATATGACCAGCTCGCCAGCGGCGTCTCCACTCCGGCCGACCCGCAAAAAAAGCTGAAGGTTGTCTTGCTCGATCCCGTCAAATCCCCCGCGCACTGAACCGATTGCGGCGCGCCTTGTCTCAAGCTTCACCACAAACATTCTTTCCTTCCACCTCATGCACGAAAATACTGAAATCAATCTCACCCGCGACGTGGAAGCCATCCAGATTCCCAGCGGCCAGACGCTCACGCTCGCGGCTGGCACGCCGGTCGTCATCACCCAATCGCTCGGCGGCTCCTACACTGTCGCCTCGTCCACCGGCTTGTCGCGCATCCAGGAAAAAGACGCCGATGCGCTCGGTCTGACCACTTCCGGTGAGAAAGCGGCCGTGCCTTTCACCGCCGAAGACCTCCAAGCTGACGTGCAGGAAAAGCGCGTTTGGGATAAATTGAAGACCTGCTTCGACCCGGAGATTCCCGTCAACATCGTCGATCTCGGCTTGGTCTATGATTGCCGCATCGTCCCGCTCGAAGGCAAGGAAACCACGCGCGCCGAGGTGCAGATGACGCTCACCGCGCCCGGCTGCGGCATGGGTCCGTCCATCGCCGCCGACGCCGAGCGCAAAATCATGACCGTGCCCGGCGTTGGCGAAGCCGTCGTCGCGCTCGTCTGGGACCCGCCGTGGAACCAGCACATGATCTCCGAAGCCGGCAAAATGAAGCTGGGCATCATTTGAGCAGCAGAAAGTTGAGAGTTGAGAGTTGAGGGTTGAGAGTCGGCGGAAATTGGGCAATGGTCCGCGCTCTCATCGTCCGCCCGCCGCCTTTTTCTTCAGGCTCTCAACTCTCAACCCTCAACTCTCAACTTTTCCGAAAATGTCCCAGCATCGCAGCCTCAAAGGCGCCAGCACCATCACGGCCAAGCGCAACGTGCTCAAACGGTTCGAGCGCGTCGATT
>JAFAXH010000134.1 GCA_019241085.1 Verrucomicrobiota bacterium | reverse complement strand
GGACGCGGGGATCACGGTCGTGGATCGGCAGAACCATCATTTGTTCCAACCGTTGCTCTATCAAGTCGCCACGGCGGCGTTGACGGCGCCGGACATCGCGCAGCCGACGCGGCACATTTTGCGCGGGCATTACAACCTCACGGTGCTGCTCGACGAGGTGCGCGATTTTGATTTGACCAACCGCAAGGTCATCTGCGCGAACGAAACGCTCGACTACGATTTCCTCGTGCTCGCCGTCGGCGCGGTGACGAGCTACTTCGGGCATCCGGAATGGGAAGCCCACGCGCCGGGCTTGAAGACCATCGACGACGCGATGGCGATCCGCCGCCGTCTGCTCGTCGCCTTCGAGCGGGCGGAGACGACGACCGATCTGGAGGAACAGCGGCGGCTGATGACGATGGTGGTCATCGGCGGCGGGCCGACGGGCGTGGAATTGGCGGGGGCGTTCGCGGAAGTGGCGACGATGGTGTTGGTCAACGACTTCCGGCGCATCGATCCGAAGAGCGCGAAGATCATCCTCATCGAAGGCAGCCCGCACTTGCTCACGGCCTATCCCGAGGATTTGCGCCAAAGCGCGAAGCAGCAGCTCGAAGACTTCGGCGTGCAGGTGCGGCTCGATACGAAGGTGAAAGACTTGCGCGCGGGCGAAGTCGAGCTGGCCTCGGGGGAGATCATCCGGGCGGAGACGATTGTCTGGGGCGCGGGCGTGGCGGCGAATCCGTTGACGAAAAAGCTCGGCTTGCGCGAGGACGCGCTCGACCGCGCGGGACGCATCAAGGTGAATCCCGACCTCACGATCCCCGGCCATCCCGAGGTGTTCGCCATCGGCGACCTCGTTTCCCTCGTGGACCCGAAGACCAGGCAGCCGGTGCCCGGCGTCTCGCCGGCGGCGATGCAGATGGGCGAATACGTCGCCGGCATCATCGCCGACGACGTGGACGCGCGGCAGATCAACGCCGGGGCGCGTTCGCCGTTCACCTATTGGGACAAGGGGACGATGGCGACCATCGGCCGCGCGAAGGCCGTGGCGATGGTCGGCAAATTCCATTTCAGCGGGCTGATGGCGTGGCTGGCCTGGCTGTTCATCCACCTGTTTTTCCTCGTCGGCTTCCGCAACAAGATCGGCGTGTTTTTCAACTGGGCTTATTCCTACCTCACGCACACGCGGAGCGCGCGGGTCATCACCGGCATTCGCCCGTATCCCGCGCCCGCGCCGGCCCCACCGCCCAAGCCGGCGTAACGCCCGGCGTGCCGGGACGGCCCGTGGTTTGCTTCACAGAGCAAGCAGTCATGGGCATGAACAAAGAATTCCTCGTCTGTCTGGTGTGCGTCGTCCTCATCGGCGCTGGTTGGGGCGGGCAAGTGGGCTGGCAGCGTTACCAAGTCGCGCAAAAAAAGCAGGCGGCGGAAAAAGCGGCGCAAGTGCCGTTGCTCAAGGCCCGCGAGCAGATGCTCGCGCAAATCCAGCAGGTGAAGGAAAGCCGCGCCGGCGATGACCACGTCGCCGCGGCGGGGACCAGCCCGGCGGCTGCGCCGACCACGGCGCCGGGCGGCAACGCGGCGGCCGGCAAGCCTGCGGCTCCCACGCCGGCGCCCGAGGACGTGGAGATGAAGGATTTTCTCGCGCACGCCCGGCTGAGTTCCATCCTGCTCGGCAGCCCGAAGATCGTGGTGATTAACAAAAAGAGCTACGAGGAAGGCGAGGAGGTGGCGTTGCCCAGCGGGCACCGCGCGAAGGTCAGCGAAATCCGCGAGGACGGCGTGACGCTCACGCGCGAAGGCCGCGCGTATCAATTGCTGGCGAAACGTTGACGCCGCGTCCTGCCATCCGTCGCGGCGCATCCAGCCGGCGGGCCGGGGCCGAAAGCAGGCGGGATGTCCGCCGCCGATGCCAGCCAGCCGCCGGGAGCCGCCGTTGATTGGCGCGAACACGGGGTCCGGATTGTCCGCGCCGGCGCGCTCGATGCCAACACGCCGCAGACGCCGGGAATGCAACGGGCGGCGGCGATCACGCACGCCACCGCCGGGGCGAACAAGCTCTGGGCGGGGACCGTCACGATCCACGCGGACGCCAAGACCGGGGCGCATCATCACGGGGATTTGGAAAGCGTGATCTACGTCGTCAGCGGCCGGGCGCGGATGCGCTGGGGCGCGCGGCTGGAATTTACGGCGGAAGCCGGGCCGGGCGATTTCATTTACGTGCCGCCGTTCGTGCCGCACCAGGAGATCAACGCTTCGACCGACGAGCCGCTCGCGTGCGTTTTGGTGCGCAGCGGCCAGGAGCCGGTCGTGGTGAATCTCGATCTCCAGCCCGTCGAGCCGCCGGAGGAGGTGTTTTGGGTGGACGACATCCACCAGCACCCGCGCGCGGCTTGCTGATGCGGGCAAGGAGCGTTTTTCCCTCGTTCCAAGGCTCGCGGACCACGGTCCGGAGGCTCCGGCCCCGGAACCGGCGGGTTCGGACCAAGAACCAAGCCGCGCGGTTCACGTCCCGAGGAACGCGGGCCGCGTCCCGCGCCTGCCGGTTCGCGTCCCGCCAAGCCCGGTCCGTGGTCCGGGCAGCTTGGCACAAAGCATTTTGGCCCATTTCGCCAGCTTGTGTCAGTTGGTCTCGGGGATGGGAAAGGGGAGCGCGGGCTTCCAGCCCGCTCTTGCCGGCATCCTGCCGGCAAGCTCGTTGAATCATATGGCCGCCTTTGGCGGCGTTTGTTTTTCCGAAGCCGTCCGGCAGGGATGCCGGACGGAGCAGGCTGGAAGCCCGCGCTCCCCCAAGACCATCGCACCCTCCGATAACACCCTACGCGGGCGTTGTCGGGTTTTCGCTGCGCGCAGCCGCGGGCGCGGTCATCGGGATCGGTAGCGGCGGGGGCGTGCCGATGGACGACACGCCAGCCACGGCGGCGCCGCCGACCGGGGCCACGCCGCCGCCGAACGCCCGCGCGCGGCGCATGAGGTCGCCGACATTCGCGAACATTTCCCCCTCGCCGGCGCCGAGGTCGGCCATGCGGACGTTGCCAAGCTGGACGAAGCGTTCGTGCAGGACTTCATACAACGGGCTGGCGCGGAGTTCTTCCTCTTGGTTGAAGCCGGTCCGCATGAGGCCGATGAGGAAATCCGACGCCACGGCGGTGACGAGAAAGACGTTGCCGACGAGGGACGCGAAGAAATTCAGCAGCGACGACATGTGCCAGTTCAGCGACTTGAGCACGTCGTAGCCCGCCCAGAGGAGCAGGAGCAGGCCGGCGATTGTGGCGAGCAGCATCCGCCAGCGCAGGGCGGTGAGCGTGCGGTTCATGTCCGCTTCGTTGGCCGGGCGGCAGAGGTTGCGCGCGTCGAGGATCACAAACAGCGGCGCGAGGAAGACGACGAGGAATGCCAGGAACAACAGCCCGCTGCCGGCTTGGGCGGCGACGATGACGAGCACGCTGAAGAGCAGGCAATAGAGCGGCGCGATGAGCACGCAAATCCAGCCGGGCATCGGCGACTCCGGCACGAGGGTGCGCAGCGTCAGGCACGCGCGGACGAGTCCCGGCATGATGCCGAAGATTTTGGGCATTAAAAAAATGACGGCAATCACGGCGTAAAGCGTGCCGTAAGTGCGGAGTTCCGCGAGGGAACCCGACATGAGCCAGCGCGCCGGGATGCAGAAGAGCAGCAGCGGCCCGAGGAACTGGCAGAAATACGCGAGCCGCGCCAGCCGCCGCGACGACGGCACCTCGGCCCAGACGAGCGCGCCCCAGAGCGCCAGCCCCGACGCGGCCACCTGGAAGCCGAAGAGCAGCAGAAAGATGAGGCGGAAGATGACCGGGACGTTTTGCTGCGTCGTCACGTTGCGCAGGAGATCGGGAATCTGCGCCAGCGCGGAGATCGCCAGGCCGACGCCCGAAAACCAGAGGATCGCCCGCCGCCACGCGGCGTAGTTTTGGCCGATGGGAAACGTGACCGGCGTGCGCGCGCGTTCGAGCGCCAGCTTCTCGTCGGCGCCGGCGGCTTCCTTGGTGAAATTGCTCGCCAGAATGCGCCGGGCAAAGCGGTGCGCCATGCCGGCGGCTTCCGCGCCGCGATGGGCGAGCTGCTGCGAGAGTTGCGCGACGTGCGCCCCGCCCGACGCGCCCGCGCTCACCCCGCCGATGCCGCCCATCGGCAGCGGCGGCGGCATCATCGGGGGTGGCAACATGGGCGGCGGCAGCGCGCCACCGCCGGGCATCGGCGGCGGGACGGCGACGGGCGGCGGGGGGAGGAGTTGGGCGACGGTGGCCCACTGCGACGCGCCGGCTTGACAGGCCAGCGTCGCCGGGCCGATCTGCCCGCTCATCTGCATGGCGTGCATCTGCTCGTCGGTGAACGGCCCCGCCGGCGTGCGGTCAGGTTGGAGAATGTAGAAGCTGCTCATGGTAAAAAGGCCGCACGGGCTTCGCGCAAAGTCCGCAAAGCCGCAAAGGAAAAGAAGCGGAAAGCGGAGAAATTCTGAAAATCGCGCTGAGTGCATCGCCGCCGCCTGTCATCCCTCGCGTGATGGCTCTGTTCTGGGGAGCGCAGGCTTCCAGCCTGCCCCGTCCGGCATCCCTGCCGGACGGCTTCGGAAAACCAAATGCCGCTTTTGGCGGCCTATTCTCAACGAGCTTGCCGGCAGGATGCCGGCAAGAGCAGGCTGGAAGCCTGCGCTCCCCCGGAACGACGAAGCGCAGCCGCTACCGGCTCTCGACTCAACGCTCGGGATACGAACAAAAAAGCCATCCGCTTTTCTCCCCCCTTTGCGGCTTGGCGCCTTTGCGTGAGGTTCCTGTTCGATCTGCTTCAATGCTCCCGGCCCGGCTCGTCGAGCGCGTGGTCGAGCGCGTAAGCGGCCGAGATGAGCGCGAGGTGCGTGAAGGCTTGGGGAAAATTGCCGAGGTGCTCGCCCGCCGGCCCGAGTTCCTCGGCATACAGCCCGAGGTGATTGGCGTAGCCGAGCAGTTTGTCCATGATGTAACGCGCCTGCCGCACGTCGCCGCTGCGGGCGAGGGCTTCCACATACCAGAACGAACACATGCAAAACGTGCCTTCCCGGCCCGGAATGCCGTCGGCGCCTTTGTAACGATAAACCAGCGAGTCATCGACCAGCTCCCGCTCGACCGCGCGCAACGTCGAGAGCCAGCGCGGATCGCGCGGGCTGATGAATTTGATCAGCGGCATGAGCAGGCACGACGCGTCGATGGTGCGGCCGCCCTTGGTTTGCGTAAACGCCGCCTGCCGCGCGTCCCAGAAGTTGTCGTAAATGTCGCGGTAAATGCGGTCGCGCTCCCGCATCCAGCGGGCGAGCGGCGCGGGGAACGAGCGTTTTTGCGCCAGCCGCACGGCGCGGTCCAGCGCGACCCAGCACATGATGCGCGAATAGAGAAATTCCTGCTGCCCGCCGCGGACTTCCCAGATGCCCTCGTCCGGCTCGCGCCAATGTTCGCAGACCCAGTCGATGAGCCGGGTAAGATCGAGCCAGAGGGCGTTGGAAATGGGCGTGCCGAACTTGTTGTAAATGTAAACGCTGTCCATCAGCTCGCCGTAGATGTCGAGCTGGCGCTGGCCGTAGGCGGCGTTGCCGTAGCGCACCGGCCGGCTGCCGCGGTAGCCTTCGAAATCCGGCAGCTCTTCCTCGGTCAGCTTCGCCCGGCCGTCGATGCCATACATGATCTGCAACGCGCCACCGTCGGGCAGCTCCGCGCAACGCGCCTCCAGCCAGCGCATGAACGCGCCGGCTTCCTCGTAAAAGCCGAGCCGGCTGAGACCGTAGAGCGTGAACGAGGCGTCGCGAATCCAGGTGTAGCGATAATCCCAGTTGCGCGTGCCGCCGATGAACTCCGGCAGCCCGAAGGTCGGCGCGGCCACGATGGAGCCATACTTTTGGCTCGTGAGCAGCTTCAGCACGAGCGCGGAACGGTCCACCATTTCGCGCCAGCGGCCCTTGTAAGTCGAGCGCGCCAGCCAGCGCTGCCAGAAGTTGAGCGTGGCTTTGAACGCCGCCGCGACGAACTCGTGGCTGGCGTTGTTGCCCGGCGCGCGCGCCTGGTCGGCCTGGACTTCTTCGAGCACGAACGCGGCGTGTTCCCCGGCGCGCAGGGTGAACTCGGCCACCGCCGCGCCGTGGCCGTCGTGCCGCAGCGGCAAGGTCGAGTGCAGGCGCAGCGTCAGCGGGTGAGCCGGGTCGTCGCAAAGGAAGAGCACTTGCCGGCCATGCGCGCGCGTCTCGACCTTGTGCTGGGCGCGGCCGTAGTTGAAGCGCGGCTGGCAGCGCAGGCGGAATTTGATCTCGCCCCGCACGCACCTCGCCCGGCGCACGAGCCGGTGCGGCGCCTCGGTTTTCTTGTCGGTCGAATCCGGCTCGAGCGCGATGGGCATGAAGTCGCTGACCTCCGCCACGCCGTCGGCGGACAGAAAGCGCGAGATGAGGATGTTGGAATCCGACAGGTAAAGCTGCCGGTGCCGCGCGCCGTCCAGCAATGGCGCGAGGGCGAACCGGCCGCCGCGGGCGTCGTCGAGCAAGGCGGCAAAGACGGTCGGCGAATCGAAATACGGGAACGATAGGAAGTCGATGGCGCCATCCATGCCGACGAGCGCGACGGTCTGGAGGTTGCCGATAACTCCGTAGTTCTCGATGGGCTGGTAGTGCGAAGCGGAGGAGGGCGGAGAGAGGGCAGCTTGACGCATGGGAATTTAATGACAAAAAAGAATCGTTTCCGTTCCCTCGGAGCGGACCGGCGCGTTGGAAAAATTTTCCGCCGCTGCGCGCAGGGAAAGGGGAGCGCAGGCTTCCAGCCTGCTCCGTTCGGCATCCCTGCCGGACGGCATCGGAAAAGGAAGTGCCGCCAGAGGCGGCCATACGATTCAACGAGCTTGCCGGCAGGGATGCCGGCAAGAGCGGGCAGGATGCCCGCGCTCCCCGACATCACGGCATGCAAACGGCGCTTCTCTGCTCGTTAACGATGCGTTGACAACGGGCGGCAAAAGCTGCGACAACGTTGCGCTCAGCCTCGCGCTGAACCTTTAACCAACCCTTTTTTCATGGAACTCTTCGTCGCCCACAACGGCCAGCAAACCGGACCCTTCAACGAAACCCAACTCCACGAGATGCTCGCCAGCGGCGCCATCGTCGGCACCGATCTCGCGTGGCACCAGGGTCTCTCCGGCTGGCAGCCGTTGAACACCCTCATCTCCGTCCCCGGCGCCACCACCGGCGCGCCGATGCCCGCCGCCGCGCCGCCCGCCTACGCGCCGCCAGCTTACACACCGCCCGCCGGCGGTCCGCCGCAATACATGCAGCCGCCCGCGTATGCTTATCCGCCCGGCGCCGGCGGGATGATCGACACCAGCAACCTCGCCGGACTCGGCGCCCGTCTCGGCGGCGCGATCATCGACGGCATCCTCGCCATGATCTGCATCGGGCCGGGCTACGGCATTATGATTACCAGCATGGTTCGCGCGTCGCAGAACGGCGGCCAACCGAACTCGGGAGCGGTGGGTCTGGGTTGGGGACTGATCCTCCTCGGCGGCCTCGTGCTGCTCGGCATCCAGGCCTTCCTGCTTTCCACGTCCGGCCAGTCGGTCGGCAAGAAAATCGTGGGCACCCGCGTGGTGAAATTGGACAACAGCCCGGCCGGTTTTGTCGGCGCGTTTCTCATGCGCTCCGTCGTGGCCAACCTGCCTTCGATGATTCCTTTCGTGGGCTGGATCTACGCGTTGGCGGACATCTGTTTCATCTTCCGCGCCGATCACCGGTGCATTCACGACCTCATCGCCGGCACGAAGGTCGTCCGCGCCTGAGCGGAGCGGGCGGCGGTCCCGCGGACGCGCGCGTTCCGTCCCTCGCGAGACTGGCGCGCGTCGTCCCGGGCCGTCGTTCCCAGCGCTGAAGCGCCGGGCTATTTTTCCTCGTTACCAACGGCAGCTTGGGAACGAGGAAAATTTTTTGCGAGCGCCTTGTCGGAGCAAACACCGGCGCGAAAATCATTTTCCTGGCATTGTCGCGCGCAACATGGGCGGGAAAATGACTTTGGAGGCAAGGAGCGGGAGTTCTTGGTCAACGGAACGTTTCCGGCGTCGATGCATTCCTCCTTTTGTCATCCCGAGCGCAGTCGAGGGACCTCTTGCTGATTGTCTGGCTCGGTGGACACTCGCAATGCTCTCAGTGCGCGCCGCGAGCCAAGGCAGGCAATGAGAGGTCCCTCGACTGCGCTCGGGATGACAAAAGGAGGAGCCGTCCGGCGAGGGCGCCGACGGGGAACGGGCGAGGCACCCGCGCTCCCCTTGTTTGCTTCCTCTTCCTTCGCGCCTTGGCGTCTTGGCGGCGAAAACTCTCCGCTTCCTTAGGCGGCTTGGCGCCTTGGCGCGAGGCTCATTCCGATCCCGTAAGTCACCATTCAACTGCCTACTTCACCGTCACCGCCGCCGCGTGCTCGATCAAGGCGGCGCCGTTCGGCACGCTCTTCGCAAAATCGGCCCACGCCGTCGTCTTCGCCAGCGCGCGCCATTTTTCAAATTGCTCGGCGTTCATGTCCACGACCTTGACGCCCGCTTTTTCAAACACCTCAGCCAGCTCCTGATCGTCGGCCTTGGCGCGTTCCAGCGCGAACGCTTCCAAACTCGCGCCGACTTCCGTCACCACCGTTTGCTGCTCGGGCGACAGCGCGTCGAAGCGCGCTTTGCTAATCAGCAGTGGCTCGCACAAAAACCAGATCGACTTGTCGCGCGCCGTGGTCACGCTTTTGCCGCAATCCTGCAAGCGCGACGCGAGCAGCGTCGTCGATGACGTGACCACCACGTCGAGCTTTTTGTTGCGCATCGCCGCGCTCAATTCTTCCGACGGCAGGTTCACGATCACGCCGCCCGCGGCCTTCCACAGCCGGTCCATCTGCGCGCCGGCGCCGCGGATTTTTTTCCCTTTCAAATCCGCCGGCAACAACACCGGTTTGTCCCGCGACACGATCCCGCCCGCCTGCCAGATCCAGGTGAGGACTTTCATGTTGTGCGCTTCGAGCGCCGCGCTCAAGTCTTTGCCGATGGCGCTCTCTTTCCAACGCGCCGCGTCGTCGTAGGAAGCGACCAGCGCGGGCATGAGCGTGAGGTTGACCTCGGGGATTTCCTTGGCGGCATACACGAGCGGCACGAGCGTCATGTCCAGAAGGCCGTGCTGCATCGCCGGGAGCTGCACGTCGCTGCGGAACAGCCCGTTGTTCGCATACACCGCGACGTTCAACTGTCCCTCCGTCCGCTTCTCCACCTCGGCGGCAAACTTCCGCGTGAGCCGGTCGCGGAAGTCGCCCTCGTCCGCCGTGCCGGCGGCAAACTGGTGGGCGATGCGCAGGAGCTTTGGTTCCTGCGCGACGGCGACGCGAGGGCAGAGGACGAGAGCGAGCAGGGTCAGCGCGGCAAACGCGTGGCCGAGCCGGCGGCAGGGAGAAATTTTCATGGTGGAAAAAGAAGCGCGCCTTGCGGCTGGCTCAGGCGGAACAGCTTGCGCGAAGCAGAAGACTTGCACAAGCCGGGCAGAGCGGCTTTGCTTTCTTACCAAGTCATTCTTCCCGTGGAAACTCGCAAAACTGTCGGCATCCTCGTTTTTCCCGAAGTCGAAGTGCTCGACTTCTGCGGACCCTTTGAAGTTTTCTCCGTCGCCCGGCTCGACGAGGCGCACCGACGCGAGACGGAGTCGCCGTTTCTCGTCCTGCTCATCTCGCACGGCGGGGTGAACAACCTGCCCGTGCGCGCCTGCGGCGGCCTGCGCGTGCTGCCTGATTGCGGCCTGGACGATTGCCCGCCGCTCGACGTGCTCCTCGTGCCCGGCGGCTGGGGCACGCGCGCGCTGCTCGGCGACGCGGCGCTCAGCCGCTGGCTGCGCGAGCGGGCAAAGAAAGTGGAAATGCTCCTCTCCGTCTGCACCGGCGCGCTGCTGCTCGGCAAGGCGGGCTTGCTCGATGGCCGTCGCGCGACGACGCACTGGCGCTCGCTCGATGCCCTCGCGCAAGTGGCGCCGCTGGCCGAGATCGTGCGCGACGAACACGTCGTGCAAACGGCCCCAAATTTCCTGACCTCCGCCGGCATCGCCGCCGGCATCGACCTCGCGCTGCAAGCCGTCGCGCACTTCCACGGCGACGCCATCGCGCGGGCCACGGCGCGTTACATGGAGTATCCGTTTCCCGAGGAAAATCGCCGGCGGGTATAATTATATGTTAGGCGTCACCTCGCGCACGCTGACTGCTGATTTTGCGCCAATGAACCTCTTTCAGTTCGTTGCGATCTTCCTAATCCGTCTGTTTGCCTGCTGGCTCGGGTTCACCAGTCTGCTGGGTGCGCTCTACAGTGTCTTAGGTGGTTTCGTCTGGCGTGGCGGCTTTTTCAGTTACTACTGGGAGCACTGGCCGGCTCATCCCATCTCGCTGCTCGTGGCTTGGTTGCTCTGGCGTGGCTCGATCCCGCTCGGGCAGCGCATCGGTCGTGACCTCGGCGCGTCAGCGTCCAAGCATCCCGACGCCTAACCCCGCGCTGCAGCGAACGGGCACAGGCGGCAACGCCGATTCCGCTTCCGACGCTCACACGCGCCTGTGCCCGTCGCTGAGCTTCCATCCGTTAAGCGACCACGCGCTCAGCTTGGCGGCCAGCCTTTTTCGCGTTATTTTCCGCGGACATGAAAGCTCGTATCCGTGAGTTGCTGCGCGCTGCCCCGTTTCAGCCCTTCATCATCCGCATGGCCGACGGGCGCGAATATCGCGTCGCACATCCCGACTTTGTTCTCGCCTCCTCCACAGAGGTGCCGCAAGTCATCATCGAGGAGCCGGACGGTCGCACCCATTTTCTTTCCGTTCTGCTGATGGCCAGCATTGAGCAGGCACCTGTGGCCACCCAAGCCGCCTAACTCGGCGCGAGACGGTGTGAAAGGTGGATGGCGCTCTCCGAGCGCCATTGATCCTGCGGCGGCACGCCGCACATTTTCCTTCCTTCAGAAAAGAACAGGCAGCTTCGCTGCATCCAATGGCGCTCGGAGCGCGCCATCCACCGATTTTTCCCGTCGCATTTGAATCCAGCCCGCCCGCCGTCCACCGCGCTCATCGT
>JAFAXH010000018.1 GCA_019241085.1 Verrucomicrobiota bacterium | reverse complement strand
GCGCTGCCGGACGAGCACGCGGAAATCGTCCGCCGGCGCTTGGTGCCGTGGATTTCCACCGAAGCCGAGGCCCACGCGTATGCGGCGACGGTCGCGCGCGTTGGCGCAGAGATGCCGTTGGAAGTGGAAATCGAGATCGACACTGGCATGGGACGATCCGGCGTTTTGCCGCCGGATTTCGCGGCGTTGCGCCGGGTGCTCGCGACGCTGCCGGCGCTGCGTCTGCGCGGATTGGTGACGCACCTGCCGTCGCCGGACGAGGACGCGGATTTCACCCGCGCGCAGTTGCTCGCGTTTTCCAAAATCGTCGCGGATTCTGAAAATCCCGCCGACGCGCGCGCCCGCGTCCACGCGCAAAACAGCGCCGGGTTGCTCGGCTATCCGCTGGCCGCCGGTTGCAACAGCGCGCGGCCGGGCCTGATGCTCTACGGCGCTTCGCCGTTGCCGGAATGCCAGGCGCTCCTGCGGCCGGTGCTGACGCTCAAAACTCGCGTGACGCTCGTGCGTGAGTTGCCACAAGGCTGGGGCGTAAGCTACGGGCGGACGTTTCTTGCGCCGCGCCCACTGCGGGTCGCCACGTTGGCGGCTGGCTACGGCGACGGTTATCCGCGCCATCTCTCGGGCATGGGCGCGGCGGTGCTCATCCGCGGCCGGCGCTGTCCCTTGCTGGGCCGGGTGACGATGGATCAACTGCTCGCGGACGTGTCGGCGCTGGAGCCGCCGGCGGTCGAACCGGGCGAGGAAGTCGTGCTGCTCGGCCGGCAGGGCGGCAGCGAAGAAATTTCCGCGGGCGAACTGGCGGCGCGGGCTGGCACGATCCCGTGGGAAATTTTCACCGGGTTGACGAGCCGGGTCGCGCGGCGCTATTTCGGTGGCAGCGGCTAGCGTGGCTTGCGCGCAATTTGTCCGTTCACTTTTCCCTCATGTTCCAAATTATTTTCAACGCCATCAGCGCCGCCGAATTGAGCGGGTTGCCGAAACTCATGCAGCTCGATTTGCTCAGCGACTTCCAGCTTTTGCCCAACGACCTCGACGCGCTCGACGGCGACGACCGCTTTGGCCGGCTCGAGCGCGAGGGACGCAAGCTGTATCGCTTTCGGGCGAAGGATTACCGGATTTATTTCGAGCGCTGTCCGGAGGGCGTCACGGTCCACCGGATTTTGCACAAAAACACGCTCGGCGATTTTCTTTATCGTTCGAAACTGCCGATGGTCGCCGACGAAGACGAGCACCTAGGGCAGACGCGCAAATTCTGGCAGCTCATCGACGAAGGCGCGCGCAGCGGGCGGGCCGGTTGAGCCAGCGACGGCCGGGCGGACGGGAATATTCGGGAAAAAAAGCCCACGCCATGCGCGGGCAGGCGGGTTGCCTTCGCGGCGCACACGTCCGGCGAGGCACGAGCCAGCGATTCCGCGTTGTCACCGTTTAACCCAAACCGTTGTTACAACTTATGAATATCGCCGCCACTCTTGATTGGACCTCCAACCCGCTGCTTGCCGTCGGTCCGCTGGGAACCCGCACGCTCATTGGCACGCTCATCATCGGCCTCCTCGCCGGCGTCGTGGCGAAGTTCCTGACGCGGGACCGCGATCCGATGGGCTGCATCGTCACGATGATCGTCGGCGTGGTCGGCGCGTTTGTCGCCACCTTCCTTGGACGGCTGGTCAACTTTTACGGGCCGGAAGACACGGCTGGGTTTATTGCGTCGGTGATCGGCGCGATCATCGTGCTCGCCATTTATCACCTCATCATTCGGCGCACCGGCGGTGGTGGCGGGCCGACGGTCTGACGAATCTGGGCGCGCGCGGCAGCGCGCCGGCGTCGTGCGTTTTTTTTAGCGACTGCCCGCGCTGCCGCCGGAAATCTGGCTCCGCTGCGACGCGCGTGCGAGCTCGTCGGCGCTCGCCTCGCTGGCCGATCGCGGGCCATTCGTTGGTGCTGAGTTGCGCGTAACCTTTGAAATGGATCGCGCGATCATTCAGTTTCACTATCCCGTGTCCAAACTTTATCTTGCGAAAAATAGAGTCAGCGTTGCAAGGAAGGATCGAGGATCAGGCTAATGATTCATTAGACTAGAAAAACATCGAGATAGGCTGGGGGCTTGCGGAAGAGGAGCGGAAAATCAACGCAGTAGTTCGATCAGGCTGCTGGTATCCCAGCGGTTGCCGCCTTTGTTTTGCACGGCGGCGTAGAAGGCATCGACGACCTCGGTCACGGGGAGACGTGCGCCGTTGCGGGCGGCTTCGGCGCGGCAGATGGCGAGGTCTTTGCGCATCCAATCGACGGCAAAACCGAAATCGAATTTGCCTTCCAGCATCGTGCGTCCGCGATTTTCCATCTGCCAGCTTCCGGCGGCACCTTTGGTGATGACATCGAGCACGCGGTTGCCGTCGAGTCCGGCTTTTTGCGCGAAGGCCAGCGCCTCGGCAAGCGCCTGCACCAAGCCGGCAATGCAGATTTGGTTGACCATTTTCGTAAGCTGTCCGCTACCAGCCATGCCCATGTGCGTCACGGCTTTCGCGTAGGATGCCATCACCGGTTCCGCGCGGGCAAACACGTCCGCGTCACCGCCGACCATGATGGTGAGTTGCCCATTTTCCGCGCCGGCTTGACCACCGGAAACCGGAGCGTCGAGAAACGCCACGCCGCTTTCACGCGCAGCGGCATCCAGCCGGCGGGCCGCCGCGGCCGAGGCGGTGGTGTGATCGACGAGCACGGCGCCGGCGCGCATGACCGGCAGCACGCCGGATTTTTCATCGAGCGTCACCGAGTAGAGGTCTTGATCGTTGCCGACGCAGATGAAAACGAAATCCGCCTCGCGCGCTGCGTCGGCCGGCGTGGGCGCGCGGTTGCCGCCGTATTTCGCGACCCACTCCGCGGCCTTTTTTTCCGTGCGATTGAAAACCGTGACTCGGTGGCCGCGACTGATGAGATGCCCGGCCATCGGGAAACCCATCGCGCCGAGACCAATGAATGCTGCGTTGATCGTGGCCATAACAAGTTGGTGAAAATGGATACGCGCGGACGGACGCGGACGCGCGCTTCGGCCTTGCGATATGAAATTCAAAACTCTTGGCCGCACCGGCGTGCAAGTCTCGATGCTCTGCCTTGGCACGATGACCTTCGGCAAGGAAGCCGACGAAGCGGCCTCGGCGCAAATCTACCGGCGCTGTCGCGAGGCGGGCATTCAGTTCATCGACACCGCCAACGTCTATGTCGGTGGTCGGTCGGAGGAAATCCTCGGCCAACTGATCGAAGGCGAGCGCGATGAGCTTATTATCGCCTCGAAATTTTTCGGCAAAGTAGGACCAGGCGTGAATGACCGTGGCTGTTCACGCCGGCACTTGCGGCAGGCCGTGGAGGAGAGCTTGCGGCGGCTGCGCTCGGACCGGCTCGACCTTTATTACGTGCATCAAGTCGATCCGCTCACGCCCATCGAGGAGACCTTGCGCGGACTCGACGACCTCGTGCGTGCGGGGAAAATTTTGTATCCAGCCGTGAGCAATTTCGCCGCGTGGCAGATCGTCAAGGCGCTGGGCATCTCGGCGCGCGAACACTTTGCCCGCTTTGAGTGCGTGCAGCCGATGTATAACCTAGTCAAACGCCAGGTCGAGGTCGAGCTGCTGCCGATGGCGGCGTCCGAAGGTCTCGCCGTGGTGCCTTACAATCCGCTCGCTGCCGGGCTGCTGTCAGGAAAATATCGCCGCGGCAGTGGCGAAGGCGCGGGACGCATCGCGGAGAACGCGCAATACCGCACGCGCTACGACGACCCGGAATACTACGAGACGGCGGAAAAATTCGTGGCGCTCTGCGGCGAGCGCGGCTGGAATCCCGTGGCCGTCGCGGTCGCCTGGGTCGCCTCGCACCCGGCGGTCACTGCGGCGATCATCGGCGCGCGCAACGTCGAGCAGTTGAACGGTTCGCTCGGCGCGCTGGACTTCGCCATGACGCCGGAGATTCGCGCGGAAATCGCGGCGCTTTCCAAAGCTCCGCCGCTGGCGACGGATCGGCGCGAGGAACAGTTTTCTGTCCGCGCTGGTTGACCGCTCCAATGGGAGGGCGGCGCTTTGTCGCCGCCGAATTTGGCGTCGAAAAAGAAAACGGCGGCGACGAAGCGCCGCCCTCCAACCATGTTTACGAAATCCAGCGCGCGATCGCAAACGCCGCGGCGGCGGCGAGGCCGCCGATGATGGTAGTTTGCAGCGCGCTGCGGACCACCGGCACGCCCGTGAACCGGCCTTTGATGCCGCCAAAAACGGCCAGCGCCACCAGCGTGACACCGACCGAAAGCCGCAAGGCGCGGTGGGCGTCCGCCAGCAACAAATAGGCGCTCAGCGGGATCACGCCGCCGACGATGTAAGAACCCGCAATGGTCAGCGCGCTTTTCCAGGCGCGGCTTGGGTCCGGCTGCTCCAAACCCAGCTCGAAACGCATCATGAAGGAAACCCAATCCTTCGGACGCTGCCGCAACGAGGCAACCACCGTGGCGCACTCTTCCGCCGAGAGGCCGTAGCTCTGGAAAATGTCGCGCACCTCCTGCGCTTCCGCTTCGGGCAGGGTGACGATTTCCTGCTCCTCACGCGCTAGCTCGTGCGCGTAATGCTCCGCGTCGCCACGGGCCGCCAGGTAGCCGCCGAGACCCATCGCGATGGAGCCGGCGGCAATCTCGGCGAAACCGGCCGTGACGATGAGACGGCTTTGCGCAATCGCCCCGGTCAAGCCAGCCGCCAGCGCGAAAGGCACGGTCAAGCCGTCGGACATGCCGATGACGATGTCGCGCACCGTGTCGCCGGCGGTGAAATGTTTCTCGATGTGTGGCTTGGTGGGCATGATTTTCAGCCGTGCTCCTTGATTCGGCCTAGGCGCAAGGAAGCAGAAGCGTGGATTGTTTCAACAAACCAGCCGGCGCGGAGCCAGCGCAGCCCACGGATGCAGGGTGGCCGGCCATTCCGACCCTTG
>JAFAXH010000127.1 GCA_019241085.1 Verrucomicrobiota bacterium | reverse complement strand
AGCGTCTTGTTGTGCGAGATGACCAGCGTCGGCTGGTCGAGGTTGCGGATGACGTTGGCGGCCGTGAACGTCTTGCCTGAGCCGGTGACGCCGAGCAACGTCTGGTGGCGATTGCCCGCTTGCAGCGATTTAGTCAATTTCGCAATCGCCTGCGCCTGATCGCCGCGCGGCTGGTAGTCGGAAGAAAGCTCGAAGGGCATGCCGAAAAGTTAACACGGCGCGGCGGGCGCGTCATGCCGCAACGCGGCAAACTTGCGCCGCGCCAGCGATCAATTTTTCAAGCAACCGCCGCCGCGCGTCGGCGGAAACCAAAGACCAGCGCGAGGACGCCGATGCCGCCCCACGTCCACGTCGCCGGTTCCGGCACGGTGCGGTCCAGATTGGCCACCGTCGCGGCGTCAAGCACGCCGACATACAGGCGCAGGCGCGCGATATCGCCGGTGGTGCTCTCCGGCACGACGGTGCTGCCGACGCCGGTGCCGTCGTCTTTAAACAAAGTGAGGAAACTGTTGCCGCTGGCGGTGGCGTCGCCCAGGATGGCGGCGCCGCTGGTGTCGGTAAAGGTGATGTCCAGAGTGCCGTTGACGTAGATGTCGGTCACGTTCGTCGTGCCGTTACGAGTGAGCACGATCTGGCCGTAGTTGCCGGAAGTGAAAGGATTGGTGCCGACAGTGGTGTTGGTGCCGTCGTAGAAGCTGAGCAGGCCGGTGGTGTCGTTGATGTAGAGGCCGCTGTCGGAGCTGAGGTTCTTAAAGTCGAATACTTTGGTGGCGACGAGGTTGACGTCGAGGCTGAAGTCGGCCAGGAGGACCACGGAATAGTTCGACGCGCTGAGAAAAGGGTTGGTCTGCGTCTGGACGCCGGTGGGAGGGACAGGGGGGGCGTTGAAATCACCGCCGGTGCCAAGCTCGAGGACGAGTTGGGATTGGCTGTCCACGGTGGTCTGGACGAAGCTGGCGTCCGTGCCGCCGACGACCGTCAGCGGCCCGATGCTGCCGACGGAGGAAGCATAGGTGTTTTGCACCTGATAATCCGCCTGCAAAGTTTGCGCGCGGGCGGCGGGCGCGAGGAGGTCGCAGAGCAGCAGCGCCAACGCAGCGAGAACGGGAGCGTCGAGGACAACAAAGCGCGGAGACATCGCGGATGTTTTTATGCAAAACAGCCGTGCGTTTGACAAGGCGTTTTTTCCGGCGGCGACGTGAAGCTGGCGGTTGCCGCGAGGATGCTGCCGCCATCAAACTGCGGCAGGAGCGGACTTGTCTTTTTTTGCCCGCCTGCCGTGCGCCGGCAAACCGCGCTTGTGCGGAAAAGCGGTTCGGTTCAACCTGTTTTCCATGAGCACGGTCACGGAGATCATTGATGCGGTGAAACAATTGGATGAGCGGAGCAAAGCCGGATTCCTGGCGCGGCTGGCGGAGGTGGATTTCGAGGACGTGTGGGATCGGCAAATCGCGGCCGACGCCAAAGCCGGCAAGCTGGATGCGCTCTGGCGGGAAGCGCAGGCGCACCCGGCCGCTGGATGAAGTGATCGCCGACGAGCCGTGACCGCATTGTTGTGCGGTTGACGGAAAACGAACGGCTGTTGCGGCGCTGAATCGTCTCGACTCCGCCGGACAAGCCGCGTGCGCAGACGGGGCTTGCGAAAATTTTTCCGTTGCAAAATGATGGGACGCATCCTGCGATTCCCGCCAAAAATTTTATGAGCCATGTCCGCGTTCTCGTCGGCACCAAGAAAGGTGCGTTCATCCTCACTTCCGATGGCCAGCGCAAAGAGTGGAAAATCGAAGGGCCGCTCTTCGCTGGCTGGGAGATTTATCATCTCAAAGGCTCGCCGGTGAATCCCGACCGCCTCTACGCTTCGCAATCGAGCGGCTGGTTTGGCCAGGTCGTCCAGCGCTCCGACGACGGCGGCCGGACGTGGGCGACGCCGGATGGCTCGGCGCTGCCTGCGATGGACGCGCCGCCGACAGGCCGCTGCAACCGCTTTCTTTACCAAGGCGAAGTCGGCACGCACAAGTGGTATGACGGCACGCAGCACCCGTGGGAATTCAAGCGCGTCTGGCACTTCGAGCCGTCGCTCACGGATGCCGACACCGTCTATGCCGGGGTGGAGGATGCGGGTCTTTTCAAATCGACAGACGGCGGTGTTTCGTGGCAGGAACTGCCGGGCTTGCGCGCGACCAAGGGCGCACTTTGGCAGCCGGGCGCGGGCGGCATGTGCCTGCACACGATCCTGCTCGATCCGCGCGATGAGCGACGCATCTTCGTTGCCATCTCCGCCGCGGGCGCCTTCCGCACGGACGATGGCGGCGCGACGTGGAAGCCGATCAATCGCGGCCTCAAGTCGCCTTACGAATTGCCCGATCCCGACGCCGAAGTCGGGCACTGCGTGCATCGCATCGCGCGGCACGCGTCGCGGCCTGACACGCTGTTCATGCAAAAGCACTGGGACGTGTTGCGCAGCGACAACGCGGGCGACGACTGGCGTGAAGTGAGCGGCAATTTGCCCACCGATTTCGGCTTCCCCATCGACGTGCACGCGCACGAGCCGGAGACGATCTACGTCGTGCCGATCACGAGCGATTCGCTGCATTATCCGCCCGAGGGAAAGTTGCGCGTTTATCGCAGCCGGACCGGCGGCGGCGAATGGGAGCCGCTCGCCCGCGGCCTGCCGCAGCAGGATTGTTATGTGAACGTGCTGCGCGACGCGATGGCCGTGGATGCGCTGGATGAATGCGGCGTTTATTTCGGCACCACGGGCGGCCAGGTGTATGCCTCGCCGGACGGCGGCGATTCGTGGCAGGCCATCGCGCGCGATCTGCCGGCGGTTTATTCCGTGGAAGTGCAGACGCTGCCGTCGTGAGCATCATCATCCGCGTCGTCCTGCCTTATCATTTGCGCAACCTCGCGCGCGTCGTCGGCGACGAACTGCCGCTCGATGTCGCCGAGAGTCCCGTCACCCTTGGTGCCGTGCTCGACGCGCTCGAAACGCGCTACCCGGCGTTGCGCGGCACCATCCGCGACCACGACTCGTTGAAACGCCGCCCCTTCGTGCGCTTCTACGCGTGCAAGGAAGATTTGTCGCACGAGCCGCCCGACACGCTGCTGCCCGAGGCTATCGTCGATGGCGCCGAGCCATTCCTGATTGTCGGCGCGATGGCGGGCGGATAAGCGCGGCACCGTGCTTTTCGTCAAGCTGGCGCGCCGAGGCGGGAGGCGGGGGCAGCGCCGCTATCTCACCCGCGCGCAGCGCGCTGTCGGCGCAGCCGTGCGGCGCCCACGAGCGCGCCCCATCCAACGATCATCGTCACCCAGGTCGAAGGCTCTGGCACGACGGTGCCCGACAAGCTGAAGGAATCGTTAAACGTCGGCGGGGTCACACCACCCACGATATCCGTGCCGACGCGCAGCCAGTCGGGATCGAGGTTTGCGTTCCGAATCCATTCCTGCAGGTCCGGCACAAACGGCGTCGTGCCAGCTCCGCTGATCGGCTTAGCAGTGGAAAGCCAGTAGAATTCGCCGTTGGTGACGCTCACTTGCGGGATGAAAAAGTAGTGGTCGGCAGGCAGATCGAGGAACGTTGGAAACGTGAGGTTGAACTGCACCTCGACGCCCGTCACCGCCCCCTCGCCGCCAGTCATCTGGTTGGGGATTTTGTTGATCCCGTTCAGCACGCTGTTGCTCGCCGTGAACGACGCAGACAGGGTCGTCTGAGTGAAAGTCAGGCTGTTGCTCAGCGTTGAGTCGCGCACGGCGAAGACGTTGTCCGACGGCGAATTGGTGCGCGTGGGGACATTGCCCGAGGGTGGAGTTGTCGAATCGAGCGGGAAGATGCGATAGATTTCCACATCGACGCTATTGACCGTCGGGTTCACGCCGGTGAGCAGGCCAGTGAATGTCGCCGTGGTGATGCGCGTCTGGGACGAAAGGAGAAAATCATCCGCGGATTCGATCTCGATCTTCCCTCCCACGCCGGGCCGGGACGCTGTCGCCATCAAGCCGTCGGGCGCGCCGCTGTTAAAGGTGAAAACCTGCGCGTCGGACCTGCGCGGCGTCGAAAACGCCAGCGCGAAACCGAGCGCAACGAGGACGAGGGCGGAGCAGGGGCAGCGGAATTGCATGTTCGTTTTTCCTTTCGCACGGGCCGCCGGATGGACGTTGACGAAGGCTCGGAAACAGCAGCACTCAAGCGCGTTACCTGCCTGGACTCACGGCCAATCGCGAGCGTGAAAAAATCTGCCGCGTTTTGTCAAGTGGAAAATCGTGAAAAACGTTCTCGTTTTGAATCGCGCGCTGCGCTTGCACCCCTAATGCGAAATCCCGCGCAAAGAATTGGCTTTAGCCTCGTCGTTCAACTTGGATAACTTCGCGTGATGTCGAGCCACTTCGGCCAGCTCTTTCGCATCTCCACTTACGGCGAGTCGCACGGCGGCGGAGTCGGCGTCGTCATCGACGGCTGTCCGCCGCGCATTGCGTTGAGCGAGGACGACATTCAAAAGGAACTCGACCGCCGCCGGCCGGGCCAAAGCGCGCTCGTGACGCAGCGCAAGGAAAGCGACAAATGCCGCATTCTTTCCGGCGTGTTCGAAGGCCAAACCCTCGGCACGCCCATCGCCGTCGCGGTGCCGAACGAGGACGCGCGCTCGGAGGCGTATGCGGAAATGCAGACGACCTTCCGCCCGAGCCACGCGGACTTTACTTATCAAGCCAAATACGGAGTGCGCGCGTGGCCGGGCGGCGGGCGGGCGAGCGCGCGGGAAACGGTCGGGCGCGTCGCGGGCGGGGCGGTGGCGAAAAAAGTGCTCGGCGCGCTTTTTCCCAAGCTGGAAATCGTCGCCTACGTGAAGCGCATTTATCAGATGGAAGCGCTCATCGATCCGCTCATCGTGACGGCGTCCGAAGTCGAGAGCAACCCGGTGCGCTGCCCCGACGCGGAGACCGCCGCCGAGATGGCGACGCTCATCCAGTCGATGCGCGCCAGCGGCGATTCCGTGGGCGGCGTGATCGAGTGCGTCGTGCGCCATGCGCCGGTCGGCTTGGGCGAGCCGGTCTTCGACAAACTCGAAGCCGACCTGGCGAAGGCGATGCTCAGCCTGCCGGCGACGAAGGGCTTTGAGATCGGCTCGGGCTTTGCCGGCACGCTGCTGACGGGCAGCGAGCACAACGATCCGTTTGAAATGCGCGAAGGCCGCGTGCGCACGCAGACGAATCGCAGCGGCGGCGTGCAGGGCGGCATTTCCAACGGCGAGATAATCTTTTTCCGCGTCGCGTTCAAGCCGACCGCGACCATCGCGCAAGCGCAAAAAACCGTGACGACGACGGGCGAGGAAACGGAACTGCGCGCCCGCGGCCGGCACGACCC
Organism: Verrucomicrobiota bacterium; assembly: GCA_019241085.1. Taxonomy (GTDB): domain Bacteria; phylum Verrucomicrobiota; class Verrucomicrobiia; order Chthoniobacterales; family SZAS-18; genus JAFAXH01. The sequence continues at coordinate 5,472 of JAFAXH010000127.1, read as the reverse complement.
GTGCGTGCTGCCGCGCGCGGTGCCGATGGTCGAGGCCATGACCGCGCTGGTGCTGGTCGATCACGCCTTGCGCCAGCGCGGGCAGAACGGCGACGTGGCCGCGCAGGCTTGAGAAAGAAGCAGGGCAATGATGCTCACGCCGGCTGCCGTCATTCTTGCCGCCGCCGAGCGCACGCCGGTGCCGAGCGCGCCGCCCGCCGCGCTCGACGTGGTGACAATCTTCTGGCTGGGCTGCGCGCTCTGGCTGCTTTGGAAATTCTGGCTCGGCTGGCGCGCCGGCGTGTGGCGCGGACTGTTCGCGCTGCTGGCCGCCGTGTGCGCGCTCCTCGCCGCGCTGGTTGGCGGACCGTGGCTGGGGCCGCTGGTGCGCGACGTGTTGGCGTTGCCGGAACCAGCGGCTAGCTGGCTCGCGGGCGGCGCGGCGGCGTTGGTCGTTTATACGGTCGTCAGCGGCGTGGGCCGGTTGTTATTTAAGCGGACGAAGGATTACGTTTTTCCACCGACGAAGCTGTTCGTCGGCACGGGCGGCGCGGCTTGCGGCCTGGTCGGCGGGTTGGCGCAATTTTGGTTGCTCACGCTTGGCTTGCGCCTGTGCGGCTCCGTGGCGGCGGGGCATCTGGCAGGGCGCGGAAACCAAACCGGTGGCGCGTTGGAGCGACCGCTGGAGGCGCTGGTGGAAATCAAGCAATCGCTCGAAAGCGGCATCAGCGGACAGATCGTGGAATGGACCGATCCGATCCCGCCGCGCACGTATCGGTTGTTTTACAAAATCGCCGCCGTCGCCTCCGACCCGGAAGCCGTGCGGCGGTTCAGCGACGCGGTGGTGCGCCAGGGCGCGGTGCCGCGCGATTCGCCGCTCGCCCGGCTGGCGGACGATCCGGAAATCCGCAAGTTGTTTGCAACAAAAAATTACCCCGCGCTCCTGCGCGAACCGCGCGTCGCCGCGGCGTTGCGCGACCCGCAACTGCGCCGCCGGCTCGAGCGGCTCGATCTCGAACGCACGCTCGATGAGGCGCTGGGAAGAAATGAGCCGCGGAAGAACGCAGATTGAACGCGGATGGGTTCGGAGGTTTTTTCAGACAGAATTAACAAAATTAAACAGAATTAAAGGTGGCGGAGTCCGCTTGGAATCCCCCGCCGGGATTCTGTTCTCCGGTAATTCTGTTTAATTCTGTAAATTCTGTCTTCTGCCGGGAAAAAATCCGCGTTTCCTCCGCGTTCATCCGCGGCTAAATAGTTCGTTTCGCCATGCGTTACCTCACCACCATCGGTCTCGAAGTCCACGTCCAGCTCAAGACGCGCTCGAAAATGTTTTGCGGCTGCGCGGTCGAATACGGCGCCGCGCCGAACACGCGCACCTGCCCGGTCTGTCTCGGCCTGCCGGGCGCGTTGCCGACGATGAACGCGGAGGCGCTGCGGCTGACCACGCTCACCGGCTTGATGCTCGGCTGCGACATCGCGCCGACGTGCAAGTTTGACCGGAAAAATTATTTCTATCCGGACATGCCGAAGAACTATCAGATCAGCCAATACGATCTGCCGCTGTGCGTGAATGGCGCGGTGCCGCTGCATGACCTGGCGTATCCGAAGGACGCGCAAAAGAGCATCGCGCATCCCGGCAAACAGGTCGGGCTGGTGCGCATCCATCTCGAAGAAGATGTCGCCAAAAGTTTTCACTTTGAAAACAGCACCGGCATCGACTTCGACCGCGCCGGCACGCCGCTCATGGAAATCGTGACGCGGCCCGAGATCGAATCGCCGGAGGAAGCATTCGCCTTTCTCACCGCGCTGCGGCAAATCCTCGTCTATGGCGACGTGAGCGATGCCGACATGGAGAAAGGCCAGCTCCGCTGCGATTGCAACATCTCCGTGCGGCCGGAAACGCAGACGGAATTTGGCGCGAAGATCGAGATCAAAAACATGAACTCCGTCTCCGGCGTGCGCCGCGCGCTGGCGTATGAAATCGAGCGCCAGGTCGGCGAGCTGACCGCTGGCCGGCCGTTGCGTCAGGAAACGCGCCGCTGGGATGACGCGGCGGACCAGACCACGCTCATGCGCACGAAGGAAAGCGCGCACGACTACCGTTATTTTCCCGATCCCGATCTGATGCCCGTCCACACCGCGCCATTGCTCGACGCGGCGCGCACGCGGCTGCCGGAATTGCCGGCGGCGAAGCGGGCGCGGTTTGTGCAGGATTACGCGATCAGCGATTACGACGCCGCGGTGCTCGCTGACGACCGCGCGCTGGCCGATTATTTTGAAACGGCGGCGAAGGCCGCGCCGAAGCCGAAGAGCGTGGCGAACTGGGTGCTGAACGACCTGCTTAGCGCACTCGCCAGCGCGGGCAAGTCGATCGGCGAATGCCCCTTCCCAGCGGCGTCGCTCGTGGAAATGATCGGCCTCATCGACTCGGGCAAAATCAGCGGCAAACAGGGCAAGGAAGTCTTCGCCGAGATGTTCGCCACGGGCAAAACCGCGGGTGCCGTGGTGAAGGAACGCGGCATGGAGCAGCTTTCCGACACGTCGGCGCTCGAAGCGTTGTGCGACCAAGTGATCGCGGCGAATCCCAAGCCGGTCGCCGATTATCGCGGCGGCAACGCGGCATCGCTCAATTTCCTCAAAGGCCAGGTGATGAAGCTTTCCAAAGGTCAAGCCAACCCGGCGCTGACCGGCGAGATTTTGCAGCGCAAGCTGGCGTGATTTTCTAAACCCAAACTCCCATGACCATCTCCGAACGGATCGAACAGGATTTGAAAGAAGCCATGCGCGCGCGGCAAGCGGAGAAGCTGTCGGTGTTGCGCATGTTGAAGTCCGCGTTGATGAACGCCGCCATCGAAAAAGGCGGCGGACCGCAGGGCAAAGTCGATGACGCCGACGCAACGGCGGTCATCCGCAAACAGGTGAAGCAGCGGCAGGATTCCATCGAAAGTTTCCGTAAAGGCGGCCGCGCAGAACAGGCGGCGAAGGAGCAGGCGGAAATCGAATTGCTCAACGCCTACCTGCCGCAACCACTCGACGCCGCCGCGCTGGCCGCGCTCGTGGAAGAAGCCATCCGCGAAACCGGCGCGACGACCAAGGCGCAAACCGGCTTGGTGATGAAAGCGCTGCAACCGAAAGTCGCCGGCCGCGCGGATGGCAAGACGCTGAGCCAAGAAGTGCAGAAGCGATTAGAAGGGTTAAGTTCAAATTAGGCATCCAAACAATGTTCTTTTTGAATCTTTTCGGATAGATACTTTTCGTCATGTGATTTTAAATGCATACTTCAATGAGTAATGACAAGTCCAATACTCAGTCTTTGCGTAGAACCACGATCGAGGAACGCTTGCGGTTGAAGGAGAAGGAATATTCAAAAATACTGGTAGAAATCCGTCTGTCGAAGAAACGGTTAAGCTGGCTAATGACTATTATTTTGACCGTTACTAGTTTTACCGGCGCACTTCTAACGACCTCTCAGTTATTTGATTTTCCTCCCCAGAAAGCGTTTCTAGGCGACGCATCGGCACACTACTTAGTAGCCATAATTACATCTCTTATTAGCGGCGTTGCGGGTTTTGTTGCAGGCCGTTCCAAGCGGTAACCATGGATATAGACCAGTGGATTGTAACCTGTGGGATCGCCAGCTTCGCTGCGGTCGCATTAACAACGATCTGTAGGCAGAGGAAGCTCGAGGCATCAGACATCGGAGCGTTCTTAGCAGCTTATATGAGTGGCTGTAACCTTCCCGCCGCCATCTTTCTGGGATCCTATGCGTTTTATCCTGATCCGCCAACAGTTGCTACTAAGCTTCACGGAAGCGAAAAATATGTCTCGATGGCTGGGATTGCCCTATTTTCTTTAGCAATTATTGGGATTTGGCTCCTTTTGAAGAAGGCCTATGAGAGGTCAGATGACATTCCTCAAAATGTCGAAAGCACCTGATTCAGAATTGTAGCAAAACGTCTTTGTTGGCCGCTGAGTTTACGTCATCATATAATTGCCCAAAGTGCCAAAATCCATGCGCCTTTTTTTCGTCCTCCTCATGGCCGTCTCCGGTTTCTGCATCGCGCTGCAAGTGCCGATCAACAGCCGCTTGCGTGTGGCGGTGGAATCGCCGGTGCTCAGTGCGACCATTTCGTTTGTCGTCGGCGGCGTGCTGTTGTTGCTGATCGCGGCGCTGGGTCTGTTGGGTGGCATGGGCACGGGCTGGGCGGGGATGAAGACGGCGCCGGTGTGGTCTTATCTCGGCGGCGTTTGCGGCGCGTGCTACGTGCTCTGCGCGATCCTCGCTATTTCGCGGGTCGGCGCGGCGGTGACGATTGCCTCAGCCATTTTCGGTCAACAAGTCGCGTCGCTGCTGGTTGATACCTTTGGCTGGTTCGGCGTGACGCGCGTGGCGCCGACGCCGACGCGGTTGCTCGGCGCGCTGTTGCTCTTTGCCGGCGTGCTGTTGATGCAGCGGAAGTAATCGAGCGCCATGCTTTCCGCCATCATCGTCGCCGCCGGCAGCAGTCAGCGGATGGGCTTCGACAAATTGCGCGCCGACCTGCTCGGCCGGCCGGTGCTGGCTTGGACGGTGGCGGCGTTCGAGGCGTGCGCGGCGGTGGCGGACATTGTGTTGCTCACTCGCGCCGGCGACGAGCCAGAGTTGGCGCAGCTCGTGGCGCGCGAGAAGTTCGCGAAGGTGCGCGCCATCCGCGCGGGCGGCGCGGCGCGGCATCTTTCGGTCTGGAATGGGCTGAATGCGCTGGAGCCGGCGGCGAAATTCGTCGCCGTTCACGATGGCGCGCGGCCGTTGACGACGCCGGCATTGATCGAGCGCTGCCTGGCGCGCGCACGGGAAATGGGCGCGGCGTGCGCGGCGGCGCCGGTGAGCGACACGCTGAAGCGTGCTGATCCGCGGACGCAGCACATCGTCGGCAGCGTGGACCGCGAGCAGCTTTGGGGAATGCAGACGCCGCAGGTGTTTGCGTTGCCGCTGCTGCGGCGGGCTTACGAATCGGTGCTCGCGTCCGGCGAGACGGTGACGGACGAGGCGAGCGCGGTCGAGCGGCTCGGCGAGCCGGTGGCGTTGGTGGCGAGCGACGAGCCGAATTTCAAAATAACGTATCCGCGCGATTTGGAATTGGCGCGGCTGGTGTTGGCGGCGCGAAAGGCCGAGATTTAACACAGAGGCAGAAGAGGCAGAGGCACCGAGGCGGAAGAGAAAAAGAAAAGACTGTTTGTCTTTCTTAAAGACTCCACCTGCCTTCTTCTCTTTTCCACCTCGGTGCCTCTGCCTCTTCTGCCTCTGTGTTAAAAATTTAAGTATGGCTCGCGCCGCTTACCATTTTTCCAAGTTGCCGAACGGCCTGCGCATCGCCACGGCGGAGATGCCGCAGATGGAGAGCGTGGCGGTCGGACTTTGGGCGGCGGTGGGCAGCCGGCACGAGCCGGCGCGGCTGCACGGGGCGGCGCATTTTTTGGAACACATGCTCTTCAAAGGCACCGCGCGGC
>JAFAXH010000163.1 GCA_019241085.1 Verrucomicrobiota bacterium | reverse complement strand
GAGAGGTGCCAACTCATATCCAGTCATAACGATGCTTGGAAGCCGATCGTAGGGATGGCGTGGATGGCTGACCGCCAAGTGTAAACAAACGGGGATTATCTACTTGATGCTGGTTGCCTCAGATAAGCTTGGATGTCTGCTTCTGGGAGTCTGCCTCAAGTAAATAATCCCCAAACAAACAATAGCCCCTTCCTTTGGTTGGACATGCATCGACGCACAGCGGTTTCCGTCTCTCCATTGTGTGAGAGATGGTAATTTTTCCTTGGATTTGATCCGGCTTCGCCTTAACCTGTGAAGCTTCACCTGTATCCGTTATGCCAACCGATCCGTCACAACTTATCCGCCATGGAGTGACGCTCCTCTGCTTTATTATTGTAGTTTGCATCGGCAGTGCGATTGGATCGAGCGATTTTGCGATGTTGCTGTTAATGCTGGGCGTGCCGCTCTTGTGCGGCTGGATTGTTTTTGCTCGAGACCATTGGTGGTTGCCCATGCCCTTTGCGCTTGGTTTGGGAGGCATGATCACTATTCCTTTCAAAGTTTACGCGCACGAGTTGGCGCTTCTATTTTGTCTTTTGGGGTTGCTCCCTCAGCTTATCATCCGTCGAAAGAAGCTGGAGCAAAACCGTCCACCACTTCCACTGATTTTCTTTGCTCTATTTGGATATATTGTTATTCATTACATCGGATGTTTGCTTTACAACCATGCTAATAATATTGGTGGCGAGGGAAATGTATCACGTGCATACATGAATGCGCTGTGGCCATTCCTATTCGGTTTGGTTTTTTATCACTTCGGTTCCACCCGGTTCCTGCGTCAAGCAATTATTTTAACATACGCGGCACTGCTGATTCGCATGTGCTTTGGATTGATTAACTATCGACTCGACGAAGTCTTTGTTATCCCCGCGATTAATTACACAATTGATCCTCAGGATCTGCGTTCTTCCGGCCTGACTTTGACGATCCTAGCGTTGCTTTGTGCAGTCGCAACTGAAACAAGCCGGCTCGCCAGGGTCTGGCACTCGGCTGTCGGCATTGTCGCAGTTTACGCCACCCTGCTCGGCGGCTCGCGACAAGGTTTCGCAGTCCTTTTTCTCATTCCCGTTCAATTATGTTTGGTTCTAAGAAAATGGGTGCTGTTGAGTGCCAGCATCTTGACAGCAGGTGTTTTCTTTATCCTCATTAATGTCCAACCTGAATCATTGGAAGTATTGCCAAATCAAATTCAGCGCGCCCTCAGCGTCATTCTCGTCGATAAGCCCAGGCTCGAAGTGCAGGAATCCGTCCGGGATAGCGATGAATGGCATCGCGTTACCCTCCCTGAAGAAGGCTATCGCCGCTGGACCCGAAATGCCGGCACCATACTCTTCGGCAATGGGATTAGAGCCTATACAACGACCACCTATAACCTTGCTTATGGACGCAACATTCTTTATTTCTGGGCACAAGTTTCAGCCGACGTCGGCGCCTACGAAAGTATGCTTTGGACGGTTTTAGCGGTAATAGGCGCAACGGGGTTCATTCTATACACGCTCCTACTATTTCCATGGTTTACCCAAACGTTTTTGTTTGTCTATCGACATGGGATTACAGATGCGACCGCGATTTTTACCCTTAGCGCGTGCATTGGGGTGGCGAATGATTTTATTTTTTGTCCCTTTGCAGGCTCATTCCCCAGTGCTGAGGTTTATACTATGGTGCTTGCAATTGCAGGATTGAAAGACCGGCAACGAGCGGAAATCATCGATGTGGACCCGGCCACGGCTTTCGTGGACAGGGGGACGGATTTGGCGTCGGCTGCGGTTTAATCGTTCGAGTTTGCTCAGCCGGAACATTTGAGTCACTTGCAGCGGAGGATTGCTTTATTTCAGAGCCGAATTGAGGTATAGCCGTTCACTGGGAAGGCCGCCGTCGCGCGGCGCAATTTTTTGGAACCCCGTCTCGTCGAGGATATTTTCCAAGCGTTGCAACTTCTCGGTAGTTGACCGATGAAGCTCAATGAGAAGGTATCGACACTGGTTGAGATAAGTAGATGTTGGAGAACCAAGAACTTCGTATTCCGCGCCTTCGATATCCATTTTGCAGATATCTATCGTTTTTTTCCCAAACTCCCTGAGAATAATTGAATCCAAGGTCACTCCATCAATACGGTAGCGTTGATTGCGGGACGGCGATGGCGCTCCCTTATTCTGGTAGATGGAATCCGAGATATCGCCATCGCCGAGCGCAAGTTCTAGCGTCCTGCTTTCTCCGCAAACGGCTGCCTGGATCAATTGGAGGTCGCTGGGGATATTGCGCGTAATGTTGTAGTGCAGACGGCGAAATGTATTCGGATTCATCTCCACGCAAACGAGCTTCGAAAAGCTTTTCCCGCTCAGGTGCAGCAGCAAAGGAAATCCCCCGCCATTTGCACCGAGATCCAGCACTGCGAGCGTATCTCCTATCTCCGTCATCGCTGGGAGGAAACGTGTGTAGATGTCGGAAACCAAACAGAGCCGCGTGCCGTTATGATCACCGCTGTTATGATCAACTAGAATCTCCACCGTTCCTTTCTTATAAACGGTTAATCCAATTTGAGGGAAGAGTAACCGATTCAAGATCAACTGCCAGCGATTGTCGAAGTGCCAGAGGGCGCGAATGCCGCTCATTTTGTCGCGCAGGTTCATTGCTTGATATTAACTTGTCGCCGATGCAACGGCACGGCTCAGCGTGCTGTCATGGCGAGCCAAGAATGCGCTCGCTTTGATCAAATCACGCTTTGCTCCCGCCGCATGGATGAACCAGTTGTCCCGGCAAACATCTCGGACGGCACGGCGGAGCGGAGGATAGCCAACCAGCCAGAGGGTTTCCTTGAGAAGCTTAGTCGCCACAATCCAGCGTGGAACATAGCCTAGCATCAAAGTGCCGAGCAAAGCGTTGAAACGCGGATCGAGCGGATAGCCCGTTTTTGACTGACTGATGCAAAAGGAAAGCGCTGGCATCTCATACATGGTGGTTTCGGGGTAGTGCATAGCCTGCTCAAGAATGGGACGATGTTCTGGCTCCAGGCAGAGAACACCAGTTTGCACGACTTGCTCGGTCGGTGGAAGTGAGAAGCCTGCATACCAATTAACCGCACACGGCGTGAACGATTTTTCCAGCACAAAACCTAGTCTACCGCTGGGCACATGTAGTGGGGGAGCACCCATTTTGATAATGATGTCTGAATCCAACCAGAGCACCTTCGCAAAAGAGCGCACTTCGGGCTGTTCCAGAATAAGTAGCTTCTGCCACGCGAGGCTTTTCCCCGGCAATTCTTGAAAGGGCCTTCGGAAGACGAACAGCGTGTAGTCGTTCGCCGCACAGTAACGCTTCCAGCTTTCCAAAACGAATTTCTCGAAAAGTGCTTCGTAGCGCTTGCCGATGACCACGGTGCAAACCGCCGTTTTCATTCTAATGCACCGAAACGCGTTTCCCGGGCGCGGAACGATCTTTTTCTCCACGCATCGTTTGATAAATGTTCCGTAATCCGAGCAACATTGGACGGGGCATCAGCAAGATCGGAAACGTCTCGATCCAGAATCGGGGATATCTGGCAAACTGCCGGATGCACAGCGCGGCGGACTGCAAGTAGATGGAGGGCGCCACTCCAAGGCGCTTTGCAGTCACGATGTGGTGCCGCACATGCGTGCCAGCAATTTCGCACATCGCGCGGTGATACACATCTGATTCTCGCCCGAAGTTCGCACCGATAATGCTCTCATATCCGCAGACGTCCATTCGCAACCGGCCAAAATGTCCGAGCGTGCGAAAGGAATCGTTGTCGCTGCGGAAGCCGACGCATTGGTTCGCGAGAAACATCCACCGCGGCACAGCGTTCAGCATCCGGATGATCACATACAACTGCACATAGCCATTGAAATAAGCCGCCAGATTTTCTGCGTTGACGATGTCATTCCAGATCCTCCGATTGACGATCTGACAGGATAAGAATCCTAGCCGGTCGAGCAAGGTCAGAAACGCTGTCGTGGAATCTGAAAAAATCACGGTCTCGTTTTGTTTCAAAGCACGGACAGGGATGCGCTGCTGGAGCCGGTGATCATAAGAAATCCGTCCAATAGTCATGCCTGTCAGATTCGGATTTGCACGCAGGGCTTGCAGAACGCTAGTCAGAGCGTTCGATTCCATGCGGTCATCGTCGCCAAAGAGCCAGCAAAACTGGCCGCGCGCCAGTTCGACGATTTTCAGGATGTTGCGATCATAGCGCAGTGGAGGATCGAAGCGCGCGTAGTGCAGCGAAGGTAACCGGTGACGAAACGATTCCACCACTTCCGGGGTGTAGTCTGTGCAGGCATCGTCGGAAACAATCACTTCGACGTCGCTTTCGATCTGGGAAGCGATGCTCTCGAGCAACTCCTGCAGACATGCTGCTCGATTCCGGGTAGGAATGCAGATCGACAAAAAGGGATCTGGTGGCTGATTCATTGCACGCGTGCCGTTCCTATTTCGCTTATCAAGGTCTTTGGGCTGAGTGAAAGCTATAGATTTGCAAGGCAGAGATGGATCTTATTCTTATGGATATGATCACGTCAGCGCCTTGATCCGGTTGCCTCCGCCGATAACTCGGCACCTCCTGGAGGCGTCGTCTTTTCTTCCGCCGCAGTGCGTCGAAACAAGTCCGCTCCAGCCGCACCGGCCGGCCGGGCCTTAATGAATCCGTTCCAGAGTGCATGCAAGACCGCGAGCGCGTCGGCGAGGCCGCCGCCGGGCAACTGGAGGAAACGGTATATGTTTCCCGGCAAATGGCGCAAAAGACGTCGGCCGTGAGGCAACCAAGCGGACGTGTAGGCGCTGTTTTGCAGCATGGCCAAACTCTTGAGACGATCGTCATCGGGCAGGCCGGTCTGGGAACCTCTGGCCGGCACGAGGTGACGAACCGTAATCCCGGGCAGAAACGCCGACGGAAACCGGTTTGTTAAGCGCAGACTATATTCCAAATCCTCACCCCGAACCCAATAGTCTTCACGCGGCAGACCCACGGCGCGAACGGCCTCCGCGGCCACGAGCAGGCAAACGAAGGTGCTCCACGAAAACGAGATCGGCTTCTCCCCGTAGCGATCCAAATAATCTGCCGGAATAGTGGCTCGACGGATCGCCTGCCATGGACCCGGCGCATTTAGGCCGGGAAACCAGCCAACTTGTCCGTCTGAGCCGACGACCATTGGGCAGCCTGCCCTGGCCTGCGCCATGCCGACCCCTGCTAAAAGCGCTGACAGGCATCCGGGTGGTAATTCGACATCGTCATCCAAAATTAAGAAATGCGTGATGCCTTCACCATAGTTCGCCAAGGCCATGCGCATCGCCAACGCCAGTCCGCCGCCGAACCCCAGATTTTGTGCCGGATAAAGAGGGTGAATCGGCAGGTCAGGAAACTCCTCGCCCAAGGTATCGACGCCGGAACCGCCGTTATCGACGACAACAACCGCGCCGAGTTCTGGCCCTGCCTGCACCAGTGAGCGAAGGCAGCGCCTCAGTTCCTCAGCACGGCGATAGGTCGCCGTGACCGCGGCAACAAACGGCGCGGAGTCGGGGGCGGTAGTCATTAAGAGGTTCGGTTGACGACCTTCGCGTTCAAGTATTTAGCAGCGTGCTGCTTTACCTCCGCCCAAATGAGTTCCGGGCGCAAGCGCGTCAGACAAAACGGTTCTTTGAATTTACAGTAATCGAAACAAGGCCGATACGGACAAAAGTTACGCTGAACCACGAGATGCTCGTCACCCCAAGGACCGAAACGCACAGGATCAGTCGGGCCGAACAGCGTGATCACCGGACGGCCGCAAGCAGCAGCAATATGGCTCGGAGCGCTGTCATTGCACAAGACTAGGTCGGCGGTGCTGAGCACGAAGACGAGCTGGTCCAAAGGAATACAGTCCACCACTTCGTCAGCTTGCGATGCCAGCCCGCGTCCGTAACCATCGGGGTCGGGAATGAGCAACAAGTAAAAGTCGAATTCCTTTCGCAAACGGCTGATCAAATCGGCGAAATACACTTCGGGCCATCGACGAACAGGAATCCTGGCGCCGACGTGCAGGCAAAGCACAGGCTTGTCGTTGGCCGCGGGAGAAAGCCGGCAATGCAGTGCGCCAGATCGCGCCAGTGTGGGTGAGTGATCCATTGCCAGCCCCAAGGCCTCTGAGATCGCTCGCCAATCCTCCACGACATGACGGGGCCGTATCCCGGCGGGAACCGGCCGGTTCAGTATCCAGCGGCTCAGACGATGAGCGATCCCAACCCGTTGCGGGATTCCTGGCACCCACATCAACAAGTGGTCCCGTGGATCCTTACGGACGGAGATTCCCACGGCAAAATGTTCGCTACGCAACCGTCGGATCAGTCGTAGTAGGGATGTCCAATGCCATCGCCAAAAAAAATACTTGCCCCGGAACACCGTCCAGGGAGCATCCCACTCGATGAATTGTATTTCCGGAAAGGAGGACGAGAGCAACGGTCGTGCGTGCGGCTTGGCCAACACCGTCACTTCGTAACGCGTCAGTGCGGCGCGTAGCAAGGTAGTCGCCATCGTCAAATCTCCGATTCCCCAAAGTTCGATGACGAGCAACTTGGGCTTCATCAGGTTTCGCGGGACTCTAAGCTCCTGTTAAGCGAGCTCTGCGATGGATCGACGGCGAGTGCGAGGCAGTCTTCGAAATTCTACGGCGCGGTAACTCTAGTCACCAAGTTCCGCTCCACCTCAATAAGATAACAAGGCTTTGGCACAAGTGGGGATAAAGAGGAAAGAAGGTCAGTAAAAAGTAAAGCGGGGCGGCTATGAGCCGGCGGCAGCCCCTTGGTTCACTATATTTTTAATTACGACACATTGAGTATCCCAAAGCGGAATAACAGTTTCCTTTTTGTGCGCAAAAAAATGATCGAATGCTTTTCTTACACCCGGAGCAAAAAAAGTTCTGTAATCGTGCGAAATAATAATCCCGGAGTCAACCATTCGCGGGTAGAAAAAATCCAAAGCCTTTAATGTTGATTCGTATATATCGACATCGAGATGGACAAAGCGGAAACGCATATGCTCGGCAGGAGTCCCAATGGCTGAGTCTGGAAAATAGCCTTTATAAATATAAACATTTTCAAACGAACTTAGGTAAGCGGATACGTCCTCCATCGACGTATCGTTAAAGTTTCCTGAGGATAAAACCCCTTCAGCACCAGTAACAAACGAAGGCAACCCTTCGAAAGTGTCAAATAAATATATGGGCGAGTTGCCTTTTAATTTACACAGCAGCTTGGCGCTGCCTCCCCTGTAAACTCCAACCTCCGCGACAGCTCCTTCCAATCCCGAGGCGACCTTCATAAAATGATAAATATTATATCGCTCACGCAGCGTTTGGATTGCGCGATCTTCGGAAAGCATTTCTGCATGAATATCCAAAAACTCGTTGTCCGTGCCAATGTCCAAATGTGATATTCCCTTCAAGCGGTTAAACAGTGCTCGCCGGCTTTTGAGGATCCATATTAGTATATGATTTTTTATTTTCATGAGTTACATAAATGACAGAAAAATTTTTGGACCATGCACTTCACAATGAGGCCTCCTGAAGCAATGGAACTCTATTGCACTGAAGGAACATTGTAGGACGGCATAGCCCGTAAATTTTAGGATGCGCGCGTTTCATGACCTGCTCACCAATTCAAAAAGTCTTGCCAGCATTGAGCGAAATCTGTGATGGATCGACTGATTTGTGCTGGGTTCGAGACAGGCTGCGAACCTCTGCGGCCCGGTAATGTAAACAAATGATTGACGAAGGAAAGAAGAACGTCCTCGGATTGCTGGTAAATGCCATCGATTACGATGCGGCTACGGAATCGATTCTCGCAGCCGCGTGCGTGCAACGTCCGTTTATTGCCAGTGCACTAGCTGTGCATGGCGTGATGTGTGGTTTTGACGACTTGGTGCATAAATTTCGGTTGAATCACTTCAACCTTGTCACCCCCGATGGCCAGCCGGTGCGGTGGGCGATGTGGGTGACGGGGCAGGCGAATCTGCCGGATCGTGTTTACGGTCCATTCCTGACGTTGCGCGTCTGCGAACGAGCGGCGGCGGAGGGGCTCAGCATTTTTCTTTTTGGCGCTTCCGAGCCGACGCTGACCAAGCTTGTAACAGCGTTGCGCGAACGCTTTCCCACGTTGAAAATCGCCGGGCAACGACCCTCGCGTTTTCGTCAGATCACGGAAGCGGAGCGCGATGACGACGTGCAATGCATTTGCGCTTCGGGCGCTAATTTGGTGATGGTCGGGTTGGGTTGTCCGCGGCAGGAAGTTTGGGCTTACGAAATGCGCGAGCGTCTTGGTAGGCCGATTTTGGCGGTGGGCGCGGCGTTCGATTTTCTTGGCGGCACTCAGGCGATGGCGCCGGCGTGGATGCAGCGCGCGGGTTTGGAATGGCTCTTTCGGCTTATCCACGAGCCGGCGCGTTTGTGGCGCCGATATTTGATTTTGAATCCGCGCTTTTGTTTCGCATTGCTGCGTCAATGTCTGCGGTTCGGTCGCTTCGATCCGAAGGATTGCCGCGAGCCAGCGGAGGAGTTGCGTTTTGGCTAGCTTTACCCTCAATCGTTGGTCGAAGCATCACCCGCAGTTGCCGATAAAGTTCCCAAGCTTTCTGACCGAACTTGCCGAAGCTCACCGCCGGTTCGCCGCCGTAACGGGCGCGGAAATGGATCGGCACGGCGCCGTGGCGGACGGCGTTTTTATTTTTCCGCAGCAACACGGCGAGGCCAATGTTGGCGAGGGAAAAATCTGGCGGCACGCGCGGTAGAAACGGCGCGATGGCAGCGGTGCGCATGAGGCGGTAGGGGACGTTGGCATCGATGCAGCGGACTCGAAAAAGGAGCAGGAGAAAAAGTTTCACCACTTCGCTGGCGAACACGCGCCGCAAGCCGTCGTCGCGCCGGGTGCGCCGGCCGTAGATGACATCGTATTTTTCCCGCAGCCGCCAGAAGCGGAAAAAATATTGCGGATCGCACTGGCCGTCGCTGTCGATCTGGAAGACAAACGGCACGCCGCGTTCGGCGGCGACGCCGTAGCCGCGCAGGCAGCTTTGGCCGTGGCCGAGGTTGGTTTGATCGAGGATTTCAAAGCGCAAGCCGAGATGCTGGCGCAGTTGTTCGAGCAACGCGCGGGTGCCGTCGGTCGAGCCGTCGTTGATCGCGAGGAAGACGAAGTTCGCCGTCCAATTTTCGATTTCCTGAAACCATTCGAGCACGACTTTGCGCACGCTGGCCTGTTCGTTGAAAACGGGCATGACGACGAGCAGTTCTGGCGGTGGCGCGGTCATCGGAGAATTGCCCGCGAAACACGCGAAAGGACGCGAAAAAATGAAAGGCAGTTTTGTTTTACTTTCGTGTCCTTTCGCGTGTTTTGCGGGCAACTCTGCTCCGGCTAGCACAGCTACCTGCCTGCCTGCAAGGTCGAGGTTTTTAATTTTTCAAACTCCGCCAGCGCCATGCCGACGACTTGGTCCATGTTGTAATAGCGATAAGTCGCCAGACGCCCGACGAAGGTGACGTTTGGCTCGCTCGCGGCGCGCGCGGCGTAACGCACATAGAGCGCGCGGGCGTCGGCGGTCGGCAAGGGATAATACGGCTCGTTTTTGCCCGCTGTGTAGTCCTGCGGATATTCGCGCAGGATCGTCGTCCAAGGCAGCTCGGCCTGGCCGGTGATGTGCTTGATTTCCACGATGCGGGTGAACTCGTGATCGTTCGGGTAATTCACCTGCACGGCGGGTTGGAACCACGGAACTTCGTGCGTTTCCGGCGCGAAGCGCAAGGAGCGGAAGGGCAGCGGGCCAAAGCAGCAATCGTAAAATTCGTCGATCGGTCCCGTATAAACGAGATGACGATAACGCACCTGCGCGCGCGCTTCGCGGAAGTCGGTGCGCAGGCGCACGTCGATGCGCGGATGGGCGAGCAGGCGCTCGAAGAGCCGCGTGTAGCCGTCGGCGGGCAGCGCCTGAAATTTTTCGTTCAAATAACGGTCGTCGCGGTTCGTGCGAATCGGGATGCGCCCGCAGACGTTCGGATCGAGTTCGCGCGGATCGCGCTGCCATTGTTTGCGCGTGTAGTTTTTGAAAAATTTTTCATACAACGCCATGCCCACCTGGCTGACGATGACTTCCTCGCTGTTCGCGGGCGGACGGTTGTCGGGCAAGGCGACGCGCCATTTTTCCAACGTCGCCGCCATCTCCTCGCTCGTGCAGGAGCCGGGCGGGCGGCCGAGGAGTTGCTCGAACGTGTTGAGGTTAATCGGGAACGGCCAGTAGCGGCCGTCGCTCCAGGCGAGGATTTTGTATTCCGTCGGCCGCCAGCGGGTGAATTGCGAAAGGTAGTCGCGGATGCGGTCACTGTTCGTGCGAAAATAATGCGGGCCGTAATGGTGCAAGAGCACGCCCGAGCGCGCGTCGGGCGCGTCGTAGGCGTTGCCCGCGAGGTGCGCGCGGCGGTCGATGACGAGCACCCGTTTTTCCAACTGGCTGGCCAGCCGCTCGGCCAGCACCGCGCCGGCAAAACCGGCGCCGACGACGAGAAAATCGTAATCCACCACGCTCCGTTTCAGCCGCCCTGACGCCGCCAGCATCGTCGGCGGTTTTTCCTACAAATTCGCCACGGACTTTTTGTCCGCGGCATCGCTTCCGGCGGGTCGCGCGAAGCTCGGCAGCACTTGCGGGATGAAGGCTTCGATCATGCGTGAGACTTCCTCTTCATTGCGCTGCCGCACGCCGCCGATGCCCTCGGTCACGCGGCCTTCGATGGTCACGTAGGCCCAGCGCTGATTTTCGCCGTGCAGCACGCGGTCGCGCACGTCGTAAAAGGTGCGCATCCAATGCGAGGCCGTGCGGTCGTGCGTGCCGATGAACCAATAATACGTGAGGTCGCGCAGGTTGAATGGTTTGCCGTCGGTCGTCTGCACGGTCCGCGCGTGCAGCAGGCGCTGGACCTCCATCGACGGCGGCTCGCCCGGAGCGACGGGCACCTGGCGCGTTTGCGAATCGTTCACGCTCCAGCCTTGCGCGATGAGACAACGTTCGGGTCGGTGGATGGAATTTGCCATGTCTTCGCCGGACAACACGATGCCGACGAAAATCTGGTCGCCTTCGCGGTTCGTGTAGAGCTTGCGCGCGAAGCCGGTGTCGGCGGCGAGGCCGGTGCGTTCGCGTTCCGTGATCTCGACATCGCGTCCGACCCAGTCGTTGCCAATCCGGTCGGGCAAGCTCAGCACGATGCCCGCCGGTTGCAGACGCGAACTCGAAGGCACGAGAAAAACGCACGCCATCCCGGCCACGAGGATCAGCGCAACGGTGAGCAGACGTTTAGTAATCATAAGCTGAAGCCGCGGCGGCGGGGCGACGACGCGCGGGCACGCCGGCATCGGCGTTGTTGGATTCAATCGCAGCCGAGCCGACTATCTCGGCAGTGCTGCGGCCCGTCGGACTTAGCCAGCGGGCGCGTTGTTCCGCGGAAGGCCGCCAATTGACGACGGTGCTGGCAAACCACATTGACACAAAGGCGAAGACAAACGAAACCACCGGCGCGAGCCAGTGATGGAAAATGCCGCCGGCAAATTCCTGTCCGAAAAATTTCGCGGCGACCATGATCGAGGTCAATCGCGCCACGTTGCCGACGACGGCGAAAACGCCGGAGATCGCGAAGAGCGCGATTTTTTTCCAAAGCCGATCCTGCGTCAGATGCACGAAGATCGCAGTGAGCATCGTGATCGCCATGAGCGAATTGATGCCACTGCAACCGTCGGCGACTTCAAATTGGAAGCTCTGGTTCGCCGCCCGCAGTGTCGTGCCGTCGGCGACCATGTGCAGGCCGAGCAAATTGCACGTGACGCCCGCGAGCTTGGTGGCGATGAGTTGCAGCCGCACGGTGGCTTGGTCGATTCCAGGCATCGGGATCATGAAAAAAAGAAACGCGCAGGGGAAAAGCAACGCGCGCGCGGCCGCTCGACCCCAAACGTAGAGCACCGCTCCGAAAAGCAGAAAAGGCAGCGCCGCCCAAGCCAGGCGCGGCTGGAGCGCCCGCGCCGAGAGCAGATACAGGGCGACGCCGAAACCGAGAAACGCCAAGCCCCAACGCGACGAGCCGCCGGGCACTTTTTTGAGCCTGGCCTGCGCGTGCCAGATGAGGAAAAGAAACAAGAGCGGGATCAGCGGCCCGTGTTCGTAATGCGTCTCGGGATTCCACGCGCTCCGAATCCAGCCGAGCGCCGTCAACGTATGGTGGGTAAACAGCGGCACCCAGCCGAGAAAAGCCGTGAGCGCGATGACGATGACCGTGAGCGAAAGCGCCGCCGCAGGCTGACCGCGCAGCCAGCGCAACCAGACGAGCGTGTCGGCATACCAAGGTTGCGGCGGGCTAGTCGCAGCGGCGACGGCGACATGACTGCTGCTGGAATCCATAGGCGAAAACGGGGAAGAACGAAAAGGCCGGAATCGGCTGGAAAAACGCCGGGATACTAGCGGCGCAGGCGGCAATTTGCCACAGAAGTTTTCCTGGCCCAACTCACCTTTGCCGACGGCAAAATTTTAAATGCGGCGCAAGCGCGCGGCGCCAAGCGATTGAATTATTGTGGAAACTTCCGACTGGCAGCTCCGTTGGGAATTGTGCGGAGATGGGCGCGCGATGACCGCGTTGCGCGACCGCGAATCCGTCCGGCTCGTGCTACAGGTTTCGCCTGCCGAACGCGCGCGCATCGAGCGCGTCGATTTTGTCATTCAAGGACGCAACGCCCGCGGCTACCTGACGCCCTGGCTCCGAGTTGCGTGCCTCGGCGATGTGCCCGTCGGCTCCGATGGTCGCGCGGGAGTCCGCTGGAGCCTCGCCGACTTGTCGCCGGCCCGCGGATGGGAACGCTGGGCATTTGCCTCGTTTCGCTTTGTTGTGCGCGTCCACGGCCGCAACGCGGGCAAAAATTCGTGGCAACGACGCCGCCTGTCGCCGCTGCTGCGGCATCACGCGAGCACCGTCGGATTTTACGGCTTCGGCCCGAGCGGCGAAATTTTTGCCAACGCGGAACTGCGGCGCGTGGCGCGCGCGACGGGCGGCGGCATCGTGCTGCGGCGAAGGGCGTCCGCGGCGTTGCGGCGGTTGGCGGCGCAAGTGCCGGCGGGCAGTCGGTTGCGGCTTTTTGGTTACAGCCTGGGCGGATTTGCGGCGGTGCGATTTGCGCGCGAGTTGCAAGCGCGCGGCGTCGCGGTCGCGCGCTTGCTGTTGGTCGATCCCGTGGTGCTCGCCGGCCGGCCGCTCGTCGCGCCGGCAAACACGCGACGCGCCGTTTCGTATTATCAACGCAACGGCGGGCGCTGGTTTTTTCTCATTGGCCGCGCCGGTCGCGGCGTGCCGATTTTGGCCGAACCAGGAGCAGAAACAGAAATCGTCAATACGTTGCTGACCGCGCATCCCGACGGCGAGCCGGTGATGCACGAAGACGTGCCGCGTTTCGTTGCCAAATTCCTGCTCGAC
Organism: Verrucomicrobiota bacterium; assembly: GCA_019241085.1. GTDB lineage: Bacteria > Verrucomicrobiota > Verrucomicrobiia > Chthoniobacterales > SZAS-18 > JAFAXH01. Next base: position 6,219 of record JAFAXH010000163.1, on the reverse strand, counting down.
GAATTGCGGCAGGACGCTGCTGAAAACGCGGATGCAGCCCTCGCCGTGGCGGCGGCATGAAGAAGTTTCGCCCGCTCAATCGAGGAATGGAAATCCCATGCGCCGATACGCTTCCTTGTCGTCGCGCAGAAATTTTTCGTTGAGCGCCGCCATGCCGCGCTTCGCCTCGAAATCTTCCAAGAACGCATTCACCTGCCGCCGCAGCGTGTCGTTGCCTTTGCGGATGCCGATGGCCCAATCCTCGCGCTGAATCGGCGTCAGCAGCGCGCGCGTCGATTGCGGATATTTCTTGTTCAACTGATACACGGCAATCGGATCGTAGAGAAACGCATCCGCCTTGCCCTGGCTGACTTCGAGCGCGCAATTCGCCTCCTCGGGCAGCGTCCGCACCGTCGCGCGGCGGAGCTTTTCATTGGCATAAAGAAAGCCGGTTGTGCCGCTTTTCACCACGATGCGACGGCCCGGTTGATCGAGGTCGGCGGCAGTTTGAATGTCGCTGTCGGCGCGCACGAGCAGCGCGATGCCGGTGTGGACGTAAGGCTCGGAAAAATCAATGGATTCCGCGCGGTCCGGCCGCACGGTCATCGAGGAAATGATGAGGTCGATGCGACCGGTTTTCAGCGACGTGATGAGCGTGTCGAAGGGCAGATTTTCGATGCGCAACTCGCGGTGCAGATCCGCCGCGAGCGCGCGCGCCAGATCGACGCTGATGCCGGCGGGCTGATGATTTTCATCGAGCATCTCGAACGGCGGGAAGCTCAGCTCCATGCCGACGATCAAGGGTCCATTTCCCGCGGTTGCGCTCGTCTTTTTATTATCGCCACAGCCGCAAAAAATCGCGGCGCAAACCAAGAGCCAAACGCAGCAAAAAAAGCGGGAGCGAAACACGAGGAAAATGGGTGAAAACGCCGGGTGAAAATCGTGTGCAAAGTAACACCAGCCGGCGCGGGCGGGAACGGAAATCACCAGAGAAAAATCCTGCGCGCTGGCATGAAAAAAGCGGTCGCAAATTCGTTTGACAACGGTGCCGGTCGCCCGCATTCAATGCGCCCACAACAGAAGAAAACCAAGCCCCCCGGAGACCGGCTTATGGAAAACGAAACCAACAATAACCACCATCACCAAAACGAACTCATGCGCCTGGCTCCGGCCGCTGAAACCGAGATGCTGCCCGCCCAGCTCCACGCCGGCGCCAGCCCGTTCAAGCTCATGGTGGACCCGGTGATGCGCCAGCGTTTGCGCGAGGCGTTGTTCAAGCTCATCGACCACCACGACGAATCGCTCGCGGCCTATGTCGCCGAGCACAAGCTGTCGCTCGATTCTTACAAGGAATACATCGAGCTGTTCGCGCGCAGTCTGCGCGAGACGATGGACAGCGAAGACGGCGTGCGCTACCTGCTCAAAGCTGCCGGCTTCGACACCGAGGGCGAGAAGGTCAACTTGCAGCCCGTCTGGCGCTGGAAGTAACCGGCAGAGCGGCTCCGCTTGCATTTTGATAGGGACCTTTCGCCGAAACGTCCCAAAATTTCGGACTCAGACCGGAAATTTGATGCCTTGAGCCAGCGGCAGGGCGCGGGAAAAATTGAGCGTGTTCGTCTGTCGGCGCATGTAATTTTTCCACGCGTCACTGCCGCTTTCCCGGCCGCCGCCGGTCGCCTTTTCGCCGCCAAACGCGCCGCCGATTTCCGCGCCGCTCGTGCCGGCGTTGACGTTCGCCAAACCGCAATCGCTGCCGGTGGCGCTGATGAATTCCTCGGCCTCGCGATAATCGTTCGTGAAGATCGCGCTGCTCAAGCCTTGCGGCACGTCGTTGTGCCAGGCGAGCGCTTCGGCGAAATCGTCGTAAGTCAGCAGGTAGAGCAAGGGCGCGAAAGTTTCTTCGCGCACGAGATCGGTTTGCGCCGGCATCCGCACGAGCGCGGGCAGCGCGTAGCACGCGCCCAGTTCCGGCCGCGGGCCGCCGGGCGCGAGAATTTCGCCGCCTTCTTTTTGCGCGCGAACGACGGCGGATTGAAAAATTTCCACGGCCTGCGGATCGACGAGCGGACCCATGAGGGTTTTTGGTTCCAAGGGATTGCCGAGGCGCAAAGATTGGTAAGCGGCGCGCAGGCGGCGCTCCAATTCCGGCTCGACGGCGCGGTGCGCGATGACGCGCCGGGTCGAAGTGCAGCGCTGGCCGGCGGTGCCAATCGCGCCAAAAAAAATCGCGCGCGTCGCGAGGTCGAGATCGGCGCTCGGCGCGACGATCACCGCGCCGTTGCCGCCGAGTTCGAGCAACGTCCGGCCCAGCCGCCGATGCACGCTCTCGCCGACGAGTCGGCCCATGCGGCACGAGCCGGTCGCGGAAACGAGCGGGATGCGCGCATCGTCGGCGAGGCGCTGGCCGATTTCCGGGCCGCCGACGAGCAGGCTGAAGATCGCCGGATCAGCGCCGGTCGCGCGGCAAACACGTTCGGCGAGCTGCGTGACCGCGAGCGCGCAGAGCGGCGTTTTTTCCGACGGTTTCCAAATCGTCACGTCGCCGCAAACGCACGCCAGCGCGGCGTTCCAGGCCCAGACGGCGACGGGAAAATTAAACGCCGTGATGACGGCAACTGGGCCGAGTGGGTGCCATTGTTCCTGCAAGCGATGGCCGGGTCGTTCGGAGGCAATCGTGAGGCCGTGCAGTTGGCGCGAGAGTCCGACGGCGAAGTCGCAGATGTCGATCATCTCCTGCACTTCGCCGAGGCTTTCGGCGAGGATTTTTCCCATCTCCCAAGTCACGAGCCGGGCGAGGTCGGCTTTCGCTTCGCGCAACGCCAGGCCGAGCTGGCGCACAGTCTCGCCGCGCACGGGCGCGGGCACGGTGCGCCAGCGGGCGAAGGCCACGACGGCTCGCGCGAGCGTGGCTTCGTAATCCGCGGCGGACGCGGTGCGCACGGCGGCGAGCGTGCGGCCGTCAATCGGGCTGTGGCTTGATAAAAGCGGACCGTCGCCGCGCCATTCGCCGCAAAAAACGCCGGCATTTTCCGCGTCGAATCGCCAGCGTGTCGGCAGGGAAAACGCGGCGTCGTTCATGGCAAAATATTTCAAGCCGCGAGCTGGTGCGCGACGCGGCGCAAAATTTCCATCGCCTCATCAACCGTCGCCGCGTTGATGTCGAGCACGGGCCGGAAGCGGATCGACTTCTCGCCGCAGCGCAACGCGAGCAGACCGGCGTCGAAGAGCGCCGCGTGCAAACGGTCACGCGCTGCCGTGTCGGGCAAATCGAACGCGAGCATCAGGCCGCGCCCGCGCGGCGCGGTGAGACAATGCGGCAGTTCGGCGGCGAGCGTTTGGAGTTGCGCGAGGAAATGCTCGCCGACGCGCGCGGCGTTTTCCACGAGGCGTTCGCGTTCGACGATGCGCAGATAATGCGTCGAGCGCACCATGTCGGTGAGGTTGCCGCCCCAGGTCGAATTGATCCGGCTCGGCAGGCGAAAACAGTTGTCTTTCACTTCGTCGAGACGCGGCCCGGCCATGACGCCGCAGACCTGCGCTTTTTTGCCAAAAACCAGCAGGTCCGGCGTGACGCCGAAGTGCTCGCACGTCCACGTTTTGCCCGTGATGCCGAGGCCGCATTGGACTTCATCGAAGATGAGCAATGCTTCGTTTTCATCGCAGATTTTGCGCAGCGTGCGCAGCCATTCGCCGCGAAAATGGTTGTCGCCGCCCTCGCCTTGAATCGGCTCGATGATGATCGCCGCCACGTCGGGCGCGCGCCGGGCGAGGACTTGTCGAATTTCCGTTTCGACGCACGCCTCGCGCTCGGCCGCCGTCCGCTCGCGCGCCGCCGCGGGCAGCGTGAAATCGAGCGCCGGCGCGGGCACGCGCGGCCAGGGGAATTTGGCAAAAAAATCGGTCTTGCGAGGATCGGTGTTCGTCAAGCTCAGGCAGTAACCGCTGCGGCCGTGGAAGGCGTGGCGGAAGTGCAAAATCTCGGTGCCGCGTTCGCCGCGGCCGGCGGCGAGATTTTTGCGCACTTTCCAATCCATCGCCGTTTTGAGCGCGTTTTCCACGGCGAGCGAGCCGCCATCGACAAAGAAAAATCGCTCCAGCGGTGGCAGACCCGCGACGCGGGCAAACGTCTCGACGAAACGCGCGTAAGACTCCGAATACACGTCGGAATTGGCGACCTTCGCGCGCGCGGCGCGCAGGAGTTCGGCTTGCACTTCGGGGCGGTCGAATTCCGGGTGATTAAACCCGACCGGCATCGACGCAAAAAAGCCGTATAGATCGAGCAGCGGACGGTCGCTGACGCAATTGTAAAGTCGGCAGCCGCGGCTGCGGTCGAGGTCGATGACGATGCCAAAGCCATCGAGCAAAACGTGCCGCGACAAACTGGCCAGAACGGGATGCGGCGGTAATTTGCGGCGGCGTGAAAGCGGTGGAGCGGGGGACGGAACAATCGTGGCAACAGCCGGTTCCGACCGGGGGGAAACGGTCGTCATGCTGCGACGCTAACGGTTGGGCATGAGGCGGTCAAACGGGCCTCGCGCCAAGGACGCAAATCCGCAAAGGAAGAAGAAACAGAAAGTGGGGAAAATTAAAAATTGCGCCGCGCGCGTTATTGCCGCGATTTTCCTTTTGTCATCCCGAGCGAAGTCGAGGGACCTCTTGCTGATTGTCTGGCTCGGTGGACACTCGCAATGCTCTCAGTGCGCGCCGCGAGCCAAGGCAGGCAATGAGAGGTCCCTCGACTTCGCTCGGGATGACAGAAGAAAAGAATTCGGCCGCTACTTGCTCCTCCTTTGCGGCTTGGCGTCCTTGGCGCGAGGCCCGTTTGGTTAAAAAATCAAAGCCAATCAAATCGCCGCCGCCCGGCCACGCAGGCGTTGGGCGAAATAATAGAGCAGCGTTTCGAGCGCGTTGCGGATGGCTTTTTTGGAAACGCTGTTGCTTGGCGCGCGATAGGAGATCGGCAGTTCGGCCTGCCGTCGGTGTCGCAGAAGGTAGCGCACTTCGGTTTGATAAAAGTGCGCGCGCGAACGCAGCGGATACGCCAGGAGCGCGCCGAGCGTCTGGTGTCGGAACGCCTCGAAGCCGCTCGTCATGTCGGCCAGCCGCGAGCCGAGCAGAGCGTTCGCCAGGATCGTGCCGGTGCGCGAGAGCGAACGGCGGAAGAACGGGCTGTCGGCCATCGTGCCGCCGCGGCAAAAACGGCTGCCAAACACACAGTCGTTCCCGTCGGCGAGCGCGCGCACAAAGAGCGGAATCTGCGCGGGATCGTGGCTGAGGCCGGCGTCCATTTCGACGATGAATTCGTGCCCGGCGTCGTAGGCCGCGCGGAAGCCGCGCAGATAGGCATCGACGACGTTTTTATTTTCCGGCGCCCAGACGGTGATGAAACGCGGATCGCGCGCCGAGAGCGCGTCGCACAGGGCGCGCGTGTTGTCCTTCGACGCGCCATCGACGACGAGGTAGGCGTTGCCGCCGCCTTCGGTGTCGAGCACCGCGCCGAGCGCCTGGGCGAACGCCGCGAAATCGGCGGCTTCGTTGGCCAGCGGCACGACGACCGCCCACGGGCGGATGGAGGGAGAATGATTCACGACAACTTTCTTCTTTCAACCAAGCGCGCCCGCCAGGTCGGCCAGCCACGCCTCGAGCAGCGGCAATTCGTCCGCGCCGACCCAGCCGCGCGCGACGAGCGTGCGGTAGCAGAGCCGCAAATTTTCCGACAACGTGCCGAGGTCGGCGCCGACGGCGAGCGGCAAAGCGTCGAGCGCGGCGGCGATGGCGCGGTTGTGCAAATAGCCGGGCACTTCGTCGGCGAAATCGCGCATCAAGTCGTGCGCGTTGCGCTCCTGCCAAACGTCGGGTTCATGGAAAAGAATGTTCCAGCCGTTGAGCCACGCGATGCGCTGCGCGACGAACGAGCGCCAGATGTCGGTCATGCGAAATGAGCAGTGCGCGGGCAAGTAGAGGAGCGGATACGCCGCCGGCCACCAGCAGGTGTTTTGACTATTGAAAGGACACCACGCGCCAGCGCCGAGGATGAGCCGGCGGTCGGCGCGGAAATTTTGCGGCAGCGTTTGCAGCAGCCGGTAGAGCGCGTCCACGTCCGGGTTTTCGTCGGCCAACCCTTGTTGGATCGGGCAAGGCGCGGAGGCGACGGGCAGCGCGTCAAAATCAGCCGGCAAGGCGGCGCGCACTTCGTCGAGCGGCAGACCGCGCGGCCAGATCGGCGCGTCGGAAAAATAG
>JAFAXH010000080.1 GCA_019241085.1 Verrucomicrobiota bacterium | reverse complement strand
TTGAACCGGGCGACAACGGGCGGCGCTGGCGGACGATTTTGTCCGACGCCGAGGCAAGCTGTCAGCAACGCGGCGCGCGTCCGCCCATTGCCACCAAGGCCCTGCTCTTCCGCACGCCCGAGCAGGTGCCCATCCCCAGCCCACGCTGGGAATCCGCCGCTGAATTGGCTGCCGCGCGTGCGAGCTTTCTCGACTTGCTCGAACTGACGCGCGAAGAAGTTGTCCGCCTCTACGCGGCGCGCGCGTTGCACCTGGAAGTGCTCGCGGGCGACGCGCCGGCGGAAGTCACGCAACAGACGGCGCTCGATTTCATCGTCGCCGAACTCCGCGCTCTGCTCGACCGCATTCAGCGTCCGCTGCCGCTCGCGGCCGGGGAAAGCAGCAAGCCCGTTTCGACGGCGGCCGCGCGCTGATTGGGCCGACTGCGGCGGAGCCAACGCTACGGCGCCGGCCCCGGCTCCGTGACGTTGAGCGCCGGCACCTGCTCGACCTTGATCAAATTCGTTTTGCCGCTGACGCCATAAGGAGTTCCCGCCACGATCACCACGCTGTCGCCCGGCCGCGCGCCGCAGCGCCGCACGGCGCTACGCATCGCCATCTCGACCATGTGCGCGGTGCCTTCAATGGGTTCGGTCAGCTCGCTCTCGACGCCCCAGCTCAACGCCAGCCGGCGGCGCGTTTCCGGTCGTTCGCACAGCGCCAGCACCGGCATCGGCGGGCGATGGCAAACGACCCGTCGCGTGGTCGAGCCGCTGGTGGTGTGGGTGATGATCGCGTGCGCGTCCTGTTCGCAGGCGATCTGCTCGGCCGCATAGGCGACGGTCGTTTCCGTATCGGCGTGGAGGATTTCCAACGGCACGGGGCCGGGCAATTCCCCGCTCAGCCACGCCGCCTCGGCCCGCGCCGCGATGGCCGACATCACGGCGACGGTTTCCACCGGATACTGACCCATGGCGGATTCGCCGGAGAGCATCACCGCGTCGGTGCCGTCGAAGATCGCGTTCGCCACGTCGGTTGCTTCGGCGCGCGTCGGCTTCGGCGCGTGCGTCATCGACTCGAGCATCTGGGTCGCGGTGATGACCGGACAGGCGGCGCGCCGGCAGATGGCGATGATCCGTTTCTGCGCAATCGGCACGTCGGGCAGGCTCATTTCCAACGCGAGATCGCCGCGGGCGACCATCACGCCGTAGGCTTCGCGGGCGATGGCCGCGATGTCGTCGAGCGCGCCTTTTTTTTCAATCTTGGCGATGACGGGGATCGGCGCGCCGCGCCCGCGCAGGTGCGCATTCAACGCGCGCACGTCCTCGACGGATTGCACAAAGGAAAGCGCGAGAAAATCGAAGCCGTGCGCGATGGCCAGGTCGATGTCGGCAAAATCTTTTTCCGTCAACGACGGCAAGGAAACGCGCTGGCCGGGCAGGTTGATGCCGCGGTTGCTGGAGAGAATGCCGCCGCGCGTGACGGTGCAGAGAATCTCGCCGTCCGCGCGCACCTCGCGCACCGTCAGGCGCAAATTGCCGTCGTCGAGCAACAGCGTATTGCCCGGATGCACGTCGCCAGCCAGCGCTGGGAACGTGGTGCCGATGCGCTCGGGCGTGCCGAGAATTCCCGCCTGCGGCGAAACGACCACCTCTGCGCCAGTGGCCAGCGTGATCGCGCCGCCGGTCATCTCGCCCACGCGGATGCGCGGTCCGCGCAAGTCGCCGAGAATCGCCACCGGCACGCCCACCGCGTCGGCGGCGGCGCGGACGCGCGCGAGCAATTGTTGCAAGGCGTTGGCATCTTTCTGGTGCGAGAAATTGATGCGCACGACGTTCAGCCCGGCGCGAATCATCGCCTGCAAGACTTCCTCCGTATCGCAGGCAGGCCCCAGCGTGGCGACAATCTTGGTGCGCTTCGCGGCGCAGTCGGCGGCAGGTGAAATAGCGGGCATCATCGTGATGGCGATGATAGCCGAGAAGTTGTTTTTACCAAGGCGAACGTCCAAGTAGGGACGCTTTGCGGCAGGGACGGCTCGCCGAAACGTCCCAATGATTAAATCAAGGACGGCTGCGGCGAGCCGTCCTTAGCTGCTTGCGACCGCACAGCCCGCCGCTGCTGCGGCGAAAATTTCTTCCAACCGAATGACGTGCGCCGGGGCGTCGAGCCGGGCGACGCGCGCCCGCGCACCCGCGCGCAGCCGCTGATAGTCCGCCGGATCGCGCACGGCGGAAATGATGCCAGCAGCCAACGCCCGCGGCGTAGCCGACACCAGCCGCCCGCTGACGCCGTCTTCCAGCCAATCGCGCACGCCGCCGACATTGCAAGCCACTGCGGGCACGCCGAACGCAGCGGCTTCCAGGCCGACGAGTCCGAATGGCTCCGGCCACAAGCTCGGCACGACGAGCAGGTGAGCCGCGCGCAGGAATGCTTGGCGTGCGGCGGCATCGACCCAGCCGGGAAACTCGACCCGGATGCGTGCGTCGCCCGCGCTCAAGGCGGCTGTCCGCGCGCGCAACGCGGCTTCCATTTCGCCCGTTCCCGCCAACGTGCAGCGAACTCGCGCAAAGCGCGCCGGCAACGCGGCGGCGACGCGCGGCAAGGCATCGAGCAACGCCTGCGGTCCTTTTAATTTTTGCAAACGACCCAGGAAAAGCAGGCGCAATTCCTCATCTTCCACCGGGCCGTCGCTGTCGGAGTCGATGTCGGGTTCAAACCACGGCGGCAGAACGTGCGTCGAGAAGCCGTGCCGGCGATATTCCTCGGCCATGTGCGCGCTGAGCACGACGAGAGCGGCGCAGGCGCGGAGATTGCGCAGCCGCTCGTGTTGCAAGCGATAAAGCGAGAGCGCCGTCAGCGGATTCCACCCGCCGCAACGGTGCGGAAAATAGTGCAGCAAACACGCCGGTCCGAGCCGCCGGCTGCAAACGCGCGGCGCCGGAAACCAGTGGGATTTGAAGCCGCTCAGGCAAGTGCCGTAATACGCGTGGGCGAAGAACACGGTCGGCGCCACGCGTTGCACCGCGGCTTCCAATTTTTGATCGTGCAGCGTGTGCGCAAAGAGCACGTCCGGCCGCCAAGCGCGCAACGCGGCGAGCGCCTCCGCTTCGCGTCCCGCCGCCGGCGGCCAGCGGAGAATTTCCGCAGGCAAATGGATCGCCGGCCGGTGCAAGTCACCGCCATCCGTGCCGGGAAAAAACGCGAGGTCGTGTCCGCGCGCGAGCAGGCGCGGCGCGACGGCTTCGAGGTAGGTTTCGATCCCGCCGATCTGGCGGTTGCTTTCGCTGACAATCGCGATGCGCACGAGAATGGGGATGCCCGCGAAATACGCGAAAGGACGCGAAAATAAAAAGAGTTTTTCCTGCTTCTTTTTTTCGCGTCCTTTCGCGTCTTTCGCGGGCAACTTCTGCGCGCGCCACTCAGCCCGGAAGGCTGGCGAGCATCTGCGAATTGGTCGGGAATTTTTTCAGAAAACTCAGCAGCCGCTCAATGGCCTCGATCGGTTTGTGCCCGGCGAGGCCGCGGCGGATGACGTTGATCTTGTGCAGCTCCCATTCCTGGAGCAACAGCTCTTCGCGCCGCGTGCCGGACAGGAAAATATCCACCGCGGGATAAACGCGCATGTCGCTGATCTTGCGGTCGAGCACGAGTTCCATGTTCCCGGTGCCTTTGAACTCCTGGAAAATCACCTCGTCCATTTTTGAGCCGGTCTCGATCAAGGCGGTGGCCATGATGGTGAGGCTGCCGGCTTCTTCCGTGTTGCGCGCGGCGGCGAAAATTTTTCTCGGAATTTCCATCGCGCGCACGTCGAGACCGCCCGAGCCGGTGCGCCCGCCGCCGCCCATCGCGTTGTTGAAAGCGCGGGCGACGCGCGTGATCGAGTCGAGCAAAATGAACACGTCCTTGCCCGCTTCGACGAGCCGCTTCGCGCGGTCCATCGCGAGCGTGGCGATGCGCGTGTGACTCTTCAAATCGCTGTCGTTCGAGCTGGCCATGATGTCCGCCTCGGGCACGGCGCGGCGGATTTCCGTCACCTCCTCCGGCCGCTCGTCCACGAGCAAGATGATGAGCTTCATCGTCGGATGATTTTTCACCACGGCCTCGGCGATGTGCTGAAGGAGGGTCGTCTTGCCCGTGCGTGGCGGCGCGACGATGAGGCCGCGCTGGCCTTTGCCAATCGGCGTCATCAAATCCATCACGCGCGTCGTGTAACGCTCGGGCACGGTTTCGAGCTTGATGCGCTGGCGCGGGTTGATTGTCGTCAGCTCCTCGAAGTTGGGCAGGTTGCGGAATTTCTCCGGGTCTTCGCCGTAAATTTCCGTCAGTCGAAAGAGCTGCGGGCCGCGCGAGGAACGGCGGATTTCGCCCTTGATGAAAACGCCGTCGCGCAAGTTGTAACGCCGGCAAACTTCGGGCGTCACAAACGTGTCGCTCGGCGTCTGCACGTAGTTGCGTTTGGCTTCACGCAGGAAACCAAAGCCCTTCCCTGAAACCTCGACGATCCCTTCGGCGAATTGCGGTTCCGCGGGACGGTTGGCGAAACCTCCGCCCTGCCCGCCATCCTGCGCATAAGGCCCGCCTGAACGTTGGTCGCCGCCTCCGCCACCGCCCGCCGGCGGCTGCTGTTGCGAACGATGGCCGCCGCCCGAAAACTGCCCACGGTCGCGCTGGCCGTGTGGTTCGTAATGCCGACGGAATCCGTGCTGCGCCTGCCGCGGCGGGAACGGCCGTCCTGCGGGTGGCGGCTCGGCAGAATCCGAATGCGTTGCACTCTGCATAGCGTCATCCGCGCTGCGGCTATCACTCGGCTCGGGATGGGTTGAAACCGTTGGCGCTGGCGGGGGCATTTGCTCCTGCGCCGGCGTGCCAAAAACCGCGGCAGTCCTGGCTTCCAGAGCGTTCACCTGCGACGACGTGAGCACCCGCGTCTCCACGCGCGTCTGCGGATCGGCACCGGCTGCTGGCGCTGGTTCGGCCGGAGCTTCCTCCTGGACCGGCGACGGCGAGCGGGGCAAATCGTCCGCGACACTTTCCACCGCCGCAGCGCCAGCCTCCTGTGTCGGCTCAGGATTGTCCTCGCGAGCGCTTTTCGCACGGCGGCGATTCGGCGCGGCTGCGGCCGGCTTGCGGCGAGCGCGCGACGGTTTTTTCGGCTCGGCTGCGGACGCCGCGGACTCGGCGGCGGCAGGCAAGGTGGAGGTGTCTTCGTGTTCTGGCATGAGAAAATTTTTTAGTAAAAAGCAACGGTCTGACTAACGGGGCTTCGACAAACATCGCTCCCAAAACGGCGCACGCCGCGGAAGCTGGCTTGAACTGGAAATGGCAACGCCCACGGCAAAAGTGGGTGGATTAAAAACATTCACCCAGGATGGGAAGGACTCACGTTTCCAACCGGGCAAGAAGGTCTTCGGGAATATCGAAATTGGAATAAACGTGCTGGATGTCCTCGTGCTCGTCGAGCGCCTCGTAGAGTCGCAGCACCTGCGCCGCGGTCGGCTCGTCGTTCACGGCCACGGTGATGTCCGGCACAAAGGTGAGCTTCTGACTCTCCGGCGTGACGCCGCCTTTTTTCAGCGCCTCGCCAACCGCGTAAAAACGATCCGGCGGTGCGGTCAGGACAAAGTATTCGGCCTCGGCCTGCAAATCCTCCGCGCCGGCATCGAGCGTCAATTCCAAAAGGCGCTCCTCCTCCGTCGCACCGCGCGGGATGACGAATTGCCCTTTTTTGTGGAACATGTAGGAAACGCTGCCCGGCGCCGCGATGCTGCCGTGGTTTTTGGAAAAAATGCTGCGCAAATCCGCCGCCGTGCGGTTCTTGTTGTCGGTCGCCGCTTCGACGATGACGGCCACGCCGCCCGGCGCGTAACCCTCATAGGTCGCTTCTTCAAAATGCGCGCCTTCCAGTTCGCCGGTGCCTTTTTTGATGGCCCGCTCGATGTTGTCCTTCGGCATGTTTTGCGCGCGGGCCGTCTCGATGACCGAGCGCAATCGCGGATTCCCCTCCGGGTCGCCCCCGCCGACGCGCGCCGCGACGCTGATTTCTTTCACCAGCTTCGAAAACATCGCGCCGCGCTTCACATCGAGCGGCCCTTTGATGCGCTTAACTTTTGACCATTTGGAATGACCCGCCATAGCGAGGGAGAAACGACAACTGCACCGCGTCGGCAAAAGTGCCGGCTGAAATAAAAAATTATGCTGCTACTGCTGCTGTGGAAAACACTGCGAAGGGGACGAAAGTCGCGGTCCAGTCGGCGGCAAACGCCCTGCTTGGGACAAAGAAACCACCGCCGGAAAGGAAGGATTTTGGCGGCTGCGTCCGAGAGACACCGGAAGCGACGATGTGGAAATTAACGCGATGCCGGGGTGGGTGTCAACACGAACTCTTAAGGTCTTAATCTTGGTCTAATCATAAACCTAATCCTAGTCCTTCTGCGCTCGCAACGCGCGAACGGTGCTTCCGGCGGCCGGCGGAGGCCAGGATAAAGATTACGATTAAGATTAGGTTTTCAGAAAAAACCTCACGCCATCGCGTTGTTGCTCGCGCGTTTGCGCAGGTGCGCTTGCAGAATTTTCTTGCGCAGCCGCAGCGATTTCGGCGTTGCCTCGACGTATTCGTCTGGCGCGATGTATTCGAGCGACCGTTCCAAAGTCATCTCCAAGGGCGGGGCGAGCGAGATGCCTTTGCCGTCGCCCTGGCTGCGCATGTTGGTCAATTTTTTCGCCTTGCACGGATTCACCGGCAGGTCGTCGGGACGCGCATTTTCGCCGACGATCATGCCTTCGTAAATTTCGGCCTGCGGCCCGATGAATAGCCGGCCGCGCTCCTGAATCGTGTCGAGCGCGTAGGCGGTGCTGACGCCGCCTTCCATCGCCACGAGCACACCGTTATTGCGGCTGGGAATCTCACCTTTGTGCGGGCCGTATTCCTTGAACAAATGGCTGGCGATGCCCATGCCTTTCGTCACGTTGACGAGGTCGGTCTCGAAGCCAATCAAGCCGCGGGTTGGGATCACCGCCTCGATGCCGACGCTGTGGCTGTGATGCACCATGTTCGTGATCTCCGCCTTGCGGCTGGCGAGCGATTGCAGGATGTCGCCGAGGTTGTCGTTCGGCACATCGACCGAGAGCGATTCGTAAGGCTCCAGCAAGCTGCCGGCGGCATCGCGTTTGTAGATGACCTCGGGCCGCGAAACGAGCACTTCGAAGCCTTCGCGTCGCATTTGTTCGACCAGGATCGCGATTTGCATCTCACCGCGCGCCTTGACCTCGAACGCACCCGCCGTGTCCGTGTCGGTGACTTGCAACGAGACGTTCGTGCGCGTCTCGCGCACGAGCCGCTCTTTGATGTTGCGCGCGGTGACAAGCTTGCCCTCACGCCCTGCCAGCGGTCCGTCGTTGACGAGAATGCCCATCGTGATCGTCGGCGGATCAATGTCCACGAAGTGCAGCGCCGGGCGCTCTTCGGTGTCGGTGATCGTCTCGCCGATGAAGACATCTTCAAAACCGCACAGCCCGATGATGTCTCCGGCGCTGGCGCATTTGATTTCCACCTTCTGCAATCCCTCGTGGCTGAAGAGCGCCGTCACGTTCGTCCGTTCGCGCCGGCCGTCGCCGTGGACGCAAACCGCCGAGTCGCCGACGCAGACGCGCCCGGTCAGGATGCGCCCGTAGGCGATGCGGCCGAGATAGTCGCTGTAGTCGAGGTTCGACACGAGCATTTGAAAATACGATTCCTTGCCGATTTCCGGCGGCGGCACTTCCTTGATGATCGTCTCGTAAAGCGGCGTCATGTCGCGCGAGTCCTGCCCGATCTCGCGCATCGCGTAGCCGGCTTTGGCCGACGCATAGACGATGGGAAAATCGAGCTGCGCATCCGTGGCGTTGAGTTCCACGAACAGGTCAAACACCATGTCGAGCACCTTGTGCGGACGGGCGTTTTCGCGGTCGATTTTATTGATGACCACGATGGCTTTGGCACCGCGTTCCAGCGCTTTTTTTAACACAAACTTCGTCTGCGCCTGCGGGCCGTCGTACGCATCGACCACGAGCAGCACGCCATCGACCATGCTCATGATCCGCTCCACCTCGCCGCCAAAATCAGCGTGGCCTGGCGTATCGACGATGTTGACGTGGTAGCCGTGGTATTGAAACGCCGCGTTCTTGGCGCGGATCGTGATGCCCTTCTCCCGTTCCAAATCCATTGAGTCCATCACGCGCTCCTCGACCTTCTGGTTGGAGCGAAACGTCCCGCTCTGGCGCAGGAGGCAATCGACGAGCGTGGTCTTGCCGTGATCGACGTGGGCGATGATGGCGATGTTGCGAATCTTATCCATGCAATTGAAAAATCGGTTTATGCTAAAAAGTTCCTGTGAAGGCGACGCTCGCCCGCCCCGCGATCAACGAAACAGCAGACAACGAGTCGGCGAGTCACCGGGAGAAGCCGCGCGGCAAAGCTGCTTTTTATCGAGCTTCACCGACCGTTTCCCCCTATTGGGCTTGCCACCCGAGCACCCTGCCGCCTAAAGGTGTGGCGAGCAAATCTGAAGCTCCGCGAGTATTTCCACCATTCCCTCCGACAAACATGGGCAAGCAATATAACAAAACAATCAAGCGCCGCCGCCGGAAGGCTTACGTGGCGCGCAAGATGGCCGCGAGCAAAGCAACGGTCAAGGCCAAAGTCTCCCGGCCCAAAAAGCCGCAACCCGCCGCGCCTGCGCCGGCGGCGGCCACCGAAAAACCGGCGCCGAAGAAGCGTGCCCCAAAAAAAACCGCGCCCGCAGCAGCGTCTCCGCCCGCGGAGAGCGACTCCGCTCCAACTCCTGCTGCCGCGGCGGCGGAAACCCCTGCGCCAGCCGCGGCGACCGAACCCGCAACCTGCAGCCCGCCCGCGAGCGGCAGTTGACCGCGTCTCGCCGGCGCTGAGCGCTGATTTTTTGATTTATTCAAAGCGATGTCCTCCGCCGCCCGCGAGTATTTGATCGTGGACGGCCACTCGGTGATCTTCGCCTGGCCGGAGTTGCGCGCACTGCACGCCCAGCGCACGGGCGCGGCGCGCGCGGCCTTGGTGCGCACGCTCACCGATTATCAAGATCACAGCGGCGTGCGCGTGGTCGTGGTCTTCG
This sequence comes from Verrucomicrobiota bacterium, assembly GCA_019241085.1. Lineage (GTDB taxonomy): Bacteria > Verrucomicrobiota > Verrucomicrobiia > Chthoniobacterales > SZAS-18 > JAFAXH01. The sequence continues at coordinate 3,993 of JAFAXH010000080.1, read as the reverse complement.
ACGGCCGCGGCTCGGGCAAGCGCGCCAGCGAAGCCACGGAGCCGGGCGGCGTGCAGATTTTCTACGCGCCGGCGGGACGCACGGCCGATGACATCGTCGAGCGGCTCGTGGCCAAATACGGCGCGACCCACCGGCTTACCGTGGCGACGAGCGACCGCATGGAGGCGCAAACGGCCCTGACTTTCGGCGCGCAGAGCTGCGTCTCTGCCGAGGGTTTGCGCGCGCTGCTCGACACTGCCGCTCGCGACTTCGCCCGGCGGCTGCGCGCCCACCGCGCTTCGAGACGTTAGCCTGGCCCCGGCCTGCGGGTCTTAAATCTCAAAACTCAAGGCAGTGTGGCTCTCGGGCACCCGCCCCAGGACATCGCCGAGAGTGAGATTATCAATGATCGCCGCCACCTCCTCGTGCAGTTCCCGCATCAGGAAATGAAAGGGCGCCAGCCCGCGCCCAACGCTTGCGCCGCCGGGTGGCAACGCGCGCGCCGCCGACCCCGCCGGCGCCAACCCGGCCGCTTCCGGCGTAGTGAGCGGTCCGTCCATCAGACGGATGATTTCCCCCACCGAAATCTCGTCCGGCGCGCGCCGTAATTGGTAGCCGCCGCCGACCCCGCGCTTGCTCGCGAGGATGCCCGCGTGACGCAACGCGAGCAGGATTTGCTCGAGAAACTTCACCGGGATGCCTTCCTGCCGCGAAAGGTCGTGAATTTGAAACTGCCGGCCGAGCGCAACCGCGCCGGCTGCGGCTCCGCTGCCGCTGCCCCCACCACTCCCCCGGGCAATGGCAAAGAGCGCGCGCAAGGCGTATTCACATTTCTTGGAAATCCGCATGATGGAATAATGCCCGGCACCTTAACCCAAGCCGCGCCGATTTGCGGCAGGAAAATGCGCGCCTGCCCGCTTGCGCCCGCGCCGGAGCGAGGTATTTTGCCCTTCTCCGAAAGAAAACGGGGGCGTATTGGCTTCGACTCACGGTCGGAAGCGCAGACGGCATGTCGAGGAGGACGCGTTGGCCTCGTTAAACGTCGCGTCAAAACAAATAAACGCAGATCGCAACGATCTCGCTCTCGCGGCTTAATTGACTGCGAGCGTTCCCGGCTGGACGCCTGCTACGGCCGGGGATGTGGACAGCAGGCTGGCCTTAGCGGCGGGGTGACCGCGCTGCGGGTGAGAAAATTTCGTGGCCGCTCGGAAGCGTGTTCGTCGCCGTTGACCATCGCGCTTCTTAAACCAGACACCGGCTAAACATGTAGAAGTGGGCGCGGACAGCCGCGAGGACAGGGGTTCGACTCCCCTCGCCTCCAATCTTTTGAAAATAAGGTAGTTATGTTCAGCGATTTCCTTTCTGCCAACGAAGCTGACAATAAACTCAGCGAGTTGTCTGGATATTTGTTGAGGTTTGCGGAAGGTTTATGAAGCTGCCTGCCTTCACGCCGCCAACAGCCACTGACGGAACAATGCCTCGGCTTGGATGATTACCTGTGGCGTGAGCGTTTTCAGGTGTTCAGCTTTCACTCCGCGTTGGCGCAAAACGGTTTTGACCGCTGCCCGGACTCCCGCTTTCACGTCTTCCCGGTGCGGCTTAATCCAGTCCACCTTGAGGTGTTTCTTCGCGTCCATGACGACCAAGGGACCAAAGCAATGCAGGAACCGGTTCTCGAACTCGATCTTCGACCAGCCGCCCCAGTCCCCCTAAGTTCCGGCCACGCCAGCCGACGGCGGAGGCAGCATCGCGCGCACCTCGTTAATGGCCTCCTCGATTTGATCGCGCTCCATGGAGAAATCGCGCAGCTCGAGATCGCCCGGCGTGTCGTCGAGCGAATAAGCATCGAGGGCGAAGTCACTCGCCCCAATGGGCAGGCGCGCCAGCATGAATGCACAGCCGTCGTCGCAAAAAAGGGCGGCGAGCACTTGTTTGCGGTCGGCTGCGGTGCCTTGCCCACGGCGACCCAGCCCAGTTCGTTGAAGCATCCTCCGAAGCCATTGATCGTCTGATAGGTCCTCCCAAGCGCGACCCGCACTTGCGGCGAAACTCAAATGCCGCTTGCGTGAGACTGGACTGTGGGAGGACGCGGTGACATTCTTGACCTTGCAAAATGAGTGGCTCGCTCTCCGACGCGCTCGTCATCTTTACCCTAGACGAGCACCACTTTGCCATGTGCCTCGGCGCGGTGGACCGCGTGGTGGGCGCGGTCGAAATCGCCCCGTTGCCGGATGCACCAGCCGGCGTGCGCGGGGTCATCAATGTGCAGGGCAAAATTCTGCCGGTGTTCGATCCGCGCGTCCGTTGTGGAATGCCCTCGCGCGAGTTGCGGATCAGCGACCAGTTTATCATCGCACGCACCCGGCGGCGTGAGGTCGCGCTGGTGGTGGACGCCGTGGGCGGAGTCGTGCGACGCGGGGAGGCGAACGTCACGCCGGCGGCGAGCATCCTGCCGAATTTCGGTGCCGTCGAGGGCGTGATGAAGCTCGATGGGGACCTCATTCTCGTTCACGACATCGACCGCTTTCTGACCATGGATGAAGCCGAGAGGTTGCAGATCGCAATGGAGCATTAAATGAACGGCATCAAGTCGCCGCCGCCGCTGCCCGACTCCCTCGTGGCACGGTTGAGCCGTTCCGTCGAGACACGGCTCGGCCTGCACTTTCCGCCCGAGCGCTGGGCCGACCTCGTGCGCGGCGTGCGCGCGGCGGCGCCGGAGCTGGGTTTCGACGACGTGCAGCAATGCGCGGAGTGGCTGGTTGGCGCCAAGGCACAGCCGCGACAGATCGACCTGCTCGCGGCGCACCTCACCGTTGGCGAAACCTATTTTTTTCGTGAACCCAAGGCGTTTGAAGCTCTCGAAATGCACGTGTTGCCGGAGATTGTCCACGAGCCGCAGCGGAGCGGTGCGAGGCGGCTGAGAATCTGGAGCGCCGGCTGTTGCACGGGAGAGGAAGCGTATTCCATCGCCATCGCTGTGACCCGTGCCGTGCCAAAGTGGCGTGAATGGCAAATCTCCATTCTCGGCACGGACCTCAACCCGCGATTTCTCCACAAAGCAGCCGAGGGCATTTACAGCCAGTGGTCCTTCCGCGGGCTGCCGGCGGAAATCCAGCGCGACTATTTCCACCAAACGGACAATGGCCGCCGGTTCGCAATTGCGCCGTGGATCAAAACACTGGTCACGTTCGCGTGCCTGAATTTTGTCGAAGATGTCTATCCGTCGCTCGGAAACTCCACGAACGCGATGGACGTGATCTTCTGCCGCAATGTGGTGATGTATTTCGCGCGCGAACAGGCCCGGCGTGTCGTCGGCAATCTGCATCGCGCGCTCGTCCATGGCGGCTGGCTCTTTGCGAGCGCGACGGAGGCGTCGCCGGAGCTGTTTGCCAATTTCACGGCGGCGAATTTTCCGGGCACGGTTGTCTATCGAAAAAACTTGCCACCTCCGCGGCTCGATCTGCCTGCGCCGGCGGTGCCGCTGGAAGTCAGTCACACGCTGGTTTCATCAACCTCATCTTCCGCCGCATCCAGTTCAGAATTGCTCGCGCCATCGCTGCCAGAAGCAGCAGCACCGGCGCCTTCGGCCAAGGCGCGGACGCTGGCCAATGAAGGCCGGCTCGGCGAGGCGCTGGCGGCTTGCGACCAGGCGATTGCGCTTCACAAGCTCGATGCCGCCAGTCATTATCTGCGCGGCATGATCTTGCAGGAACAAGGCGCGCTGGACGAGGCGGCGGCATCGCTCAAGCGCGCGCTGTTTCTCGACCAGGATTTTGTCGTCGCGCACTTTGCCCTCGGCAATCTCATGCAACGGCGCGGACGAGCGACCGACGCGAAACGTTCCTTCGAGAACGCACGGGCGCTTCTGCGGCGTTGCCCGGCAGAGGCGGGGCTGCCCGAGTCCGATGGCATTTCCGCCGGGCGGCTGCTGGCGATCCTCGATGCGACGCGGGAGGCGAACCGATGAGCATCGCCAGCGAAGCAGATTGGGAGCGCATCCGGGAGCAAATGGAT
>JAFAXH010000057.1 GCA_019241085.1 Verrucomicrobiota bacterium | reverse complement strand
CGGCAAAGCATCGAGCGCGGCGGCGATGGCGCGGTTGTGCAAATAGCCGGGCACTTCGTCGGCGAAATCGCGCATCAAATCGTGCGCGTTGCGTTCCTGCCAGACGTGGGGTTCGTGGAAAAGAATGCTCCAGCCGTTGAGCCACGCGATGCGCTGCGCGACGAAAGAACGCCAGATGTCGGTCATGCGAAACGAGCAGTGCGCGGGCAGATACAAAAGCGGAAACGCCGCCGGCCACCAGCAGGTGTTTTGGCTGTTGAACGGACACCACGCGCCAGCGCCGAGGATGAGCCGACGGTCGGCGCGGAAATTTTGCGGCAGCGGATGCAGCAAGCGGTAGAGCGCGTCCACGTCCGGGTTTTCGTCGGCCAACCCTTGCTGGATCGGGCAAGGCGCGGAGGCGACGGGCAGCGCGTCAAAATCAGCCGGCAAGGCGGCGCGCACTTCGTCGAGCGGCAGACCGCGCGGCCAGATCGGCGCGTCGGAAAAATAGCGATACGCGTTGACCCAGCCGGGCGGGTCGAGCGCGAGCCGCGGCGCGCGGATTTCCACGGAGCGTTCGCGCGAAAACCACGCCGGCCGCGGGATGTTGTCGTCGTCGGTTTCCAGGATGAACGGTGCGCCGCGCGCGATGGCGAGCAGGTAGCCGATGTTCTTGCGCGCATAATGCCGCGTCGGACAAAGCGCGGCGAATTTCCCACCTTCGGCGTGCTGGCGGGCAACATCAAAAAAATCGGCGTCGGCGAGCGCAAAGTCCGCCGGGCTTTTCGTATCACCGATGACGAGAAAATCCCAGCCGGCGGCGGCGCTGCCTTGCGCGATCGCGCGCAGGACTTCGTTGGGCGGCGAGATGGTGGTGACGACGACGGCGGGACGACTGGGCATGACGAATCGGACGGGAGCAACTTGCGCGTGTCCGGTTAGCGGCAGTTCGCCGCGGCGTCAATGCGTAAAAACCTGTTCACGCCGCGCGGCTTTTGCTTAGCTCACCGCGTTGGCGCCCGCGTCAGCAATGCTTTTTTAATATGTCCATCCTCCTCGGTTTGATCTTTGGCTTCCTGGCCTGGTTCGTCGTGCGCTACCTGCTCGCGGGGTTTTATACCGTCAACCAAAACGAGCGCGCAGTGAAAACCTCCTTCGGCCGCGCGCAACGGCTCGACGGCCAGCGCACCACGCTCGACGATCCGGCGCTGGGCCAATTCCTCCGGCCCGAGGAACGCGAGCGTTACATCTATCCGCAACTGCGCATCATCGGCCCCGGCGGGCCGTATCTCAAAATGCCGTGGGAAAAAGTTTACAAAGTTTCCGTGGCGACGACGACGATGAACATGGCGCTCGATCTCGAAAATCGCGCCGCCAACGCGAACGGCACAGAGCTGGAGGCCGTGACGAAAGACCAGCTCAACACCGGCTTGACCGGGCAGATTCGTTTTCGCGTCAGCGAGAATAATCTCTACGCCTACCTCTTCGGCGTGAAGCAGCCGGTCGTGCATGTGATGGCTTATTTCGTGAGCGTCTTGCGCCAGCGCATCGCGAGCTTTGAGGCGAAGCCGATCACCGTGGCCGCCGTGCCGGACGACGCCGCGGGAGCGTTGTCGCCGCCGGTGCCGGGGCAGGGAAATGCGCCGATGGCTTCGGCAGCCGTGGCGGCTCCGGCGGCGGCGAGCAGCGGCATGGAAGTCAGCGGCGTGTCGATCAACGACCTGCGCAAAAACCTGCGCGACCTCAACGAATACATGGATGCCGAGTGCCGCTCGAGCGCCGCGCGCTACGGCGTGGTGCTCGACGCGTCGCTCATCACCGGCATCGACCCGCCGTCGGAAGTCGAGAGCGCGCTGGCGGCGATCAACACCGCGCACAATCAAGTTTCCAGCGACATCTCACTCGCGCAGGCGGGCGCCGATCAAAAAATCGTGCTCTCACGCCGTGCCGTGGAGATCGAAACGCTCAAGGCGCAAGCCGAGGTCGCGCCGATCAAATCGCTCGCACAGCAGTTGGAAGAAATGCTCGGCGGCGGTGACGACCCGCACGTGCTCGCAGCGTATGTGCGCAGCGTCCGGCTCGGCTTGTATGGCCGCGCGAAACAGATCTTTCTCGGCGCAAAAGGCTGACCCATTTTCAAGGACCATTTCATGCAATTCCTCGCCGCCGCTTTTTTCACGTTCGTCGCGTGCTTTATCCTCGCGCCGCTCTTCTTTTTCTTCGTCCGCAGCTTCGGGATTTACACCATCGTCGAAGAACGCACCTGCCGGGTTTACATGCTCTTCGGCAAGGTGCGCGCGATCCTTGCCGAACCGGGTTTGCACTTCCTGCCCATCGCGCTCGGACCGGCGGCTTTCATCGTGCATTTTTTCGGCAAGTGCTACGTGCTCGACCTGCGGCTCGATCAAGAATATCTCCGCAGCCAGTCGGTCAACAGCGAGGAAGGCGCGCCGATGGGCATCGGCGTCTGGTATGAGATGCAAATCTCCGACCCGATCTCCTACCTGTTCAAGAACACCGATCCGCGCGGCAGCCTGCGCGCCAACGTTTCCAGCGCCACGGTGCGTTCGCTTTCCAACATGCCGCTGGCCGAGATGCTCGAGACGCGCCACCAGATGAGTTCCAGCGTGCGCGCCGAGGTCTCGCCGCAGAGCGCGCAATGGGGCTACCAGCTCGGCTCGGTTTACATCCGCAAAGTCCACTTCCGCGACACCGGCATGATCCGGCAGATCGAGGAAAAAGTCGTCAACCGCCTGCGGCAAGTCACAAGCGCGATCCGGCAGGACGGCGCGAACCGCGTGAGCATCATCACCAGCAGTGCCGAGCGCGAGGCGGCCGTGGAATTTGCCAAGGCCGCCGTCGTGCGCCCGCACATCGTCGGCGAAGCGTTGCGGGAAATTTCGCGCACGCCGCAAGTGGCCGACGCGTTGTTCACGATTTTGGAAACGCAAAAAACCTTGGAGAACACGGGCACGCAGCTCACCCTCCTGCCCACGAGCCGCGACGGCGCGCTGCTCACCGACCTGCTCGCCGCCGGCGCAACTGCGACGCCGCCGCAGTTGCCGCACCACTGAATTTTCCCAAGGCTTGATGCAACCTTTTTAAGCGCTTGTTGCAAACTCCTTGCATTGTCATCCTGAGCTTGCGAAGGATCTTTCGGTGCAAAGCGGAGAGCGCGATTTTACGCGCTGAGCTCTGCCACGAAAGATCCTTCGACTTCGCTCAGGATGACAGCATAAACAAAAGCAGCGAGCGACGAGTTTTTACCTCAAGTCCCAAGTCTTCCCATCGCCAATTTTCATGCGCCGAAAAATCCTCCGCCGACTGCGCGCCGCGTTGCGCCTGCCCGCCCTTCTGCCCTGGCTGTTGCCGCCGTCGCTCCTCGTTTGCGCCGGCATCGCCGCGTGCGGTCGCTCCACCGCGAACTCCGCCGCCGCGTCGTCCCCCACCGCGTCGCCGCGCTCCGGTTTGTGGAACGAGTATTCCGGCGCGCGCGCCTTCGCGAACGTCGAACAAATCGTCAACTTCGGCCCGCGCCCGAGCGGCTCCGAGGCGCTCGAAAAATCCCGCGTCTTCATCGAAACACGGCTGAAAAAATGCGGCTGGACCGTCGAGCGCCAGACCTTCACCGCGCAAACACCGCGCGGCCCGCTCGAATTTGTCAACCTCATCGCCCGCCGCGCCGACGCCAGCGCCAGCACGCCGCGCGCAGTCGTTTGCTCGCATTACGACACGAAAAAATTCGACGATCCCGGCCTGCGTTTCGTCGGCGCGAACGACGGCGGCTCCAGCACCGGCGCGCTGCTCGAACTGGCGCGCGTGCTGACGCTCGATCCGACGTTCGCGCGCGAGATCGAACTCGTGTTTTTTGACGGCGAAGAAGGCATCCTCGCCATCAACGACCACGACGGCCTCTACGGCAGCCGGCACTACGCGGCGGACCTGCGGCAGAGCGGTCGCGCGAAGCAATTCAAGCTCGGCATTTTGTGGGACATGATGGGCGACCGCGATCTCGACATCACGCTCTCGCCCAATTCGCCGCCCAAGCTCGCGCGCGGCATTTTCGCCGCCGCCGACGCGCTCGGCACCCGCGCGCACTTCGGCTATTTCCGCGACGACATCATCGACGACCACGTCCCGCTCAACGCCGCCGGCATTCCGACGATTGACCTCATCGACTTCGATTATCCGCCGTGGCACACCGAAGGCGACACGCTGGATAAAATCAGTGCCGAAAGTCTCGAAATCGTGGCCCGCGCGACAATCTATTGCCTTTACCAGGTCGCGCCGGAACTTCATTGAATTTTCCGCGCGCCGCGACGCTTGACAGCCCACGCCCCGCCCACTACTTTGCGCCTCGCTTTTGGCGAAAAAGCAAACGCACCCGTAGCTCAATTGGATAGAGCATCTGACTACGGATCAGAAGGTTTCAAGTTCGAGTCTTGACGGGTGCAGGTTCATCTCCTTGAGGTCACGATGCCTCGAATCCTGGCAGGAGATTTTTGTGAAGTTTCCCGGTTTGGATGCTTGTCCAGATGGTGGAAAACGCCCATCTTGCGCTTGCGCCTCGATTGAGTAGCCAGGCGGTGTCCTGCGCCATCATGACAAAGTCTCGCTCTCGCGTCCCGTTTTTCGCCTTGCTCTTGCTGGCGGCGCTGCTGCTCAGCGGTGGCGCCGGCTGCACGCAGACGCCCTTGCAGCGGGCGCAGGATCTGTATTGGAACGCGGTCGTCGATCATCTCGACTTCAACGCCGGCCGTCCGCGCGAACAAATCGTGGTTGTGACGCAGACTCGCCGCGCCTCGGCGACTCGCATCGTGACGGACAAATGAGACGACACGTAAGGAGCCGCCGCGCTGGATGGTGGCTCGGGCGTTCAAATGACCTCCTTGGCTCGGAGCAGGCGCAAAAAAATTTGTCGCACGCACCCTAAAACCGCTCGACTGCGGCAGCCTTTTTTCATAAATCAAGACGCACACGACAGGCTACGGTCACTGTTTTCAGTATTCGCGTTTCAGAAATCGCAAAACGCCATCGCTGTTTTATGGCAGAAGACCCTTTTCTCCCGCCCGAATCCACTTCTTCTCCCTGCCGGCGTCGCCAGATCAAATTTCAGCAGCAGGACTTGCGGCGACCGGGATGCTTGTGTCGCTCAATCCGCCCTACTGGTGCGAATGTGCGCCGGATGCTGGTGGCCGGCTTGCTCGTGGTGGGCTTCGGAGTGCCGGCGGTGGCCATCGTGCGCGATGCGGCGCGCGAAAACGAATTGGAAGTGTGGGCGCGGCGCATGGCCCTTCGGGTAATGCGTTTGCGTTGGCCGTCACCGACAACGGCTTCCGCGCCAGCGGCGCCCGCCGTTGCCGCGGCTGCGCGCGGGGTGCCGGCAGCGACCACTGTAGGCGACAATAATAATCACAGCCATCGCAGCCAGTCCGCGTTGGCCGCGCCCGCGCCTGTCGTCACGCATCCGTGGGAAGAAGTTTATGCCACCCGCCGCGCTCCCGTCGCCCTCAGCGTTCCCGCACCACCGTTGCCGGCCATGGCGGTGATGACGCGCCATACCTTTTCCAGCATCCCCATGTCACCAGCCGGCATGGCGGGTGCGCCGCCGACGACCGCGCGGTCGGCGGCGGGGGTTACGATGCCAACAGTTGTCGCGGCAGGCTCTCGTGCCGCTGCTCTTGTTGCTGCCCCAGCGACTTCTACCACGATGGGCGCATTGGCCAGCGCGTCAGCAATCCCGGCTGCCGCCACCCCTGCGGTCAATACCAGCCACCAAGCCCCGGTGAGGCGAGCGTATGCAGCAACCAGTTCAGCGGCGCGGGCGGTTTCCTCGACGGCACCAATCATCCAAGCTGCCGGGCAGAACCTGATTGTGGACACGGCCAACGGCAACAGCCCCTACGCTGTCACCAGCGACGAAGCGTGGACCAACGTCACTGCGGGCAGCACCAGCACGGGTGTGATCAATCACACTGCGGGCACGTTTAGCGTCTCGAACCAATTTCTCTTGGGCAGTTCTTCCGGCGGCATCGGCACCTACAATTTGAGCGGGACTACGACCAGCCTTTCGACGAATGGGATCACCGTCGGCAATAGCGGCGTCGGCACCTTCACCCAAAGCGGCGGCAGTGTTACCACCAACGGCGGCGGACTTCATATCGGCCTTGGCAGCGGTGGCAGCTATACCTTGAGCGGCGCTGGCAGCTCGCTCTCCACGGGCGAGATCGACCTTGGCGTTGGCGCCATCGGCGCAAGCGGAGGCTTTTTCGTCCAGAGCGATGGCAGCGTCACCACCAATGGCAACAAGCTTATTCTTGGTAACCTCGGCGCCTTGGCGGGAGGCAGCTATAGCTTGAGCGGAGGCACACTGTCCACTGGCGAGATCGACGTTGGCTGGACTTCCTCCCGAGGCACCTTTACCCAAAGCAGCGGGAGCATCACCACCAACGGCAATAAGTTCATTGTCACCGGCGGCGGAATCCAAGGTAATGTTATCGGCAGCTATAGCTTGAGCGGGGGCACGCTCTCCACGGGCGAGATCGACCTTGCCACTAATGTTACTCCCACCAGCACTGGCACCATCACCCAGAACGGCGGCAGTATCACGACCAATGGCAACCAGCTCGTTCTCAACGGCATCGGCAAGGGTCTATACCAGTTTAATGGCGGCACGCTGACGGTGGGCAGCGTCAGCAGCCAACCTATCGGCGGCTTCGGCACGGGCACGTTTAATTTCAACGGCGGCACGCTCCAAGCCGGGGGCAACAGCACAACTTTCTTCCAAGGGATCACCACGGCCAACGTGCAGACGGGCGGCGCGGTCGTCGATACCAATGGCTTTAGCGTCACCGTCGCGCAGAATCTCCTGCACGATACGACGGCTGGAGCGCCCGCCACCGATGGCGGCTTGACCAAGCTGGGCGTGGGCACCTTGACCTTGACCCGCGCGAACACCTACACAGGCGGCACCGTCGTCAGCGCGGGCACGCTCTTGGTCAACAACACGGCCGGCTCGGGCACCGGCAGCGGCAACGTGACAGTGGCAGGCAGCGCGCGGCTGGGCGGCAGCGGCACGATTGCGGGCAGCGTGACCTTGGGCAGCGCCGAGATTCGCGCGGGGCCGGCCGCCATCCTCGCGCCAGGCAACAGTCCCGGCATGCTCACCATCGGCGGCAACCTGATCTTCAACACGCCAACGCTTCTGGAACTGGAAATCGGCGGACTGGCCGCCGGCAGCCAGTATGACCAAGTGCGTATCGGCGGGACGCTGACCTTGGGCGGCAGCACCCTGAGCGTGACGCTCGTCAACGGCTTTGCTTTCTCGCTGGGCCAGACATTTTATGTGCTCGACCGCACGGGCAGCGACGTGACCCCGGCGGGCATGTTTGCCAACGCGCCGGCGGGGATTTACACCGATGCCTTGGGCGACACCTTTCGCGTCAACTACCTGGCCAGCAATTCTGCCGATGGCGACGGGTTATTCAACGACGTGAGCCTGACGGTGCTCAGCGTCGTGCCCGAGCCGGGCACTTGGACACTTATCGGCGCTGGCTGTCTGGTGGCCGTGGCGCGGCGCCGTCGTTGGCTGGCTTGAGCGCCAAGGCCAGCGAGCGGTCGGCCGAGTAGTGTCCTCATCTGACGTTTGCCTTTGGCAATCGCAGAGAGCAAAAACGCACACCGTTCGTCAAATTAAGGTATATATGCCGGCCCCTCGACTGCGCTCGGAATGACAACGAGGAATAGATGGCAGCGGATTCAATGAACCGGCTCGGGCGCGGCGGGGGCGGGGTTGACGCGGCTGGGCGCCGGAGGTTGCGGAGCGGGCGGCGGGAGCGTTTTCTGGCGGCGCTCGGCCAGGTGTTGCACGACGTAATAGGTCACCGGGATGAGGAAAATCGCGAGGAGCGTCGCGGCCAACATGCCGCCGATGACCGTGGTGCCCATCACGCGCCGCGCCACTGCGCCGGAGCCGGTCGCGCGCCAGAGCGGCACGCAGCCGAGGATGAAGGCGAAGCTCGTCATGATGATCGGCCGCAGGCGCAGGCGCGCGCCTTCGAGCGCGGCATCAAGGAGCGGTTTGCCGGCGTCGTGCTGGAGCTTGGCGAACTCGACGATGAGGATCGCGTTTTTGGCCGCGAGGCCGATGAGCATGACGAGACCGATCTGCGCATACACGTTGTTTTCCATGCCGCGGCCCCACAGCGCCAGGAACGCGCCGAAGACCGCGATGGGCGTGCCGAGCAAGACGCTGAAGGGCAAGGCCCAGCTTTCATACAACGCGGCGAGAATCAGGAAGACGAAGAGCAGCGACATGCCGAAAACCACCGTCGGCGAGACGCCCTGCTGCGCCTTTTTTTCCTGAAATGACATCGCGGAATAGTCGTAGCCCATCTCGGCCGGCATGGTTTGCGCGAAGGTATCTTCGAGCGCGGCCATCGCTTGGTTGGTGCTGTAGCCGGGCGCGGCGCTGGCATTGATTTGCGCGGCGCGATAGAGGTTGAAACGCATCGTGAATTCCGGCCCGCTCTTCGGCCGGATGGTTGTCATCGAACTCAGCGGCACGGTGTCGCCCGTGGCGTTGCGCACGTAGAAAAGTCCCACGTCTTCGGCGCGGGTGCGGTATTCGCCTTCGGCTTCGACGAACACCTGCCACTGCCGGCCGAAGCGGTTGAAGAAATTCACGAAGTAGCCGCCCATGAACGTTTGCAACGTCTGGCTGACCTGCGCGAGATCGACGCCTTGTTTGAGCGCCTTGTCGCGGTCCACGTCGATGAATACTTGCGGCACGCTCGGCAGAAACGTCGTGCTCGCCGAGGCGATCTCCGGCCGCTTGCGCACTTCGGTGAGGAACTTGTTCAGGTTCTCGCTGAGAAAGCTGACGTCGCGGCCGGCGCGGTCTTCCAGCATGAAAGTCACGCCGCCGGAGGTGCCGATGCCGGGGATCGACGGCGGCGGAAACGAGAAGCCGATGCCCTCGGGCAACGCGGCGAGTTGCTTGTTGATGTTGGCTTTGATCGCCGCGTATTGTTCGTCCGGTTTCGTGCGCTCGTCCCACGGCTTGAGCGTGATGAAAAAGAAGGCGTTGTAGGTGCTCGTCACCGTGCTCAGCAAGCTGAAGCCGAGCACGCTGGTGACGTGCGCGACGCCGGGTGTTTTCAGCAAAATGTCTTCGACCTTGTGCGCGGCGTCGCCGGTGCGCTGGAGCGAGGCGGCGTAGGGCAGTTGCAGCGCGCCGTAGATGTAGCCTTGATCTTCTTCGGGCAGGAAACTCGACGGCAGTTGCCGGCCGAAATAGCCGGCGCCGACGGCGAACACGACGAGCAACGCCATGCTGAGCACGCTGCGTCGAATGGCCAGCCGCGACGTGCTGACGTAGCCCTCGGTGGTGCGGCCGAAGACGTTGTTGAATTTCTCAAAAAACCAGCCGAGCGGCCCGCGCGCCTTTTTCCGCGGACGCAGCAGCAGCGCGGACAGCGCCGGACTGAGGGTGAGCGCGTTGAAGGCGGAAAGGATGACCGAGATTGCGATGGTCAGCGCGAACTGCTGATACAACCGGCCGGTGATGCCGGGGATGAACGCCGTCGGCACAAACACCGCCGAGAGCACCAGCGCGATGCCGATGACCGGACCGGAGACTTCCTCCATCGCGCGCAGCGTGGCGTCGCGCGCGGTCATGCCTTCCTCGATGTGATGCTCGACGGCTTCGACGACGACGATGGCGTCATCGACGACGAGACCAATCGCGAGCACGAGGCCGAAGAGCGAGAGCGTGTTGATCGTGAATCCGAACAACGGAAAGAGCGTGAACGTGCCGATGAGCGAGACGGGCACGGCGCAAAGCGGGATGAGCGTCGCGCGCCAGCCCTGGAGAAAAATAAAGACCACGATGATGACGAGCACGAGCGCCTCGACCAGCGTGTGCAGGATCTCGGTCATGCCGGCGGTGACCGCCAGCGTGGTGTCGAGCGAGATG
>JAFAXH010000098.1 GCA_019241085.1 Verrucomicrobiota bacterium | reverse complement strand
TCGCGCCGCCAGAAATCGCGCAGCGGCCGCAGCCAAAAAAGGGCGAACCAGAGTTTTTCTTCGAGATACGGTTTGAAGGGCGGCGTGATCGAGATTTTCCCTTCGCGCGCCGCTTGCATGAGGGCTGGCGCGGCGGGGACGTTGGCGAGGTCGAAGTGCTCGAAGAAACGATAGACGTTGCCTTGCTCGATTGTCGCCGCGGCGGGATCAGCGGCGGCGAGCACTTGCCACTCAGGTTTTAGATTTTCGGCGGACGGGCGCGCGTTGAGCTGCGCGGAGAGCCACTGCATTTCGGGTTGATACGTCGCGGCTTCCTCGGCGATGACGATGCTCGCGCCGCAGGGCAGGATTTCGGCGAAGCCGTCGTGCATCCCGCTGGCGCCGCCGACCACGTCGTCACCGAGCGCGGCGTAGGTTTGGTTCAACCACGCGGTGAGGCCGATGCCGCCGGGCACGGTGTCGAGTTCGGCGATGGTGAAGCCGTGGTCCGTGAGGATGACATCGGGCCGGATGACGCGGGCGATGTCGTCGCGGAAAATGCGTTCGCGGCTGAGGGCGACGAGTTCCGGCGGCTTGCCGAGATCGAGGTAGCGGGCGATCCACGCGGGCTGCTTGCCTTTGACGCTGAGCTGGTAAAGGAGATTGCAGGCGCGCTGGAAGAGATGGAGGCGGTAGCCGAGTTTTTCGAGTTCGTCGATGAACTCGCCAGAGAGCGCAAAGGCGCGGGGCGAGAGCAGCCATTCCTTCGCGGCAAAGAGTCCCTGCGGCGGAAATGCGTCGCGGACGGCGGCGACGCGCGCGAGATCGTCTTTCACAGGCAATAGGATTCGCGCGCTGCGAGGGCCACTGCTGGCTCAACTGACCAGGATTTTGAGCGCCTGCCGCACCAGTTCGTCGGCTGCGACCGGCGCGTTGCTGCCGCTGCCGCCGGCGGGACGGGCGATTTTTTTCAAGGCTTGGTGCGCTTCGACTTGTTTGTAACCGAGCGAGATGAGCGCGAGCACGGCGTCGTTCGTGGCGCGTTCCTCGGCGCTGGGTGCGTGCGCGCTGCTGGCGGCTTCCCAAGTGGCGGCGACGCCGAGTTTGTCGCGCAATTCGAGGGCGATGCGTTCGGCGGTTTTTTTGCCCAGGCCGCGGATTTTGGCCAGCGCGGCGATGTCGTTATTGACCACCATGTCCTTGAAGCCCGCGACGCTGGCGCCGCTGAGCACGGCGAGCGCGAGCTTCGGGCCGACGCCGCTGACGTTGTTGAGCAGCAGGAGAAAGAGGTCGCGCTCCGCGGCGGTCATGAAGCCGTAGAGCACATGCGCGTCCTCGCGGATTTGCAGATGCGTGAGCACCTTGATCGCTTGACCGGGCAGCGGCAGGCGGTCAAACGAGCTGAGCGGGATGAAGACCTGGTAGCCGACGCCGCCGACTTCCACGACGATTTGCGTCGGCAACGCCTCGCTGAGAATGCCTTGCAAAAACGTGATCACAGCGGAGCGGGCGCGGCGCGCCAGGCAGGTTCGCGCGCGATGGAAACGGTGTCAAACCCCGCGCCCGCTTTGGCCGTGCAACGAGAGCGGCCGGTTTAATCTTCCAACTCGTCGGCCTTGCGAGAGAGCCGGTTGGAAAGGATGAAAAAGCTCGGCACCCAGAGGCCGACGAAAATGCCGCAGCGCTCGCCGTATTCCTTGTCGTCCTGCTTGGCGGTGAACCAGGCGAGGATCGAACCGGCAATGGAGGCAAACCCGAGCACCAGGCAGAGGTCGGAAAGCATGTGGAGATTCTTTTTGTTCAGGCTGAGGTCGTTCATAAGGGAGTGGGTTAGTTTTTGGAAGTGAGCAAGCTCGTAGGGCTGCCCCCTTAGTAACGTCCGCCGACCGCACGGCGGCGCTTTCCGAGTGCGTTTTTCCCAGAATAAAGCGTCTGCTGACCGCAGAAATGCTCCTGCCGCTGGCCGTCGGATTCCCTTGCCAATGGGGCGGATGCTGGGCGTCCGGGAAAATAAACCTTCGGTTTTTCGCCCTCCGTGGTATATTCTTTGAACTATGGCAATCTCTAAGAAAAACGCCTTTTCCCGCCGTCTGCCCGATTTGGTCACCGAGGAGCTGGTCGCTGTGCTCTCCCAAAAGCAACAGTTCGAGTTTAAAGAACTCTTCGATCAGGTCCACGCCAATCTGCGTGCCCGCAACGCGGCCAGCGGCGGCGAGGAGATGTTGCGCCTGCGTGCCTACGAAAAGCTGCAAAATCTCGTGGCTCGCGGCATGGTCAAGAAAACCCTCAAGAAATACAAGGGCCTGGCTTCGCTCTCGAAGGCGTTGCCGCCCAAGGTGGAACCCGGCGCGGTGCCCGCTGTCGCCGCCGCCGAGCCGGCCGCCGCTGCTGCTGCGGTGAGCTGACCACCGGGAACGGATTCGTTTTTCCTCTCCCCAACTTTCACAAGAACCCAAACGGGCCGGGTTGACTTTTCCAACCCGGCCCGTTTGTTTGTCGAGACCTGCGGCTGCGTCGTTTTCTTAACTTTTTTATGCGCGAATACCTGCCCATCCTCTTGCAAGCCATCGTCGCCATCGGTTTCGCGGCGGGCGCGCTTGTCGTCAGCGTGTTGCTGGGCAAGGTCGGCCGGCGCTCGAAGGTCAAGGACAGCGCCTACGAGTGCGGCATGTTGCCCATTGGCGAAGCGCAACCGCGTTTCAGCGTGAAGTTCTACCTCGTGGCGATGCTCTTCATCCTGTTCGACATCGAGATCGTCTTCATGTATCCGTGGGCCGTCGTTTACACGCAATATCTGGCGGAAAAAGGGACGCTCATCCTTTGGAGCATGCTCGGCTTCATCGGCACGCTGACGGTTGGCTACGTTTATGCCTTGAAGAAGGGCGCCCTGAACTGGAAGTAACCGGGGCGACTGCGCGGCGCTGCTTCTTTTCCATGGTCCGACACGTCGTCCTTTGCCAGCTCAAACCCGGCACCGACGAGCACGCGCTGGACGACTTGATGCGGCAGACGCACAGCCGGCTCCTGCGCATCCATGAGTGCTTGACGGTGCAGTGCGGCAAGCGCATCGAGCCAGACAACGCGTGGGCGTTTTTCTTCACCGTCGATTACGAGACGCGCGCCAAGCTGCGGCTCGCGCAGAAGAAGCCGGCTTACGCCAAATTCCTCGCCGAAGTCATCACGCCGCGCGTCGCCGCGCAGATGGCGATGCTCTACGAGCTGGACCCGGACAAAAACGTCAAATACTCCTGAAGCCGCGCGCCGACGAAGGCGATCTCGTCATCCGCAAGGCCAAACGGCGGGGTGAACGAAAGCACGTTGCCCGCCGGCCCGCCCGCGAGCAGGAGCACGCCGTCGCGCAACGCGCGCTTGACCACGCGCACGGCCAGGTCGCCGCCGCCGGCCGCGTCGAGTTCGACCCCGAGCATCAAGCCCCGGCCGCGCACGGCTTTGATTTTCGGCGACCGCACCGCGCGCAGGGCCGCCAGCAGCCGCTCGCCCGCGCGCGCGACGCCCGCCGCCGTCTCTGGCCGCGCGTGTTCTTCCAAAGCCGCCAGCGCCATCGCACAGCCGAGCGGATGCCCGAGAAACGTGCTCGTGTGCAACGCCTCGCCGGACGACTCTGGCCACGCGGTGTCCATGAGTTCCGCGCGACCGACGCACGCCGAAAGCGGGAAGCCGCCGGTCAGCGCCTTGCCCAGACAGATGAGGTCGGGCACGACGCCTGAGTGGTCGCAGGCGAAAAGCGCGCCGGTGCGGTTGAAGCCGGTGTAAATCTCGTCGGCGATGAGCAGCAGCCCGTGCGCGTCGCAGACCGTCCGCAGCAAAGGCAAAAACTCACGCGGCGGGAACACCTCGCCGCCGCGCCCCTGCGCCGGTTCGACGAGAATCGCGCCAATCCTGTCGCCGCCGCGGCGGCCGAGCGTGTCGCGCAACGCCGCGTCGAGTTTTTCCAAATCCGCCGTCGCGCCCGCCGGATACGGCAGGAGCGTGGCGAAGTCTTTCAACTGCGCCCGAAACGGCTCGCGAAAATACGGCAGCCCGCCGACTTCCAGCGCACCGTAGCCCAGCCCGTGATACGCGCCCGTGAACGCGATCACGCCCGGCCTTTTGCCTTTACTGAAGAGCAGCGCCGTCTTCAGCGCCGCTTCCACCGCCTCGAAGCCGCTGCCGCAAAGCACGACTTTGCCCGGCTGTCCGAGCCAGCGCCCGAAGGTTAACTCCCCCAGCCGCTCGCAAAGCCGCACCTTGCCCTCGGTCGGATGCACGTCGCCCATCGCGTGGATGAGCCGTTCCGCTTGCGCCAGCAGCGCGGCGCGCGGACCCGGCGCATTGTGGCCGAGACTGGCGACGGCGAAGGCGCTCGTGAGATCGAGAAACCGGTTGCCGTCAACATCCCAGACATTGACGCCCTCCGCGCTTTCCCAAAACACCGGGAACTCCGCGTCCACGAACGTCACATTCCGCGACTCCGCCCGCCGCAACCGCGCCGCCAGCGCGCGCGAACGCGGGCCGGGAATCTCCGTGCGAACGTCGGGGAGCACAGGAATTTATGATGGATGATTGAGGACAAAACCAAACGCCGGCCCTCTCACAAATTATCAGTCATCCGTCATCTATCATAAAATAAGCCTCACTGCCCCCGCAGCTTGGCGTAGAGCGCGGAATACTCTGCGGCAGTGCGCGCCCAATTAAACTTTCCCGCCCGCGCCATCGCGTGCTGGCGCAACGCCTCCCAGCGCACCGGTTGCTCGGCCACCAGCGGGCGCGCGCGACCGAACACCGTGTCCACCAACGCGTCGGTCGTGGGAGAATAATAATACAGCGCGTGTCCGTGCACGCCCGCGCCGTTCGCCCCCGGACGATAATCATCCACCAGCGTCTCCAGTCCCGTGCCCGCCGGCACGATCGGCACGACGCCGTAGCGCAAGGCCCGCAGCACGCCCGCGCCGACGCCTCGTCCGCGGCCG
This sequence comes from Verrucomicrobiota bacterium, assembly GCA_019241085.1. Taxonomy (GTDB): domain Bacteria; phylum Verrucomicrobiota; class Verrucomicrobiia; order Chthoniobacterales; family SZAS-18; genus JAFAXH01. Next base: position 12,499 of record JAFAXH010000098.1, on the reverse strand, counting down.
AGCACGAGGGTAAAATCCGCCGCCGCCAGCAGGCTGCGCTCGAACCGTTCATCCAGATCGGCCGGATCGCGCACGAGCGCCACCTTTTCCGGAAACCGCTTGGCCGCCAGCGCCAGCGCCCGTTCCGGCGCCGCGCTCGGATCGGGCGCGGGACCGCCGGCCACGATCAGGCGCGCGTCGTCATTGAGGATTTCGTTCAAGATTGGCGCGAGTTGTTCCAAGCCCTCCAGCGGCGCGGTGCCGTCCACCGCCGGCCGGGTGAGGGTGAAGACCGGGCCGACCGGCGCTTTCTTCAGCCCGAGGCTCGCCAAAAAGACATTCGCGCTCGTCCGCTTGCCGCCCAGCGCCGCGGGCCGATATTTGCGCGGGAGCAACTTATCGGTCGAGGGATTCCACGCCGCTTCGTCGAGGCCGTCGATGATCCCGTGCAGCCGGCCCGCGTGCTCGCGCAACACGGCGTCCAGCCCGCCACCGCCCGCGGGCGTTTGCACCGCGCGCCGGTCGCCCTCGCCATCGGCCACGAGCGCGTCGGCCACGACGATGCCGGCCTTCAAACAATTCAGCCGGCCGTAGAATTCCATGCCCGCCGGCGTGAACCACTCCCAGCCGAGATTCAACAGATTGAAATCCTCCACCGGGAAGCTGCCTTGGGCGCGGAGATCGGCGGGCAGCACCAGCGTGGTCGAGAACGGCAGCCGCGCCGCCCGCAGGAGCACCAGCGCCAGCGCGCCGGGCCAGTCGTGCGCCTGCACCACGTCCGGCGCGGGATTCAGCCGCCGGGTCAACTCGACGACGGCCTTGGCAAAGAGCGCGCCCGCGGCCAGATCGTGCTCGGCGATGGGCGCGTCCGGCCCCTCGAAATACCCGGCGGACTTGAGCAGGAAAACCTGCAACCCCTGCGGCGCGCGCACCTCCCAAGTCTCGACCGCCACGTCCGACCTCGCCCCGAGGGGAAACGAGATCGTGACTCCGGTCGGCTTGATCTTCCCCGCGCCCGCCCGCCCGACGCCGCCGCCGCTGCCGCTGCCACTGGCCACGTTGGCGAGCGAAGGCGCGTGGTAAGGCGACACAATGCTCACCTCGTGACCCGCCCGTTGCAGCTCCAAGCAGAGCGCGGGCAGGCGGGCGGAGGCGCGGCTGGCGCTGTCGGGCAGGAAAAGCGGGCGGGGATCGGCGACGACAAACAGAATTTTCATGGGCAGTCACCTATAACGGAAAATGACGGCAGAAGAAAAGGCCGGAGATGATATTGCGGTTTGGAAAAGGGGAGCGCGGGCATCCTGCCCGCTCTTGCCGGCATCCCTGCCGGCAAGCTCGTGGAAAGTATGGCCGCCTTTGGCGGCATTTGTTCTTTCCAAAGCCATCCGGCAGGGATGCCGGACGGTGCAGGCTGGAAGCCTGCGCTCCCCTTCTCCATTCCCAGACCGCGCATTGCGCGCCGACGCGGCCCGACGTATTGCTTTTCTCCTCCGCCCACCTGCCTCCGTCGCCATGACCTCCGCCGAAATCCGCCAGTCGTTTCTCGATTTCTTCCGCGAGAAAGCGCACACTATCGTCCCCTCCGCGCCGCTCCTGCCCACGTCGCCGAACCTCCTCTTCACCAACGCCGGCATGAACCAGTTCGTGCCGATCTTTCTTGGCCAGGAAAAGCCAGCCGTTTCCCGCTGGCCGGGCGTCCTTCCCGGCAGCGACACCCGCGCGGCGGATACGCAAAAGTGCATCCGCGCCGGCGGCAAGCACAACGACCTCGACGACGTGGGCCTCGACACGTATCACCACACGTTTTTCGAGATGCTCGGCAACTGGAGCTTCGGCGATTACTTCAAAAAAGAAGCCATCGCCTGGGCGTGGGAACTCGTCGTCGAGCGTTGGAAATTTCCCGCCTCACGGCTCTACGCGACGGTTTACCAGCCCGATCCGGCGAAAGGCGATCCGAGCGCGTTTGACCAGGAGGCGCACGACCATTGGGCGCGTTTGTTCGAGCAAGCTGGCCTCGATCCCGCCGTCCACATCGTCCCTGGCAACAAGAAGGACAATTTCTGGATGATGGGCGACACCGGCCCGTGCGGTCCCTGCTCGGAATTGCACGTCGATCTCACCCCGGCGGGCGACACGCGCGGCAGTCTCGTCAACGCCGGCGACCCGCGCTGCATCGAGATTTGGAACCTCGTTTTCATCCAGTTCAACGCCAACCCCGACGGCACCTTCTCACCCCTGCCCGCCCGGCACGTCGATACTGGCATGGGCTTCGAGCGCGTCGCCTCCATCATCCAAGGCACGAAGGGCCTCACCGACTTCAGCGGGAACATTTCCAACTACGACACCGACGTTTTCGCCCCCATTTTCCGCAAGATCGAGGAACTCAGCGACAAGAAATACACCAGCACATTGCCCAAAGGAGAAACGGGCGGCGGCGAGACGGAGCAGGAAAAATTCGATGTGGCTTTCCGCGTCGTCGCCGACCACATCCGCACACTCTGCTTCTCGATTGCCGACGGCATCCTGCCGAGCAACACCGATCGCGGCTACGTCCTGCGCCGCATCCTGCGCCGCGCCGTGCGCTACGGTCGCCGGCTCGACCTCGGCGGCAAAGACACGCCCAGTTTCCTCGCCGAACTCGCCGACAGCGTCCTCTACGCCTTCGGCCCGGTGTTCTCGGAGTTAATCAAAAACCGCGACCGCATCCGCGCGACCTTGGCGACGGAGGAGGCGAGCTTCATGCGGACGCTGGACCGCGGCATCGAACTCTTCGAAGCGGAGGCAGCGCGAATCTTGGAAACGGAAAAGGGGAGCGCGGGCTTCCAGCCCGCCCCGGCCGGCATCCTGCCGGACGGCCCAGCGCATTATCGCAAACGCCGCCTGCCGCACTACGAGCGACCGCACGGCATTTATCATGTCACCTTCAGCACGCGCGAGCGACGCCAGCTTTCCCCTGCTGCGCGCGACATCGTCTTGAGCGCCTGGCAGCATTTCGACGGCAAGCGTTACGATCTGTTTGCCCTGTGCGTCATGCCTGACCATGTGCATGCGCTGTTCCAACCTCGCGTCAAAACCACGACGCCAGAGAAGGGAACGGCGGTGTTTTGGCCGTTGGACGAGATTTTGCACTCGCTGAAGTCTTATACCGCCAATGAGATCAACCAGTTGGAAGGGGCGTCGGGCCAGCCGGTCTGGGAGAACGAATATCATGACCGCTTGATGCGGTCGGACACGGATGTCGAGGAGAAGTTTCACTACATCTGCCGCAATCCTTGGACGGAGAGCATCGCGGGACAGGCAGAGGATTATCACTGGGTTTGGACTTGGGCGGATCGAGCGGCGGGAGCGGTCACGGCGGCGGAAGCCGGCCGGCAGGATGCCGGCCGGGGCGGGCTGGAAGCCCGCGCTCCCCTTTCGGAAGCGGAGAGGCGCGTCATCTCCGGCGCGTTCGCGTTTCGGCTTTACGACGAGCAAGGCTTTCCACTCGACCTGACCGAACTCATGGCTCGCGAGCGCGGGTTGATGGTGGACACGGCCGGTTTCGAAAAGTTGATGGACGAACAGCGCGCGCGGGCGCGGGCGGCGCAGAAAAAGGAGATCGTCGCGGCGGAAGGGAACGAGACGGAGAGCACGACGGAAACGGAGTTTGTCGGCTACGAACACGATCACGCCAAAGCGCGTGTCGTCGCGCTCCAGACGCGTGGCGAAGACACGTTTGCGCTCGTGGATCGTTCGCCGCTTTACGCCGAAATGGGCGGGCAGGTCGGCGACACGGGCGTGCTCATTTTGAAAGAACAAAAAATTCCCGTGCTCAACACGGTGAAGCGCGGCGGGACATTTTTGTTGAAGCTCGCGCCGTCGGCGCAGAAAATCGAGACGCCGCAGAACGCGATCCTCCAAGTGGACGAGCCGCGCCGGCGGGCCATCGAATCGCACCACACCGCGACGCATCTGCTGCACTGGGCGTTGCACGAAGTCGTCGGGCCGGACGCGACGCAAAAAGGCTCTTACGTCGGGCCGGACCGGTTGCGGTTTGACTTCAACGGCGCGGCGTTGAGCGACGCGCAGGTCGCCGAGGTCGAGCGGTTGGTGAACACGCACGCGCTAAGCAACGAAGCGGTGTCGTGGCGCGAGGTGCCCTTCGCCGAGGTGCGCGGACGCGGGGACATCATGCAGTTTTTCGGCGACAAATACGGCGACACCGTGCGCGTCGTGCAGATCGGCGGCGAGCCGGGGAGTTTAAACGGTTTTTCGATGGAACTCTGCGCGGGCACGCACGTCCGCGCGACCGGGCAACTCGGCGCGTTCAAAATCGTGAGCGAAGGCGCGATTGCCGCCGGCGTGCGCCGCATCGAAGCGGTGACGGGCCGCGCGGCGCTGGAGTTTTTCGCGAAGCGCGACGCGGAGTTGAGCGGCAAGGTGCGCGAACTCGAAGCGCGACTCTTGGAGTTGAACAAAGCGCAGGAAAAAGAACGCGCCGCTGCGCTCAAACGCGAGGCCGGCGCGCTGGCGGCGGATTTCCTCGCGAAGGTGGACGCAGGCTCGGCCGTGCCGCGTTTGTTGGAGAAAGTGCCGCTCGGCGAGAGCGGCAACGCGGAGCTGCTGCCGGCGTTGCACGACGCGCTGAAGTCACGCGGCTTCAAAGGCGTCGCGGTGCTCGTGGGCGTCGGCGCGGAGAGTAACAACCTGCCACTGCTCGTCGCCGCGACGACGCCGGAACTCGCGGCGAAATTCCCGGCGGGAAAACTCTTGCAACAGCTTGCGCCCATCGTCGGTGGCAAAGGCGGCGGCAAGCCCGACCTCGCGCGCGGCGCGGGCAAGGACGCCGGCAAGGTGGATGAATTATTGCGTCGCGCGGCGGAGTTGCTTTAGAGTCTGTTGCCAGACCGCGCCCCGACCCTCCTTGCGCTGTCATCCTGAGCGCAGTCGAAGGATCTTTCGGTGCGAAGCGGAAAGCGTCGTTTTACGCCCGCGGCTCAGCCACGAAAGATCCTTCGACTGCGCTCAGGATGACAGCGAAGAGGATGGTTGGCCACAATTTCCAGACTCCCCAGCCGTATGAGCCGCCACAAAAATCCCGACGCCTGGCTCGCCGACGCGCCAGAATTTTCCCGCCCGATCTGCGCGGCCTTGCGCGAGTGGATCGTCGCTTGGGAGCCGGACCTTGCTCAAGCGATCAAGTGGAACATTCTCATGTTCTGCGGTCGCAAAATGGTGTGCGGCCTCGGCGCGTTCAAACAGCACGCAAACCTCATGATTTTCCGCGGCGCGGAGCTGCCCGATCCGGCCGGCTTGTTCGCGCCGCGCGAGGATGACGCGCTGATGCGCAAGCTGCGCCTGGACGCAACGCATCCGCTCGAATCGGTGGACCGCAAGGCGTTGCGAGCGATCCTGCGCGCGGCGGTGTTGCTCGATGCCGAGCCGGCGTTGCCCGAGCCGCCGCGCACCTCGCGTCCACGCACGCCACCGCCGGATTTTCTGGCGTTGGAGTTGCAAAAAAATCCGCGGGCGTCGGCTTACTTTGCGGCGTTGCCGCCGAGTGCGCAGCGCGAATACATCCGCTGGCTGACGGACGCCAAGCGCCCCGAAACGCGCGAGCGCCGGCTGGCCGAAACGCTCGCGGCTTTGGCCGCAGGCCGGCGTTGGGAAAATCGCAAGGTGGGTTGAGTAAATCTCCGACAAAAGTGCGTGCGAGTGACGTGGTGGATCGCGCGCTCCGTCGCGCGATGGATTAGCCGCGCAACGGCTCTAGAGTTTCAGGCAGCTTGCGCTGCAATCTCATCGCGCGACGGAGCGCGCGATCCACCCACGCCGACTCTTGTCGGAGGTCTAGTAAAAAACGAACCACGCAATGCGCCAGCGTTACCACGGCGACGCCGGCCGCTGGCTGGCAACGCGGTCGTGGACGGCGTTTTCCAAGTCTGGAAAAAAGCGCAGGCCGGTCTGCCGTTCCACGTCGCCGACGGAGGTGAGAAACGGCGCGAAGTTGCCATGCGACTTGACCTCCTGATCGACGACGAACGCCTCGGCGCGCACGCTGCCTTCGTGCTTTTGCGCGATGATCATGTAGAAGGCGCGCGGGATCGCGATCTTGTCGCGCAGTTTTTCCAATCGATCCAGCGGGCCGAAGACCGGGCCGACCAGCACCCAGACCTGGCCGAAGCGTGTCGGATAATTATCGGCGACACGCGCTTCCAACTCGGCCCAGAGTCCGGCGTTGAGCTTGTGACGCTGCGGGCAAATGTTGCTGAGCAAAAACGTCTCCTCCTGCGCTTGATGGCTGTAGTGCGAGGCGATGGCGTAGTTGGGCGTCATGTGCCCGCGGTCGTAGCCGCTGCCAGTGAAGTCGCCCGGCTCGACGCGAGCCTGCGTGCGGCCGTCGAGAAAAAAGGAGCCGGGCCGGCGCGGCGGCTTCGCCGGGTCGGGCGGCAGGCGAAACACGCGGTAGGCGCTCCAGACCGGGTCGGCGAGGGCTTCGCAATAGCCGACGGTGTAAGCGGTATTGTAAAGGGTGCGGATTTCCAATGGAAACCCGGCGCGGCGCGGCTCGCCGCCGAAGACCGGGGCGCTGTCGTCGAGCGTGGCGTGCGTCGGCACGAGCGACCCGCCGGGGTGGACGTAGAGCGTCCAGAAATCGCCGAGCACTTCCGCGAAGCGCACGGGCTGGCGCGCGACGTGGAAGTGTTCCTTGCTGCCGTTACTGCCGCCGTTGTTCGCAGTCGCTGGCGCGGGGGTTGGCTGGTGCCAATAGGCGGAAAATTCCGCGCGCATGTCGGCCTTGCGCGTGCCGGGTTGCACGAGATACCAGCCGAGCGGTGTCAGCAGCACGACCGCGACGGCGACGAGCAGCCAAAGGAGAAGGCGCGGATTGCGCGCGGCGTTTTGCAACAGCGCCACCAGCAGACGGGTGAGTAAAACGGCGGCGGCATTTTGTTCCGAACGGGAAAGTGGATCGCGGGGAGATTGACGGGCCATCGGCGTGTGTGCGGGAAGAAAAAAGTCAGATCACAACTCGCGCAAGATTTCGAGCGCGGCTTTACGAAAATCCCGCGCGCCGGAGCGAAGTTTTTCCCGGCGAAAACGAAGCATCACGCTGAACGGAGCTTGGCCCGCCCTCACATTTCCAACACGACCATCGCGTGACCGCGCACCTCGGGCACAATGGCCCGCACGCGCCCGTCAGCAAAGGTGTGCGCGAGCGGCGCGTGCTCCGGCGCGAGATAGACCGCGCGCGGCGGCTGCGGCAGCGCGAGGTCGAAGGCGACTTCGTGCAAAGGGACAACGTCTGCAACCAGCGCCGTTTCGCCGATGTGGCGCGAAGCCGGATAGTGCAGGAAATGCACGATCCAGCGTCGCTCATTTTCCTGGTGCATGAGCGAGGCCACGAGCGTGGTTGGAGCATTGGCAACGTGGAACTGCGGCGCGGGCAGCAGCCGTGTGAGCAAGGCCGCGACCAGCTGGCGATAAACGCGGTCGCCCTGCTCGGCATACACCGTGAAAAGCGGGAACGCGACGTAGGTGCAGTGCCCGTTTTCCACCACTGCCGCGTAGTCGGAAACTTTCGGTTGCGGCGGCGCGGAGCGAGGCGAAAAAAGCTCCGCCGCGCCGCGCTCAAAATACGGCTCAACGATGCTGGCCAATCGCTGCGCATCGTGCAGCGGCACCACGCGCACACTCGCGCCGTGCAGGACGTGATCCGTTGCCGCCGGATCGCCCAAAGCGAAGCCCGCTTCCGCGCGAAAATACACTGTGGAAAATGGCGACATGCCTAGTGGCACGACGCCCAATTCCAGCAGCCGCGTGGACGCGCCGGTGCCGCTCAATCCCGCCGTGCCCGTGGCCAGGAGCGCGCCGCCGTTGCGCAGGAATTCGCCCAGCCGCGCGTGGACTTTTCCCAGCGATTCAATCGGCAGCGAGTCGGGTAAAACGAGGAGCCGATACCGCGTGAAATCGTGCTCCGGTCCGATGAGGTCGAACTGCGCCTGCAACTCTGCCAGCAACCGCGCCGCGCCCTCAACCGCGGGCCGGCGTTCGTCGAGCGCAGCCGCCTCGCCGGGCACCTGCAACACGCCGATCTCGGTCGCCGCGCGCGCGCCGCGCAGCCATGGTTCGCGCGCCTCCACGCGCGCAAAAGCCCGGCCGATGCGCGCGCAAGCCGTCGCGTCGAACCGGCCGCGTGGGTGCAGTGGATCGCCGAGCAGACAGCGCGCGCCGTGCGCCACGCAAAAGCTCGTTTCGGCTTCCAGGGTCGGATACGATTTCACGCTGCCGAAGTCCCCTGCTCCACGCAGGGAGCACGTCGTCATGCCGACCGATGTTTTTGGAAAAGCCCGTGCCCAGAGCACCGCGGGCGGACAAACTGCGAGCAGACTTTGGAGCGGCAATTCCTCGGCGAGATCCCAGATGGGACGTTCGTTGAAAAATATCTCAGCCGCCGGATGGCAAGCGAGCACTTGGTTGCGCAATCGTTGCATGAATTTTCGCGCGGCGCGTTGCGCGAAAATTTGTCGATCCGGCGCGCGTTCGGGGTGCAACCCCGCCGCACGCATCGCGGCAATGGCGTGGGGATTCAGGCTCGGTTGATTCCAGAACGCGTCGAACCAAACGCCGTCCACGAGCGGCGATTTTTCCAAAGTTTCCGCCACCTGCGCCGCGAGATATTCCGCGTAAGGACTGCTCAAATCGAGCACCTGCCATGCGCCCGGCGGACGCGCCGCGAGGACGTCGGCGGGCGGCGCGATGCCCGGCGGGAAACAGGGCCGTCCATCGAGTTCGCGCGCAACCCAGTCGGGATGCGCGTTGGCCGCGAATTCATCGCACAAAATGGAAATGCTGAGGCTCACGCGGAGGTTCGCGCGGCGCAAAGCCGCCACTTGTGCGTTGAGCAAATCGAAGTCCGCCCGCAAGCCCGGATGCCGCTCGGGCCGCGTCGTGTCGAGATAAAGATGTCCGTAGCGGCATTTGGCGCAGAGGATCACGCCCTCCACCCGCGCGTCAGTCAAAGTCCGCGCAAATTCCTCCGCGTCGAAATCCGCGCCGACCTCCGGGATCGCCGGACTCGTGTCGAAGTCCAGGCGCACTTGGCGGAAGGGCGGATCGGTCGTGGCTTCAGGACGGCTCATCATGGCGGGAGCGCAATAAAGCCGCCGTGTGGCGCCGATGTCGAGCGCGGCTTTCAGCGAGTATCGGCGCAATGTGCCACAGGCCGGGACGGCTCGCCGAGCCATCCGAATTCAGGGACGTTTCGGCGAAACGTCCTTGCCAGCCGTCGCGTTTCCGACTCGCCAATGACTACCGCCTTGTGGCAACGTCACGCCCATGTCGCCGTCGCCTTCCGCCGCATCATCGTCATCCTCCGTCGCCGAACCGCCCATGCCTCGCAGCAGCAGTTCCGGTTTGGGAGAAATGGAGCCGTTCATCGCGCCCGCCACGCAGATGCGCGAGTTCACCTGGCGCGCCGTCATCGTCGGCACGTTGCTCGGGATGGTCTTCGGCGCGTCATCGCTCTACCTCACGCTCAAGGTCGGCCTCACCGTCAGCGCGTCCATTCCGGTCGCCGTGATTTCGCTCGCGCTGTTCCGCTCGTGGTCCAAGCTCGGCGGACGCGACGCGACGATCCTCGAGCACAACATCACGCAGACCGCCGGCAGCGCAGGCGAGTCCATCGCGTTCGGCGTCGGCGTCACGATGCCGGCGATTTTAATCCTCGGCTTTGACCTGGAACTGACCCGCGTGGCGATGGTCGCCATCCTCGGCGGACTGCTCGGCATTCTCATGATGATCCCGCTGCGTCGCGCGCTCATCGTGAAGGAACACTGCGTCCTCAAATACCCCGAAGGCACCGCGTGCGCCGCGGTGCTCAAGGCCGGCGCCGACGCCGAGAGTCGCGCCGCCGCTTCGCCGAGCGCGCAGGCGGAAATGCGCGCCGCCACTGCCGCCGGACTCGGCGCGTCGCCGGGTGCAAAAGTCATCTTCGCCGGCTTCGGCATCGGCTTGCTCTACAAGGTCGCCAACGTCGCGCTGAAGCTTTGGAAAGACGTGCCCGAGCGCATCTTTGGCGCGCCGTTCAAAGCCGGTTCGATCTCGGCGGAAATCTCGCCCGAGCTGCTCGGCGTCGGTTACATCATCGGCCCGCGCATTGCCTCGATCATGTGCGCCGGCGGCGTGCTCGCCTATCTCGTGCTCATCCCGCTGATCAAGTTTTTCGGCGAAGCCATCCCCGGCCCGCTCGCGCCCGGCACGGTGCCGATTGCCGACATGACGCCGAGCCAGATTCGCGGCGCATACATCCTCTACATCGGCGCGGGCGCCGTCGCCGCCGGCGGGATCATTTCGCTCCTGCGTTCGTTGCCGACGATCTGGCACGGCTTGCGCGGCGGCCTGCGCGATGTCGGCTTGAGCAGCGGCGCCAATGCGGAAGGCGGCGTCGCCCGCACGGACCGCGATCTTTCGATGAAATTTGTCGCCATCGGCATCATCGCGCTCGTCGTCGGCATCATCGCCACGCCCGCGTTGCACATGAATTTTCTCGGCGCGTTGCTCATCATCGTCTTCGGCTTCTTGTTCGTCACCGTCTCCTCGCGATTGACCGGCGAGATCGGTTCTTCGTCCAATCCCATCTCGGGAATGACGGTCGCCACGCTGCTGCTCACCTGCCTCATTTTCCTGCTCGTCGGCTGGACGGGCAACGCCTACTACGTCACCGCGCTCTCGGTCGGCGCCATCGTCTGCATCGCCGCGTCGAACGGCGGCACGACCTCGCAGGATTTGAAAACCGGCTACCTGCTCGGCGCGACGCCGCGGCTCCAGCAAGCGGCTATTCTCTTCGGCGCGTTTGCCTCCGCGCTCATCCTCGGGCCGATCTTGTTGCAACTAAACAACGCCGCCAGCGTTTATGTGCCCGCCGCGCAAGTCGCCCCCGCCCTGCGCTTCGACCCGCTGCCGCCCGACGCGCCGCGCGAGTCGCTCACCGGCCCGCAGGCGCGCACTGATGACCGGACTTATCTCGCCATCCACAAGACCGACGCCGACACCGCCAACGGCCGCGGCCCGGCGGGCAAATACCTCGTCGATCCGCAAACCGGCCAGGCCGTCTGGCTCATCGATCCCGGCATCAACGGCACCGTCACCGAGCGGCCCGACGGCTCGACGGTGCGCAAGTTTGACGCGCCAAAAGCGACGCTGGTTTCCTACATCATCAAAGGCATCCTCGACCGCAAATTGCCGTGGGCGCTCGTGCTGCTCGGGGTGATGATTTCGCTCGTGTTGGAAATGAGCGGCATCCCGTCGCTGGCGTTCGCTGTCGGCGTCTATCTGCCGCTGTCATCCTCGTCGCCTATTTTCATCGGCGGTCTCGTGCGCTGGCTCGTCGATGCCCGGCAGCGCCGGCACTTGCGCTCGCGCAACATTACTTTGAGCGAGGAACAACTTGTCGCCGAGAGCGACAAAAGCCCCGGCGTGCTCTTATCGAGCGGCTACATCGCCGGCGGCGCCATCGCCGGCATCGTCATCGCCTTCCTCGCCGGCGTCGCGGACAAGCTCGACCACGACCTGCAAACTTGGAGCGAAGCTTACAACCCATTTTTCAACGGCCCGTGGAGCGACGTGCTGTCGGTCATTCCGTTCGCGGCGATTTGCGTGGTGCTCTACCTAGTCGGTCGTGAGCGATTGCTAGTGGTGAAACATGACTGAGAGACAGGCCAGTTCTATTCGTCCAAATCATTGAGTCCATCAGTATGAAATCAATTCCGCTCCGCCCTTCGCTGTTCCCATGCCCACGCTGGAAAATCCGTTTCCGAGGATGAACCCTTATTTCCAGGAAAGCCGGAGTAATGTGCACACTAGGCTGATTAGCTACATCGGTGATGCGCTCGCCGGTGAATTGCCGGCGGACTTGACGGCGCGGGCTGAGGAACGCGTCGTGGTGGAAGCAGGCGAGGAGGAAGGCCGGAGCTACCGCGCGGATGTCGCCGTCGTTGAGCCGTGGCGGGCGGGTTTTCCGCCGCTCATGAATTTCGGGGAAAACGGCGACGAAAGCAGCGGCGGCAGCGCGGTCGCCGTCGCGGAGCCACTGCTGTTCATGGCGGAAGCGGTGCCGGAGCGTTGGATCGAAGTGCGCAACGCCCAGGGGAGTTTGATTACCGTCATCGAAGTGCTCAGTCCCGCGAACAAAACTGAGCCGGGCGCGCATGCGTATCTCCGGCGTCGGCAACACTTCCTCGCCGCGGGAGTGCATCTCGTCGAGATCGACCTCGTGCGCGGCGGCAGTCACGTCGTGGCCATCGAACGCGAACTCCTCGCGCCGAAGCTGCCGCCCGCGGGCACCTGCCATCTCGTGTGCGTCGCGCGCGCGGTCGGCGACGGGCTGATGCGGCGCGAAGTCTATCTTTGCCCGTTGCGCGAGCCTCTGCCGGCGATCCGCGTGCCCTTGCGGCGGGGCGACCCGGACGTGCCGCTGGCGCTCCAGCCGCTCGTGGATCGCTGCTACCGCACGGGCCGTTACTGGCTGGCGAATTACCTG
>JAFAXH010000053.1 GCA_019241085.1 Verrucomicrobiota bacterium | reverse complement strand
CGTTTTTGCGCGAGAAAAAAACGGGCGAGCGCGAGGGTCGGCTCGTCCGCGGCGGGCTGGCGCGCCACGTCCGCGCGCAAGAGCCGTTCCGCCGCGGCGGGCAGATGGTTGGCTTGAAAAAAAGCGAGCGCGGCGGCGCGGCGCGATTCATCGCCGGGCTGGCGGGTGCAAGCGGCTTCCGCGCGCGCGGCGGCTTCGTTGACCTTGCCTTGACGCAGCTCGATGCCGGCGCGCTGAAGGACGAGTTCAAAATCCTCGGGCTGCGCGCGCAGGAGATTGTCGAGCACCGCCGCGGCGCGGTCCATTTCGCCGAGGTCGGCGTGCAACGCGGCCAGCCGGCGGGCGGCGGGCTTGTCGCGCGGCGCCAGCGCAATGAGCCGCAGCAGCGCGTCGCGCTCCCGCTCGGGCTGGCCGGTCGCGGCGTAAAAATCTGCGAGGGTTTGCCACGCGCCGAGGTCGCGCTGGGCGCGCTCCGCCGCTTCGCGCCAGCGCGTTTCCAACTCAGGCAGGCGGCCGGCGCGTTCGTGCAAGCGCCGCAACGCCGTGGCGAGATCGGCCCGCAGCCAGTTGCCCGGCGCGGTGAGCGCGAAGGCGCGTTCCAACGCCGACCGTGCCGTGTCGAAATCGCCGCCTGCCTCCGCGCAACGCGCCAGCGCGCGCGCCGCGCCGACGCGCGCGGCCGGATCAGTTGCGTGCGACTCGATCCAGGCGAGGTGCGGCTGCGCGCGCGCGGGCAAGCCGTGAGTTTCGTAAGCCTCCGCCAACCGCTGACGCAACGCGAGATCGCGCGGATCGCGGGCGACAACTTTTTCCCACGCTTCGGCCGCGCGTTCGGTCTGGCCGGCTTGAAGAAATGCGTCGCCGAGTTGCAGCAAAACGTCGGTCGCGCGCGGATCGTCCGGCGGCAACGCGGCGATTGCTTTTTGATAATGCTCTACAGCTTCGCCAAGCTGGTGGCGCGCGACCGCGAGCGCGGCGAGCGCGAGCAGCGGCTGCGGATTTGTCGGGGCGACCGCCGCGGCACGCTGGAACGCGGCGGCGGCTTCATCCAAGCGGCCGGCTTTTTGCAGGAGTCGGCCGTGAATGAGCGCGGGCGCGAAGTGGCCAGATTTTGGATCGACAGCGGCTTCCGCGCGAGCGTATTCGTCGAGCAATGCCACGGTGCTGCCGGCTTCCTCCGCCAGACTCCACAGGCGGTCGAGCGGCGTGTTCTCGCTCGGATTGGCGGCGAGCAATTGTTTGTAACGTTCCGCCGCCCGCTCCGCGCCGATGCCCGCCCGGCGGGGCGGGGAAGGAGGCGCCGCCGCATCTTGTCCGCGCCCGACCGCAGACACAGCACAAAGCAGCAGCCACGCACCCAGCCGACCGGCTCGCAGGAGTCGCGACAAACGGCGCGGAATCATCAAGGGGGAATGGTAGCGGCGGCGCGTGGTGGCGGCAAGGGCAGGGCGGATATGGTGGTCGGCTATTTTGTTGTCATCCCGAGCGAAGGCGAGGAATCGGTGCTTTGTCATCCTGAGCTTGTCGAAGGATCGCTTTTTGCCTGCCTTGGCTCGCAGAGTGTCGTGATGGCGATTTGTTCATCCACCGAGCCAGACATTCAGCAAGAGGTCCCTCGACTCCGCTCGGGATGACAACAAGGGGGGCGGCGCGCAGCACGAGACGTAACGCAGCTTGGCAACATGGATTTGGAGAACGAGTTTGCGAGCCGGCGCGGCGCGGTGTTCAGTCCCGCGCATCATGAGGGTTTTTGAACAAAGGAGAAAGCTCGCTGCTTCCCTCCCGGCGGCTGCGTTGTTGCTTTTGACGGCGCCGGCGCCGCCGCTGCGCGCGGGCGCGATGACCGACGACAAAACCGCGGCTTCTGACGCGCCGCGGCGCGACGAATGGCCGCGCTTTGAATTGTCCTTGGAAACCGCCGCGCTTTTCGGACTCAACAATCCGGCTGATTACCAGACGCTGCCGCAACTCCTCACGCTGCGCTGGGAGCCGAGCCGGCCTTGGCACTTCGGCGAATTCCGGTTGCACGGTCAATGGCTGGCGAGCGCGGCGGCGGTGGCGTTCACCCACGGCGGCGAGCACCATTATTTCGCTGGCGGCATCGGCGGACGCACTTATCTGACGAAGCCGGACGCGCGTTGGAGCCTGTTTTTCGACGGACGATTTTATGTCGGCGCGATTGACTCCAAAGGTCCACCGTATGGCCAGGGTCAGGACCTGACTTTCAGCGTGGTGGGCACGCTGGGCGTCGATTACAAAGTGACGCCGCGGGTGAAGGTCGGCGCGGCGTTCATGTATGAACATTTTTCCAACGCCAACCTGAGCGAGCCGGAACGGCCGAACATCGGATTGGATACCATCGGGCCGAATCTGTCGGTGAGTTACGACTTCTGAACCAAGTTGCGCGACTACTGCGCACGTCTTCGATCATGCCCGGCTGCGTTCTCCATGTTAGCGGCTATGATTTCGATGTGGATGCTTTTCTCGCAAGTAGCAACCTGCGACCTTATTACATCCATCACCGAGGCGAGATTGGCCGCCGATCGCAACGCTTTACTGACAGCGGGTTCAGTCTCGACGTGAGTGCCGCTGATGGTGACTTTCGAGCCGAAGCTACCGATGCCATGGCTTATCTTGCAACGCACGAAGCGGAATTGCAGCGTTTGCACGACTTCCCTGGAGTCACGGACATGCGACTCGACTTCGGCTACTATTTCCGCAATGTCGCGGTGCAAGTTGATTACTTTCCGCCGGACTTGCTCGCCCGCGCAGGCAGGCTCGGTATTGGCATTGAGCTATCTCTTTATGTAGTGTCTCAACCGGAATCCACCGTCGCCTAACCAAGCGCCGCGGCGAATAGCTACAACCCCGTCGGATAATCAATAAACTCCCACGGCAGACCGAACTTCTCGGCGACGTGCGCGGCGAGCGCCTTCACGCCAAAGGTCTCGGTCGCGTAGTGGCCGCCATAGAGCACGTTCACGCCGAGTTCCTCGGCCAGCGCGTGCGTCCAGTGCGCGCCTTCGCCGGTGATGAACGTGTCGATGCCCGCGGCGGCGACGGCACGCAATTCGTTGCCCGCGCCGCCGGTAATGACGCCGAGATGCTCGACGCGCTCGGGTCCGCCGAGGCATAGTCGCACGCCGTTGCAGCCATTGCCTCCGTTGCCACTTGTGGCCGCGATAGCTTTCTCCAGGCGCGCGATCAATTCGCCGCGGCGCAGTGGCGGGGAAAGGTGGCCGCGCAAGCCGATGGGTGTGTTTTTGTAATCGAAAAATGGCCTGGCCAGCGCGGGATCGATGCCGATGGCGGAGAGCAGGCCGGCGTTGTTGCCCAGCTCGGGATGCACATCGAGCGGCAGGTGCGAGCTGTAGATGGCGAGGTCGCCTTCGATAGCGGCTTTCCAAAGCTTGTGCGTGTTGCCCACGAGCCGTTGCGTGCCACCCCAAAACATGCCGTGATGCACGAGCAGCAATGTGCGCGGACCGCGCGCGGCGGCGTTGCGCACCGTGGCGAGCCGGGCGTCCACGGCGGCGACGACGCGCGTGATGAGGCCGGAGTTGTCGAGCTGCAACCCGTTGAGCGCATTCGGATAATCCGGAATCTCGGCCACGCGCAAACGCCAATCGAGAAAGCGATTGATGTCCGAGAGCAAGACGCTGGGTGGGAGGTTCATAAATGGCGCAGCCTGTGCATAGCAGGAATCGAGCGCGTTGTTCAAGCGGCGAAAGCCGGCTAGAATGTCTGAACGCGGAGGCGACGAATTTTTTTAGACAGGATTCACAAAATTAACAGAATTGGGCAGGGGGAGTAGAACATCGGTGGTGTAAAAGAGGCGATCCGCGTTGTCGGATGCGTGCTCCCTCCGGACTCCTGCTTTTCTTCCGGTAATTCTGTAAATTCTGTTAATTCTGTCTTATAACCCCGCGCTCATCTTCTTCACTATGTTAAGCGCAGGCATCGTCGGATTGCCCAACGTCGGCAAGTCCACTCTTTTCAACGCCGTCACCCGCACGCAAAAAGCGCAGGCGGCAAACTATCCCTTTTGCACGATTGATCCGAACCAAGGCGTCGTCACCGTGCCCGATCCGCGGCTCGACGCGCTGGCGAAACTTTCGCACTCCAAAAAAATCATTCCCGCGGCCATTGAGTTCGTGGACATCGCGGGCTTGGTCAAGGACGCGAGCAAAGGCGAGGGATTGGGCAATCAATTCCTCGCCAATATCCGCGAGACCGATGCCATCGTGCAGGTCGTGCGCTGCTTCGAGGACGCCGACATTCACCACGTCAGCGGCTCGGTCGATCCCGTGCGCGACATCGAAGTCATCAACACCGAACTCATCCTCGCCGACCTCGCCAGCGCGCAGAAACGGCACGACCGCAACGCCAAGCTCGCCAAGGGCGGCGACAAAACCGCGCAGGCGGAAAATGCGTTGCTCGCCCGGCTGGTCCCGCATCTCGACAGCGGCAAGCCGGCCTTGCTACTCGACGTTTCCGAAGAGGAACGGCGGCTCTTGCGCGGCTTCTTTTTGCTTTCGGCAAAGCCGACGATCTTTGCGTGCAACGTGGCCGAGAGCGACCTCGCCGCGCTGAGCACGCGCGTGGCGGAAAAGGAATTGCACTCGTCATCCTCGCCCGCCGCGCAGCACGTCGCGGCGGTGCGGGCTTACGTCAAAACGCACCTGAACACGGAGGCCGTCGTCATCTCCGCGCAGATCGAGAGCGAGCTGGTCGGACTCAGCGAAGAAGAAGCGGCGGAATACCTCGCCGGCATCGGCGTGGACGCAGCGCAAGGCAGCGGCGTCGGCGCGCTCATCCGCGCGGTGTATCATCTGCTCGGCTTGCGCACTTACTTGACGACCGGTGAAAAGGAAACGCGCGCCTGGACGATCCGTGCCGGCGACAAAGCGCCCGCCGCAGCCGGCGTGATCCATTCCGACTTCGAGCGTGGCTTCATCGCCGCGGAAACCGTGGCGTTTGAAGAGTTGGTCAAGCTCGGCTCCTTCGCCAAAGCCCGCGAAGCCGGCCGCCTGCGGATCGAAGGCAAAGACTACGTCGTGCAAGACGGCGACGTGATGGAGTTCCGGTTCAACGTGTGAACGTCCGTGGCTTTCAAAGTCAGGTGATCTGATCGTAGGTCGCGTGCGGACCGATCCAATACCAGAGAATGCCATCGGGATGATCTTCGCCCAGCGCGCGATAGTGCAGCCCGATGCGAGCCGACCACACGCTGCCCACCTTCTTGAGCCGGATGGACGCGTGCCGTGGGTTGGCCTTAAGAAGCTGGAAGTTCTTATCGGCAAGCTCACGCACTGGTTCGGGCAATCGGCGATGGTGAAACCAGAACTCCGGCGAGGCAAAGTGATTCAAAGCGGCGTGCAGCGACCAGCCTCGTAGTCCGCCTTGGCGCGCTGGCCGGCGGCGTCGAAGCGTCCCGCGCGGATGTCCGCCTCGATCTGGCGATCCCACGCCTCGGCGAGATACTCCTCGAACCACTGTGAGAACGTGTCGAGTTCCTCTTTGGAGAGACGGGTGACGGCGGTTTCAAGCTCCTGAACGCTCATACGGAGAGATTATGGTGTGAATGGGAATGAGGCAATCGTCGATTCCGGGACGCGCAAGCGAACTGGCCTCCTCAGCGGCCCTGGCGCTCGCCGACGAGGCTGGCCAGCAAGGCGCGTCCCTCGGTCAGGACCTCCTCTCCGGAAATGAGCTGCACTTCGCCTGCTTCGACGCGCGCCATACGGCGACGCACCTCGTCGAGGTGGGCACGCTCGATTTCCGGCGAGATAGCCTCGGCGGAACTGGCGACAAGCCGGTCGGTCAGATCACCGCGCGCCTCGGGAGGCAGGGACAGCGCCTCTAAGAAAAGCTGGTCAGCGGTGGCAGGCATGAGGAGCAAATTACGCAGTCTTGCGGAGGGCGGCAAGCGCGGGATAAACGAGGCCCGCCCAACGCCTCCAAGCTCAGCGACAGAGGCTGGCGAAAAGAGGCGTGGAATACAAGAAAGACTGCATCGCCAGCATCTGTTCGCTGGAGCGCGTGGTTAGGCCGGTGGAGCGAGCTAGCTGGCCCTGAGAAATTGCTTGTTCACCCAACCGGACTGATTGTTGTAGCGGATATGGACCCACTCTGTGGGACCGTTCATGACTGAAGTATCAATGATCTGGATGTTTGCTTGGTCGCTCCACAATTTGTCAACGATATCGTAATTTGATCCGGGTCCTTTCCGAACATTGAGGCTTTGTTGGTTCGGTGGCCCAACCACCGTATAAAGCTGCACCGGCATCGCTGCTCTGACCGTGGCAACTGGTGTGGGCACGCTGGCAGACGCCGACGCCGTTACTGACTCCGCACGCCGAACTTGGATAGGTGTGGTGCTTGGCGGGGGAACAGGTGGACTCGACTCCGAAGCCGGGGTACTGTTGCTTGGCTTATCCGAATGCTTGCTCGACTCGTTCAGTTGGGACAAGATGGCAAAGATGATCACCACGACCGAAAAGCAGATGCTCAGCTTGCGCCGTAGGCGGCCAAACGGTTTTGGATGCCGGCAACGAGGACAAACAATGCCGTGTGCTGGTAAACGAATGCCGCAGTTCCGGCAATATTTGAAGTAGTCCCAGACTTGTAGCGGAGATTGATCCATTTTGACGATGAGTGACAAGAGCCTAACGGGAATTAGACGAAAGTTCGTCTTTTAAGGCGAAACTTTTTTCGCCTATTTCCGGTTTCGTTTCTTCAGGGGGGCAAAAGCGCCGTTTCCGGATCGAGTTGAGTTCTAGAGGGGGCGAAATTCCCGTTTCCGAAGCGTTTGGAGTTTCAGCTCTCACGCCCGAGAGGCCGGAGAGCTGTTTGGAGTTTTTGTTTTCACGCCTGAGAGGCGGGAGGGGTGAGTTGAGTTTTCGAAAGGCCGGAAATGCCGTTTCCGGGGCAAGCCGAGTCCCCGAGGGAACGGAAATGGAAATTCCAGCCTAGTTGGAGTTTCAGAAGCACGATTTTTGCCTCTTTGGCACGCAGTTGGCTGTGTGAACGTCCTTATATGGCAAGTAATACTCTTCCAACAAACTCGGGCCAGCTCATCGGGCTGGCGCAACAAATGGTCACCGGCATCAACACCGTCGGCGCGAGCGT
>JAFAXH010000065.1 GCA_019241085.1 Verrucomicrobiota bacterium | reverse complement strand
GGTTGCCGCGCCGGAACGACGCCGGGATCGCGAAGTCGAACAACGGCTGGGAAGCATTGCCCGTAAGAATGGTGAAAAGCCGCGACGGTCGCGCGTTCACGACGCGCGCGCCGGTGCGCGGATCGACCAGCACTTCGTCCTGCTGCTTGCCCTGCTGTCCCGCGCCGCCGCCGAGCGAGAGCTGCGGCAGCGCCCGCGCGCGGAAGGTCAGCCGCGTGCCGAGCGCCACCTCGCACTGGTGGCGTTGCCGGGCGATGTCGGGATTTTTTTCCACGACCTCGCGGAGGCAGCCGTCGAGCGTCAGCGTCTCCGCGCACGCAGTCGTCGCGACCGCCAGGCAGCACAACGCTGCCAGCAGCAGCGTGGAACCGAGCTGGGCGAAAAAAGAGCGGGTCGCGCGCATGGGCGTCGTGGTCACTTGGCGGGAGCGGCAGCGCCGCCGCCGCTGCGGCGTGGATCGAGCGCGATGGTGATCTCCGCGCCGAAGGTCAAGGCGCCGGCCGGCGCGGCCTCGCCCATCGCGCGCGCCAGCCGGGCGAGGGAGACGTGGTATTGAAAGAGCGCGCCGAGCCGCGAAGTCTGGGCGCGCGTGAAGTCGAGCCGGCTCTGGAGCAGGTCGAGTTGCGACGACAAGCCGGCGCTCACGTTGGTGGTGATGAGCCGCAGGTTTTCGCGCGCGGCCTGGTCGTTGCCGGCGAGCGCGGCCAGCGTGCGCTCGGCTTGCACGATGCCCTCGAACGCCGTGCGCACGTCGGCCTGCGCCTGGAGGCGCGCCTGGCGCAGGTTGTCGCCGATGACGAGCACGCGCGCCCGGTCCTGCCGCACGCGCCCGACCGTGGCCAGACCGTCAAAGACCTGCCAGGAGCCTTGCACGCCGATGGTGTAGCCGTCGTAATACGAGCGCGTGGCGAGCGTGCTCGGTTCGCTGAAAACATCGTAGCCGGCGAAGACATCGACGCGCGGCCGGGTGGCGCTTTTTTCCACCACGATCTGCCGCTGCGCCGCTTCGAGTTCGATCTTGCGCGCCAGGATTTCGGGCCGTTGCGCCTCGGCCCGGCGGAGACATTCCTCCAACTTCGGATGCGTCGGCCGGCTGTCGAGACTGCCGCGAATGCGGAAAGGCGGGCGCGTTTCGCCGGGGCGCATCTCCACGCCGAGCGTCTGCGCGAGCGAGACGTAGGCGTTACGCAGGTCGTCCTGGGCTTGAAAGAGCGCCGGCTCTTCGTTTGCGCGGTTGACGCGGGCGCGGGAGACGTTGATCTGCCCGACGGTGCCCGCCGACACGCGGCCCACTTCGTCGCGCACCTGCTGGCTCAACAGGTCGAGCGCCTGCTGCCGCACCGGCACGGTCGCCTCGGCGAGCAAAATCTGGAGAAACTGGGTGCGCAGGTTGATCACGACATTTTCGACCGTGTTCTGATAATTCAGCGCCTGGATTGCGACGTTCTTCTTGGCGATGTCGATCTGCGCCCGCACGCGGCCGGAAGAAAAAACGTTCTGCGTCAGCCGCGCGCTGGCCGTGTAATCCTCGGTGCGGCGGTTCACGTCCTGCGCCAGCCCGGTGGCAAAGCTGCTCTCGCGTTTGAGGTAGGTGCCGTTGGTGCCGAGGCTGGGATAAATCCCGGCCTTGGCCGTGGTGACGCCGGCCTGCGCGATGTCGAGCTGCTTCGCCGCCGCGAGGATGTCCGGGTTGCGCTCGCGCGCCAGCCGGATGCAATCGTCGAGCGAGAGCACGCCGCTGATTTCCCGGGCAGCGGTCGTCGTGGTCGTGGTCGTCGTGGTCGTCGTGGCGCCCGCGCGCAACACGGCTGGGGCGGGCAGGCAGCAGGCCGCGGCCAGCAGAAATTTGCCGCAGGCAGCGGCACCGGCTGCTGGCAGCCGAAATCGCCAGCCGTGATTCACCAGGAGAGGCATGATGCCGCACTCTCTATGTTGCCCGCCGCCCGCTGGCCAGCAAAAACCCCCGGCAGTGGCACGCTGTGTCGCCGCCGGCGCGGTTGCGCATTGACGCCGTCCGGCGACCGTGCTTAAAGCAGCAGCACTTTCTCATGTCGTCCGCCCACCCGTTGAAGCGGCTCTTCGGCCCTGCCGCCGTTGTTGCTCCGTCCGAAAAGCTCGTTGTTGAACGGATCGCGCGCGACCCCGCCACCAAGCTGCGGCTGAAGTATGCGCCCTACTATCACGTCGTGGAGCGCAACGACGGCGTGAACGTCGTCTGCGAAGGCCGGCCGATGGTGATGATGAGTTCCAATGAATACCTCGGGCTTTCCTCGCACCCCGAGGTCCGCCGCGCCGCGCAGGCCGCGATTGACGAATGGGGCACGAGTCCCTGCGGCTCGCGCCTGGCCAACGGCTCGCGCGGTTATCACATTGAATTGGAGGAAGAACTCGCGGCGTTCCTCGGCAAGGAAGCCTGCCACGTCATTGTCGCCGGTTACATGGCTTGCGTCGCCGCGCTCGCGGCGCTGGCGCAACGCGGCGACGCGCTCATTGTCGATAAAAACATCCACGCCAGCCTGTGGGACGGCGCGCGGCTCTCGGGCGCGGATTTAGAGCGTTTCACGCACGAAGACATGGGCAGCCTCGCCGCGTTGCTCGCCCAGCTCGATCCGCAGCAGGCCAAGCTCATCGCCGTGGACGGCGTTTATTCCATGGAAGGCCACATCGCGTCGCTGCCGGAAATCTGCCGGCTCGGCGAGCAATACGGCGCGTTCGTCGCCGTCGATGATTGCCACGGCCTCGGCGTGCTCGGCAAGGATGGCCGCGGCGTGGCGAACCACTTCGGCCTCGCCGAGCAGGTCGATCTCATCGCCGGCTCGTTTTCCAAATCCTTTGCCAGCACCGGCGGCTTCCTCGCCGGCAGCCGCGCGACCATCGAATATCTGCGCACGAGTTGCCGGCAGATCATTTTTTCCGCCGCGCTCACGCCGCCCTGCGCCGCCGCCGCGCTCGCGAGTCTGCGCGTCAGCCAGCGCGAGCCGGAACTGCGCGAGCGGTTGTGGGACAACACGCGCTATTTGCAAAACATCCTGCGCGCGCTCGGCCTCGATTATTGGGGCAGCCCGACGCCGGCGGTGCCGATCGTCATCGGCGATAAGCAGAAGACTTACACGATGTGGCGTTCGCTGCTCGACCAGGGATTTTTCACCGTCATGTCGATCTCGCCCGGCGTGCCCGTGGGCAAAGACCTCATCCGCTGCGCCGTCAGCACGCTGCACACGCGCGAACAGCTCGACCGTTTCGGCGACGCGCTGAAAATCGCGATGAAAAAAGCCGGCCACCGCCCCGTCGCCGCGGCGGCATAGCAAAGAGCGGGAGGGTTTGCGCGTTACTGCTAAATGCAGTAAAAATGCAGTATGCCCACCACGCGTTACACCATCGATCTCGATCCAAATTTAGATTTAACTTTGACTGCCTTGGCCGAGAGCAAAGGCACCACCAAAGCGGAGATCATCAAGCGCGCCCTGGCTTCCTACAGCTTTATTTCCAAGCAAATCCCCGCGGATTCCGGCAGGAAAGTTTCCATCACCGACGCTTCCGACAAGGTCCTGAAAGACATCGCCCTCCCGTAGGACGATCAGGTTATGGACGAAAAGGAAGCCATTACCGCGAATGCCGTTCTGGCGACCGCGGGCAGCACAAAGGTCCAGGCCAGCTTTGTGCAACGCGCGGGCTTGTGGCTGGCCGCGGGAGTCGGCAGCGTCATTGCCTTGGTGACAATCTTGGTGCTCGTTTTTGTTCACAAAAATTATCCGACCATGCCGTCGGCGGAGGCGCTGAAAGCCGCGGGCACGGACTCCAAAGCCGCCATCGAGCAATACAAAGAACTCAGTCAAGTGGCCGTCAAAAACGGCCTCGACTTGTTCCAGACCATCGTGACGCAGGCTCTGCTGCCGGTGTTGACCGCGATCCTCGGCTACATCTTTGGCAAAGGCGACAGGGCAGGGTGAGCGCCGGATTTAACAACACGGCTGCGGGAAAATTTCACCCTTCCTTTTTCTCCGCTGCCGCGAGGCGGTCGCGCAACAAGGCGACGACGGCGGCTTCTTCGGATTTCAACTCGTGCAGCGCGGCGCGGTCGGCGAGGGTTTTTTCGGCGTTGCGGCGCACGGTTTCGATCATCTTGCCGTCGAGATACGAGGTGAAAATCTCGGGGTGCACGTAGCATTTGCGGCAGACGCTCGG
>JAFAXH010000154.1 GCA_019241085.1 Verrucomicrobiota bacterium | reverse complement strand
GTCGCCCCCGCCAGCGTCATGTGCCCGCCGTAAGAGCCGCCCGTGACCATGATCCGCGCGGCGTCGAGCGCCGGCTGCGTCTTGATCCAATCCAGCAGCGCGTCGATGTCCTTGTAGGAATCCTCGCGCTTGAACCCGTTGTCGAGCGCGACAAACGTCTTCCCATAACCCGACGAGCCGCGCACGTTCGGGAAGATCACCGCGCAGCCGAGTTCGTTGATGAAATAATTCGTCCGCCCGAGGTAGCCGGGCCGGTATTGCGCTTCCGGTCCGCCGTGGATGGCGATGATGACCGGGCGTTTGCCGGGGAATTTCCTCGCGTCCGGCTCGTGCAAAAAACCGCTGATCTCGCGGCCGTCGAAGCTCCGCCATTTCACCAGTTGCGCCGGCGCGAAACTGGCCGGATTCAACCCGCCGGTTTCGCTCTCGGTCCAGCGCGTGAACTTCAAATTCACGACCGGCAGCAGATGTTCTTCGTCGTTACCAACCGAGCCGCGAATCTGCAAACTGCGGTCGTCCGCGTTGATGGTGTAAATGTCCGAAGGCGACCGCGCGCCGGCGACGTTGAACGCCAGCTCACGCCCGGTGCGCCGCCATTTCAAATTGCTGATGACCGCATTGCGCAGCGCCGCATCGAGCGAGACCATCACCGGCATTTTCCCCTGCGCCAGATCGACAATAAAAAGCTGGCTGCTGCCGTCGGCGTTCGCGATGAAAGCCAGCCGGTCGCCGTCGTGGTTCAAATCAAAATCCTCGATCTCGAACGGCGTTTCCTGGCTGACGTAGCGACCCTGTTTTGTTTCCAAATCGACAAGCGCGAGCCGCTGCCGTTCGCTCTGGTTGTCCGTGAGCACGTAGATGCCTTTGCCGTCCTTCGTGAATTGCGCCTTGCCGTAAAAAACTTTTTCTACGCCCTCGGCCGGTCGCGGCGTCAGCTCCGTGCGCGCGCCCGTCTGCGCGTCGAACAGCCAGAGGTAGCTCTCGGCAATCGAGACATATTCCAGCACGAGCAACTGCTTCCCATCCGGCGACCAATCGAGCGGCTCCCAGCCGCCGCCCTGGACCTCGGCGAGCAGCTTGTCCGATTTCGGATCGAGCGGGTCTTCGACGTAAAGATCGGTGTCCGCCCCGTTCCGCCGCGTGCTCGTGTAGGCCACGCGCCGGCCGTCGCGGGAAAACACCGGCAGCGAATTGCGCGACTTGCCGTCGGTGATGAGCGTCGTCTCGCCGGTGGCGAAATCGTAGCGGTAGTTTTGAAAAAATTCCGCGCCGCCAGTGCCCTTGTGGAAAACCAGGAACTCGCCGCGCGTCGGCTCAAAGAGCGCGCCCTCGACGCGGTCGGGATAAAACGTGAGCTGGGTGCGCGCACCGCCGGGCGTCTTGACGAGGTGCAGTTGGTTCGTGTCGCCGAAGCGCGTGGCGATGAGCACCTCGCGCCGCGTCGGATGCCAGTCGAGCAGCGTCGCCGCGCGGAAATCGGTGTAACGCGCCGCGCGTTCCGCCGTCGCCGCGGGAATCGGCGGGATGCCGTCGGCGACCAGCGCCTCGTTCGGTGCGATGGTCGGACTTTCCGCCGCATGGCTGACAGTGAACGGCAGGGCGGAGAATCCGAGGGCAACGAGCGGCAGGTAAATTTTCTTCATGGCGGGAGCGGTAATCATTCCTCACGCAAAGGCGCAAAGACGCCAGGGAAGAAATAAAAACAGAGAACGCCGAACGTCCAATAATTCAGAAGTTCTGAAACATTCGGAATTCGATGTGCTCTCTTTTTCCCTTGGCGTCTTTGCGCCTTTGCGTGAGGAATTTTCCGTTTCCCGTCCGCTCAGACTGCGCCCTTCAACTCCGCAAACAGCAGCCGCCCGGCACTGGTTTGCAACGTGCCGGCGATGACGATTTCCACCGTCTTGCCCAGCGCGGCGCGGGCGTGGTTGACCACGATCATCGTGCCGTCGCTCAAGTAGCCAACCGCCTGGTGCGCCTCGCGGCCTTCCTTGACCAAGGCCAGGTCGAGTTCGTCGCCAGTCGCCAGTTCCGGGCGCAATGCCTTGGCAAGGTCGTTGAGGTTGAGCACGCTGACGCCTTGCAGCCGCGCGATCTTGCCGAGGGCCAGGTCGTTGGAGACGACGCGGCAGCCGAGCAGGCGGGCGAGGTTGATAAGGCGCGCGTCGGCGGCCAGCTCGTGCTCGGGCGCGCTGTCGTGGATAGTGACGTGGAGCGACGGGGTGCGGCGGAGCTTTTCCAGATGATCGAACCCGCGCCGGCCGCGGGCGCGCTTGAGCGGGTCGGCGCTGTCGGCCAGGTGCTGTAGCTCTTCGAGCACGAAGCGCGGGACGACGAGGGCGTTGGAGAGGAAGCCTGTGGCGCAAACCTCGGTCAGCCGGCCATCGATGATGACGCTGGTGTCGAGCAGCAGCGGCACTTCCTGCGCCGGCTGGCTGGTGAAGCGGACGTAGGGGATGACGAGCGAGAAGTCGTCGCGGTTCGAGCGCATGGCGAGCATCATGCCGAGATAGGCGAAGGTCGCGTAAAGCAGCAGCGAGATGAGCCAGCGCGTCTCCGCCGGCTGGTAATCGAGCACGCCGCTGGCGCGCAGCAGCGTGGCGCAGACCAGCCCGAGCAGCAGCCCGAAGGTGGCACTGGAAAAGGCGCGCAGGGTAAAGCCCTTGAGCAGCCGGTCAGCGAGCACCAAGGCCAGGGCAAATACCAGCCCGAGCGCGCCGCCAACAAACGGCGAGCCAAGCCGCGCGGCGCCGAGCATGACGCCGATGGACAGGGCGGCGGCGAGGAAGAGCAGCCGCAATAAATTAATGGTGGAAAGCGGGGTCACAACACAACGTGAGCAAGAAGCTGCGCGTGATTAAACTAGCAGGTTTCAAGCTCACCACCGCGCGGCGAAGGCTGGCGAGTCTTCGGCCGGTAGGGACGTTTCGCCGAAACGTCCCTGAATTCGGACGGCTCGGCGAGCCGTCGTCCCTACCGCTCACGGCCGGCGCGGCTCGGTCGGTGGCGCCGGAGCCGGCTCGGGCGGGCGGTTCTTATAAAACAACACGCCGCTGCGGCGCAGGTTCGAGATGAGGGCGCTCAGGTCGTCGGCGGTCTGCTTGTCGTTGAGCAGGCGCGCGACCGGGCCGTTGCCGCGCGTGGCCTGGTCGGCGGCGCGCTGCACGCCGGCGAGCGCCTTGCGCGTGTCGGCAATCGCGCCGCGCAAATCGTCCGCGGCTTTCTTGGCGGAATCGAGCGTGGCCTGCGCGCCGCCGATGGCCGTGCGCGCGTCGGCGACCGTGCCGCGGGCATCGGTCATCAAGCCGCCGAGCTGATCGCTCGAGGCTTTGAAGGAACGCGTGGCGGCTTCGAGATTGACCATCGTTTTATCCAGCCGGTCGAGCGTGGCGGGCTTGAACACATCCTCGTTCACGTGCGTGAGCAGCGTGTTGACGTTGGCCACCGCGCCGCGCAGGTCGGCGAGCAGCAGGCCGCCCTGCTGCGTGAGCTCCTCCATGCCGGCGAGGCGCTCGCCCTTCACCGTGTCGCCGGGTTGATACACAGGCGCATCGGGATCGACGGGCGCGCCGGGTTTCGGCACGACATCGACAAAGCGGTCGCCGAGCAGGCCCGAGCTGCCGACGACGAAGGTGGAGGTTTTCGGGATTTTGATG
This sequence comes from Verrucomicrobiota bacterium, assembly GCA_019241085.1. Taxonomy (GTDB): domain Bacteria; phylum Verrucomicrobiota; class Verrucomicrobiia; order Chthoniobacterales; family SZAS-18; genus JAFAXH01. The sequence goes on along the minus strand of JAFAXH010000154.1, from coordinate 17,962 downwards.
TTCTCGAAAATCTTGATTTCCAAGCTCACGCCGCGTCCGCCGGGCAGGACCGTCGGCAGGCTGGTGACGCTGCCGACCTGCGCGCCGGCGAGCAGGACTTTCGAGTTTTTCAACAGCCCGCTGGCGTTGGGAAATTCGACGCGCAACGCATAGCGTGGACGCAGCCCCGCGCCGAGCCGGCCGAAGTTGACGATGAGCGCGCCGGCGATGGCCAGACCGACGAGCACGAAAAGGCCGACGCGCAGTTCGAGCGTGCGGCTGGACTCGGGGCTAATGGTGCTCATTTTTGGGGAAATTTAACCGCGAAAGCTCGCCTGCGGCGAGAAGCTCGAAGCCCCAAGTTCTAAGCTCTAAACAAGCTCAAAACTTGAAGCGCAAAATCTGGCAAAGATGACGAACGCGGCATCGGTGAAGTTTCGGATTTGAACTTGGGATTTTGAATTTTGAAACTTGTTTCGAGCTTAGAACTTGGGGCTTCGAGCTTCCCGCGTCGGCGGGTCAGTTTTCCCCTTCGTCCGCGACGATGCCGCTGCTGCGGCCGGCGATGAAGTCGTGGATGTCAGGATCGGCGCTGGCGCGCAATTCATCCGTCGTGCCGTGAAAATGGACGCGGCCCTGGCGCAGATACGCGACTTTATCCGCCACGTCGAAGACGCTTTTCATGTCGTGCGTGACGACGACGCTGGTGACGCCGAAGCGCTTTTGCAGCCGGCGGATGAGCCGGTCGATGGAATCGGTGACGACCGGATCGAGGCCGGCGGTCGGTTCGTCGTAAAGAATGCAGCGCGGCCGGGTGATGATGGCGCGCGCGAGGGCGACGCGCTTGCGCATCCCGCCGGAAATCGAGTCGGGCAGCTTGTGGCCGTGGCCGGCGAGTTCGACGACTTCCAGCGCCTCGGCGACTTGGGCGCGGATTTTTTTCACGTCGCGCTCGCCGGCTTCGCGCAAGGGAAACGCAACGTTTTGCTCGACAGTCATGGAATCGAAGAGCGCGCCGCCTTGAAAGAGGATGCCGACTTTTTTGCGGATCGGCGCGAGCCGGCGTTCGGACAGGCCGAGGATGGATTGGCCGTCGATGCGGATGTCGCCGCCGGTGGGCAGGAGCAGGCCGATGAGGTGTTTCAACAACACGCTCTTGCCGCCGCCGGAGCGGCCGATGATGACGAGTGTCTCGCCGGCGGCGACTTCGAGATCGACGCCGCGGAGGATTTCCTGGTTGCCAATGATTTTCGTCAAGCCGCGCACGGCGATCATCGGCGCGGCGGCAGCGCTGGCGGCTGGAAGCGGCGGCTGCTGGCTGGCGGATGGAGTTTCCAGAACAGGCGCGCCGGTCATCGTGCGGGGAATTTCCATCCGCCCAGCGCGAACCGCAACGCTTTATCCGATGCCGGCGGGGAAGAAGATGTTCACGAACATCGTCAGGAAAAAGTTGAAGATCAGAATCGCCAGCGAGCCGTTGACCACCGCCTGCGTGGTGGCGCGGCCGACGCCGACGGCGCCGTTTTTCGCCTGAAGTCCCTGGTAGCACGAGATGAACACGATGAGCAGGCCGAAGACGAAGCCCTTGCCGGAGCCGACGATGGGATCGCGGCCCTTCGTGAATTTGATCATGTTGTCGATGTAATACGGCCCCTGGATGCCGAGCAGTTCGACGCCGACGAAGTAGCCCGCCGCGATGCCGAAGCCGATGCACTCGGCCACGAGCAACGGCACGGCGATCATCATCGCGATGGCGCGCGGCAGCACGAGGTAATCGACCGGATGCACGGCGAGGGCGCGCAGGGCGTCGATCTGCTCGGTGACTTTCATCGTGCCAATCTCCGCCGACATCGCCGCGCCGACGCGCCCGGCGAGCATCAGGCCGGTGAGCACGGGGCCGAGTTCGCGGCACATGGAGACCGAGACGAGCGCGCCGACGGCCGATTCCATGCCGAGATTGCGGAATTGAAAATACGTCTGCGCCGCGAACACCGCGCCGGTGAATGCGCCCGTGACCGCGACGACCGGCTGCGAGCGGAAGCCGAGCTCGACGAGTTGCAAGAGCACGAGGCGCCAGCGGATTTTGGAAATAAACAGCGCCGCGAGCGTTTCCCACGCGAGCAGCGCGACGCCGCCCGCGTAGTGCGTCAGCCCGAGCACCGTGCGGCCCAACACGCGCACCAGTCGGACCGGCAGGGAGGAGGACGGCGGCATCGCGGAAAACGAGAGCGCAGCCGCCCGGCTGGCGCAAGGCGCGAGTGGCGTCTGACGCAGCCGTTTTTTGCTTTCCCGGAGACGCAACGCTAGCTTTGGCGGCGTCTTTTTTCCTTTGTGAACAACACTGATAATCCTGATCCGGGCAACGCCAGCCGCCTGCCGCCCAATCCGCGCGACGCCCGCCGGCCCGATGGCGAGGTCGTGCGCTCGCCGTTGCGCCCGGTCACCTGGCTGCTCATCGGCGGCTCGGTCGCGGTGGCGCTGCTCTCGAATTTCGGCGGGAACAAGAGCCTCGTCGGGCAGATGCTGCTCAGTTGGTCGCCTTACCAACTGGGCAATCCGGCCAGCTTTTTGCCCGAGATCGTGCAGCACGGCCAGGTCTGGCGGCTGTTTTCCCCGATGCTGCTCCACTTCGGCCCGATGCACTTGATCTTTAACATGCTGGCGCTGGCCGACCTTGGCGGCGTCATCGAACGGCAGATGGGGTCGTGGCGTTATTTCGTGTTGATCGTGGCTTTGGAAATTGTCTCCGCGCTCACGCAATATCTCACCAGCAGCCCGAACTTCGGCGGCATGTCGGGTGTGCTCTTCGGCCTTTTTGGCTACGCCTGGATGCAGGGGAAATTCAATCCCGCCGGCGGCCTCGTGCTCACGCAGCAGACGATCACGATCATGCTCGGCTTTTTCCTGCTCTGCTTCACCGGATTCGTTGGCGCCATTGCCAACGGCGCGCACGCCGGCGGCCTCATTCTCGGCGCGCTCATCGGCTTGGTCGCGGCCTTCCGGGCTAACGCCGACATCCTGCGCCGGCGGCAGGAATTTCAGCGCTCTCTGGTGTCGGCTGACGAGCCGATGCACCGCTGCCACGTCTGCGGCGCCACCGAGCGGACCGCGCCAGACACCGACTTCCGCGTCGCGTCCGACGGCGAGGAATACTGCGAGGCGCACCTGCCCTCGCGCCGTCCGCCGCTGCCGGCGTGATGACGGATGCAGGTTTCTAAAAACGACCGCTCAGGCCGGAAGCCGCAGCCACCGCCGCGGCTGCGTTTTTATTTCCCCTGAATGCTGAGCAACTCCACGTCGAAGAGCAGCACCGCGCCGGGCGGGATGTTGCTGCCGGGAGGCGGCCGTTCGCCGTAGGCCAGCGTGGACGGGATGGCGAGCTGCCACTTGGAGCCGACCTTCATCATTTGCAATGCCTCGGTCCAGCCCTTGATGACGCCACCGACGGGGAAGGAGGCCGGCTGATTGCGCTTGTAAGAACTGTCGAACTCCGTGCCGTTGATCAACGTGCCGCGGTAATGCACGGTCACGGTGTCCGACGGTCCGGGCATCGGGCCGGCGCCTTCCTTGAGCACCTTGTATTGCAAGCCGTCGGGCAGCGTTTTCACGCCATCCTTGACTTTGTTGCTGGCGAGATAGGCGTCGCCTTCGGCGTGCGCTTTGTCGCCGGCGGCTTTGGCGGCGGCCTGTTGTTTGGCTTGCATGTCGTTGGAGAAAGCCGTGAGCGTCTCACGCGCCTGCGCCTCGGTCAATTGCGGCTGCGCGCCGGTGAGCACGTCACGGATCGCCGCGGTCAGCGCCGCGGGGTCCACGTCGATGTTGTTCTGCTTCAAGCCGCCAGCGATTTGCAAGCCGATGGCGTAGGAGAGTTTTTCCTTCGGCGTGCGCAACGAGGAGGAGGTCGCGCCGGCACCGGCTTGGGCGTGCAACGGAGCCGGGGAAGGAATCAGGAGGGTGGCCGAAGCAGCAGCGAGGAGCGCAACGGGGGGCAAGGAACGCAGCATGAACGCGGATTTCATCAGGTGGACGGTAAAGTAACAGCGCGGATCGCCCGCGGCAGTCGGTGACCGCGGCGGCGCGCAGAGCGGACTTTTCGCCTGCGGCTACGGCGTTGTCAAAAATCCGCGCGCTTCCACCACATTTTCTAGGTTGCCGCTCCGGAAAATTTAGCCTAATGGCAACGCTCTCTCTCAGGATTCAACTATGGACCTCTCGATCATCGGCTCCGGTTACGTCGGACTCGTCAGCGGCGCGTGCTTTGCGGAAGTCGGCCACAATGTCATCTGCGTCGATAACGACCAACGCAAGGTGGACGCCCTCCAGGCAGGCAAAGTGCCCATTTACGAACCAGGGCTGGAAGACCTCATCCATCGCAACGTTTCCGCCGGCCGGCTGCGCTTCACCAATTCCATCGCGGACGGCGTCGATCACAGCGAGGTCATCTTCATCGCCGTGCCGACGCCGCCGCAAGCCGACGGCAGCGTGGACCTTTCCTACATCGAACGCGTGGCGCGCGAGATCGCCGGCGTGCTCAAGCCAGGGCAATATCGCGTGGTCGTCGATAAAAGTACGGTGCCGGTGAAAACGGGCGACAAAGTGGCCGAGACGATCAAGCGCTACGGCGCGGCGGGTTGCGAGTTCGACGTGGTGTCGAACCCGGAATTCCTGCGCGAAGGCTGCGCCGTGCCCGATCTCATGAAGCCCGACCGCATCGTCATCGGTGCCAAGAGCGACCGGGCGACGGCGTTGATGAAAAAAATCTACGAACCGTTCATGGCGCCGATCCTCGTCACCGACATCAACTCGGCGGAACTCATCAAGCACGCCGCCAACTCGTTCCTCGCGCTGAAAATCTCCTACATCAACGCCGTCAGCGCCATCTGCGACGCCAGCGGCGCGGACGTGGAAAAAGTCGCCGACGGCATCGGCGCGGACAAGCGCATCGGGCGCAATTTCCTCAACGCCGGCCTCGGCTACGGCGGCTCCTGTTTTCCGAAAGACATCGCCGCTTTCATCGCGATTTCCGACGATCTCGGCGTGCCATTCACTTTGCTGAAGGAAGTGCAGCGCATCAACGCCGCTCAGCGCGAGCGGTTTTTGAAAACCTTGCGCGACGATCTCTGGATTTTGCGCGACAAACACATCGCCGTCTGGGGCCTGGCGTTCAAGCCCGACACCGACGACATCCGCTCCAGCGTCGCCATCGACGTGGTCGCCGAGTTGCTCAAGGAAGGCGCGCACGTCACCGCCTACGATCCGAAGGGCATGGACAAAGTGCGCGAGTTCAAGCTCATCCCGGGCTGCAAGCTGGCCGATTCCCCGCTCGCTGCTGCCGAGGGCGCCGAGGCGCTCATCATTGCCACGGAGTGGAAGGAATTTGCCGCCGTCGATCTGCACGAACTCAAGCGCGCGATGCGCTCGCCGATGATCTTTGACGGCCGCAATCTATTTAATCCCGAGACGATGGAGCACGTCGGCTTCCACTACCGTTCCATCGGCCGCCCGCGCACCGGCGAAGTGGTGCAAAAAAAATAATCGCGGCCGTCAACTCACGCCGGGCTGCTTCCGGCTGACGGCGGGTAAAAAAAGTTGGATCGCGATGACTGCGGAATCGGCAATTTACCGCCCTGGAGTCGGCGCCATCGTGCGCGCCAGCGACGGCCGCATTTTCCTGGGGGAACGCGACGACCTGCCCGGTGTCTGGCAATTCCCCCAAGGCGGCCGGCTGCCGGGCGAGAGCGCGGAGGCGGCGCTGGCCCGCGAGTTGTGCGAGGAAACTTCGCTGCTGCCCGACGACTACCGCGTCGTCGCCCGGCGCGGTCCGTATCGTTACCTGTTCCCGCCCGGCCGGACCAAGGAAGGTTACCGCGGGCAGGAGCACTACTATTTTCTCGTCGATCTCACGGCGCCGATGGAGCGAGTCAATGTCGCCACGGCGCAGCGCGAGTTCCGCGCGGTCCGCTGGATTGTGCCGGCGGAATTCTCCCTTCCTTGGGTGTCCGAAATGAAACGTGAGCCGTATCGGCAGATTTTCCGCGACTTTTTCGGCTTGGAAGTTGCTTAATGGGAACGGCGCGCTTCGCCGTTGTCGTCATGTCAAACCTTTCGCCCACAGAACTATCCGAGCTGGCCGGCATCGCCGCGGAACTGGGCGCGTTGTTGCAGCAAATCGGCGACGAGAGCCGGCTCGCTGCCGCCAACGGGCCACACCATACCGACCACGCCGCCCTGCTGGCGCAAATCGCCAGCAACGCCGAACGAGCGCAAATCCTGCACCGGCACTTTGCCAGCCGGCTGCTTGATGGAGCCACGGCCGAGGCCGCCTCCCGCCTAGCCGATGCCGAGGCCGCGCCGCCGCCGGTGACGGTGACGCCGCCGAAGCTTGAAAGCATTATCATGGCAAACCCGACCGGCTCGCGGGAGCTGATCCTCATCGCCGACGACGACGCGGCGGACCTGCGCCAGACCGAGACCATTCTCACCGACGCCGATTACCGCGTCATCACAGCGCGCGACGGCTTCAAGGCCATTGAACTTTACACCCGTCTCTGGGCGGCAATCGACCTCGTCATCCTCGATTTCGCGTTGCCGGGCTTGAGCGGCGATCTCATTTTCGACGAACTGCTCGGCATCAATCCAAAAGTCGCGGCTGTCGTCAGCGGCGGCTTCCATCAACCCGCCAAACTCAGCGCCATGCTGGCCAAGGGGCTGGCCGGCTTCATGCCGAAACCATTCGACCGCGACAAGCTCCTGCACCAAGTCGCCAGCGTCATCGCCCGGCGCCCGCGCTGAGCGAACACGCCGCTCGCGCTGGACAGCGAGGTTAGGATTCCCAGTGCGATGCGAAAAATGCACAAATCGCTCCGGCGTCTGCCGCTGCGAATCCTCTGGGCTGGCTGCCATCAAGTCAACGGTCAGTCTGCCGGTCCGCTGCACCAGCACGACGTTTGGGAGATGCTCTGCTGCCGTGAAGGCCGGGCCGTTTGCCGCGTGACCGACTGCCGGCACGACTTGGAGCCGGGCACTTTCCTGCTCGTGCCGCCGCGCACGCCGCACGCCGAGGCGCCCGACATGGATCACAGCATCTACTCCGTTGGCATCGCCGCCTCGGCGGCGCAGCCATGGCCGGCCAGCGGTCGCGATGATCCGCAGCGTTCTGTGCAACGGCTCTGTGCGGAGATCGTCGCGGAATTTGCCACGAAGCGCCGGCGGCGCGGCGCCATGCTGGATTTGCTCGCGCAACAACTGCGCCTCGTCCTGGACCGGCTCGCTTCCGAGGCGGTGCTGCCGGCCGCCGAGGCTACTGTGCGCAAGGCGGAAGCGCTGATGCATGCAAGTCACGCCAGCGGCACCGACGTTGCAAAAATCGCTCGATTGATCCAGACCACGCCAGCCACGTTGCGTCGGCATTTCGCACAACTGCGCGATTGTTCGCCGCTCGAATCCTTGCAGAAAATTCGGCTGCGTCACGCTTTGCACCTGCTCGCGCACTCGGACCTGACGCTGGCGGACATCGCCGCCATTTGCGGCTACCATTCCGCCAGTCACCTGTCGCGTTGCGTGAAAGCAACCAAAGGCAAAAGCCCCGGCCGACTGCGGGGAAAAATCACTGCTTAATCCAAAGTTAGCGCGCCAGAATCTTGCAGCACAAAGAAGCACGCTCAGCCTAACGCGCCATGATTATTCGCAGCACCATCGATGCCTGGGTTGCCAGCTCGCTCGTCGCCGGCCTGCTCGTTTTCGCGGGCGTTGATGCCTACACTCATCTCGTGCAAAGCCACCGGCAGGCGGCGCGCGGTGGCGACGCGCCCGCCCTCTCGCTGATCGCGCCGCTGAGCGGGCAGGAATTGGCCGGCGCGGAGATCTTCGAGGGTGCCGATTCGCTCGTGGAGGTGGAAAATCTCGGGCCGCTGGAATTTGACGGAGACAACTATTTCCGTCACGCGCTGGGACCGACCAGCGTGTTCCTGATCCGCTCCGAACGCCGGCACGCCAGATTGCGGTTGCGTTTTTACAACCTCATCGTCGGCCAGCATTGTCAGATTGCATGGAACGATACACCGCTCGCTTCGCTCACCGATTTGCCCTTGGGCATGTTGCAGCACCATTGCACGCTGGACCTGCGCCCTGGTGAGCAGAATCGTCTTGTCATCACGTATGCACTCTACAATCACACCGGCGTCGAGCTATCGCCCGCGGAGGCCCGGCCGCTGGCGGGCACATTCTTCGATCTCGGTTTCGATTTTTTCGATTGAATCGTTTGCGCGTGGATGAGCGTATGGAGTCGCCTTTCGGCAAATCTTCCACCCGGAGCAATGACGCATCGGCGCTCGGTTGGAGGCGCTGGCTCGGTTTGCTCGGACTGTTCGCCGCGTCGCGGCTCTTGATCCTTTGGACAGCGGCCATCGCCTTGCGAGCCTTCAACAAAGGCCCGTTCTACGCCGCGGCCCTGAGTTTTGCCGACCGGTTCAGCGGATGGGACGCCGGCTGGTATTTGAGCATTACCAATCACGGGTATCTCTTCGACCCCGCCGCGCCGGGCCAATCGAACGTCGGTTTTTATCCGGTGTATCCGCTGCTCATCTGGCTGGTGAACGGCTTGGGTTTGCACAACAGCCTTTTCGCCGGCTACCTCGTTTCCAACGCCGCTTTGCTCGTGGCCGGCGCGTTGCTCTGGAAACTTGCCGTTACGGAATTGGACAGTCCCGGCGCCGCCGACCGCGCCGTGAGCTTGCTCTTTTTTTGGCCGGGCGCGTTTTGGTTTTCGATGATTTATACCGAGTCCATTTTCCTGGCACTGCTGCTCGGCGCGCTGCTGCTCTGTCGCCAGCGGCGCTGGCTGCTCGCGGCGCTGGCGGGCTACGCGCTGGCCCTCACGCGCGCGCCGGGCGTGCTCGTGAGCGTGTTTTTCCTGGTGGAAATCGTGGCCGAATGGCGCGAGCGGCGATTGTCCGCTGCGGCGCTCGGATTTCCCCCGCCCTCCCCGCGCTTCTCGGCGCTGGCGTCGCGCGGCCTGGCGTTGGCGGCGCCCGCGCTCGGGCACGGCAGTTTTCTCGCGTATTTGCGTTGGAAATTCGGCGATTGGACCGTCCAGCGTCAGGCGCTGGTGGCAGGCTGGCCCGACACGGCGCTGCACGGACTGTGGAGCAATTTTCAAAGCCAATGGGAGCGCTTGGAGCCGTTGCACAGAACGCTCGGCTATCCACTGCTGGGATTGGCTCTCGTGGCGCTCGGCGTGAGCTGGATGGCGACGCGGCGGCTTGCGTATCCTGCGCTGGGTGGCGCGTTTGTGGTGCTCTATCTATGCACGACGGAATACACGCATTTCCCGCGTTATCTCGCCGTGGTGCCGCCGATTTTTCTGGCAGGCGGCTGGGTGTCCGACCACTCGCGGCTGCTGGAGATTTTACTCCTTGCTGGCTCGGCTGCGCTTTTGGCGTTGCTCACGGCGTTGCTGGTCTGCGGTTACGCGATCAATTAATTTTCCGGCGCTGGCGTTGGCGCTGCGAGTCGGAAACGCACCGCGCGAAATGCTCCGCCCAACAGCCGCGCATCGGTCCCGGCGCCAAGCGCAGCCGGCGAGGCGGCGTCGGGGAAATAGAACGCCAGCCGCGCGTCTTCCGGCCGGGCGTTCCACAACGCGACGGGCAGGCGCACGACGACGATTTGTGCATTTTTTGACAACGTGTAACCGCCCAGCGGCTGGCCATTGAAAACGAGTTCGATCCGCTGCTGAGGCACCCCAAATTGCGGCAAGCTCAGCGGCTCAGCTTCGATGACCATTTCCACGTCTGCCGCCACCGTTGCCGTTCGGAAAGCCAGCAGCGCGTTGCGTGCGTAACTCCAGCTCCAGCTTTCGCCCGTCACCGCGTCGGCCTCCGGCCCGCTCCAGCCGTAGCAAACAAAACTCGGCGCGTTGCCGCCTTGCTGAAAGTTGATGCTGTCTTCCTTGGCAGGATCAATCCGCTGCGAAGACGGGCCGCGCGCCAGGCGCATACCGTAGGGCAACGGCAGTGCGTCGCTGTCGCCACCGGCATTTTCTCCGTGCGCGGGGACGATGCGCCAGAGCGTGGCGGACTGCGCTGTGCCGCCGGGGTGCGCGCTGACCGTGCGGTGCCGGCTGAACATGATTTCCCAATCATCCTCGACCAGCGGCTGACAGCCGAGCCGTTCCAGCCGCACGGCCACGGCGGCGGCCACGGGCCAGTCGTCTTGGGTGAATACGAGCAGCTTTTGGCGACTGCCGGCGACGGCTTCATCCAAGGCGAGCGCCTGCACGATGTTGTCCTGCATCGCGCGCAGGGAATCTTCATCAAAAGTATGGACGCGCCAGCGGTCGGCGTTGACGGCGACCGCGGCGCAAAGAATGAAAATCAGCAGCGTTGCCAGCGACAGCGTCCGCGCGTTGCTGGCAAAGCGCGCCGCGAGGAACTCCGCAGTTGCCCACGCGGCCGGCAAGGCCAGCGCAAACCAGAGCGCGGAATTAAAGAAGGCATTGAAATAAAACATGTCGCCGTCCTGCCGCGTCCCCCAGAACAGCGTGAGCAAAACCGCCGCGCCGAGCAGCGCGCCGAACCGCCGCGCGAAGCCACCGCGCGCCGCGCGCCACAAACCACCCGCGCCCATCGCGAGCGCGAGCGTCCAGAGCGCATACGCGCGCCAATGCAGCCGCGCGTAGGCCGTCATTTCCGCGCCGGTGAAATGGCCGAACGCCGCGCTGCGCGGGTAGAGAAAACCGTCGGCGCCGAATTGGAGAAAATACCAGACCGAGCGCACCAGTTTTTTGCGTTCGCCGTGGTGCTCGCGCAGATGGCGCAGGATCGCCGCCAGGTTGCTCTCGCCGGCGCGCAGGGCGTCGAGCGCGAGCGGCAGGAGGAACAGCGCGAGCAGCCCCGCCGCGACGACGTGCGCCCGCGGAAATCGCCGCCACGGCGCCTGCGGCCACGTTTTCAAAATCAATCCGCCATAGCCGAGGAGAGTCAGCGGCACGACGAAGAGCGGTTGCGCGACGTGCCCGTGGACGAGAAATCCACCCGCGACCAGCACGGCGGGCAGATGATTTCCCCCGCCCGCCGCCACGGATGCCGACGCCGCCAGCAGGCAGAGCAACGGCAGCGCGAGCACTTCCGCGGGCCAGACGCTGAGAAACGCGCCGTTGCTGCCGCCGTTGGCAAACCAGCAAGTCGCGAGCACCAGCGCGAGGCACAGGAAAATCCGCGCCGTCGCCGGCGGCAGCCAACTGGCGCAAATGCCGAGCGCCATGGCGAAAAAACCGGCTTGCAGCGCGAGCACGGCGAGGAGTTGCGCGTTGAACGGCGTCGGCACCCAGCCGAGCGCGTCGTAAAACAGCGCCTCGCCCGCGGCGTAGCAATAAAAGAACGCCGGACCGGGATGGCGAAAACCCCAGCGCGAGTAATGCCCCGTCAGCGCGCGGCCGTCGCGGGCGTCGTGGACGAGCAGCGTGTCGGCAGCTTCGTCGTCGATTTCGTAAAGCCGGGTGCGAAAAAGTTCGTGCGCGTTGTTCGCCGCCAGCGCGAGGAAAACAAGCGTCGCCAGGAGCGCGACAACCCGCGGCAGGCCGGGGCGAGGTGGCGGAAAAACGGACGTCACGAGCCGCTCGTTCTAAACGTTTGCCTGCGGCCAAACAAGCAGCGTCGCACGAGCTGCCGTCGCCGCGCGGCGCGCGCTTTCCGAGCTTGCCAAGCTCGCGGGCATTCGGGATGTTGGGCGCGCCATTTCGGCCGTTTCTCCGACACAGCGGCGCGGTTCCCCCACGATGACTCCCGATACGCTCGCCGCCGATGAACCGTCGCTGCCCGCCGCTTCGACATCTCCGGCCGCCGCGGCGGCGGCACCGGCGGTGACGCCGAGCAAGCGCGCGGTCTTTCGTCGTCGGCTGGGCAGCGCGCTTTTTCTGTGGGCGATCTTTGCCGGCACGGTGATTTCCGGCTCGGAGTTTTGCTATTACGCCCTCATCGGCGCGCTCGGGCTGGTCGGATTGTGGGAATTTTACAAGATGCTCGATGCCAGGCGGCTGCCGAATTTCAAGCTCTTCGGCCTGACGGTGGGCACGCTCTTTTTCCTCGGCAGTTTCTGGTTTCACTACACGCGGCCGGGCCAGCCGTTCGACTTCGAGTTGCTCGCGGTGCTCGCCTTTCTTTTTGGCACGTTTGGCCGGCAGCTTTTTGTCCGCACGCGCGACCATTCGCCCATTGAGACGATGGCTTACACGCTCTTCGGGCTGCTCTACGTGCCGTTGCTTTTTAATTTCATCACCAAGCTCATCTACCTGCCGGCGCACGCGGCGCACCATCCGGTCGGGCATTTCTATGTCTTCTATCTGATCGCGGTGTCGAAGTTTTCCGACATGGGCGCGTATCTCGTCGGCAGCCTCATCGGCCGGCACAAGATGATCCCGCACATCTCGCCGTCGAAAACGTGGGAAGGCTTTGCCGGCGCGCTGCTTTTTTCCGTCGGCATTTCCTACGGCTTGCGCGCGCTGATGCCGGCGCGGCTCGGGTTGCTGGGCTGGGTGGATTGTGCGGTGATGGGTCTCACGCTGAGCGTCGCGGCGGTTATCGGCGACCTGGCCGAATCGATCATCAAACGCTCCACCGGCGTGAAGGACAGCGGCCACACGTTCCCCGGCATCGGCGGCGTGCTCGACCTCATCGACAGCCTGCTTTTCACCGCGCCGATTCTGTATTTTTATCTGCGGCCGATCGCGGAGGCGACCCGCTGACGCGGGAAGTTCGAAGCTCGAAGTTCTAAGCTCTAAACAAGCTACAAATTTCAAGTCCAAAAACCGGCGCAACGCAGCGTGGAGCTTCGAGCTTTGAACTTGTTTAGAACTTAGAGCTTAGAACTTTGAACTTTTTGATGAAAAAGCGTCGCGTCATCGTCCTCGGCGCCACCGGCTCCATCGGCCAGAGCGCGGCCAAGGTCGCCGCCGATTTGCCCGAGCGCATGGAACTCGTCGGCCTCGCCGCGCACCGCTCGGCCGCCGCGCTCGCGGAACAAGCCAATCGCTTCCGACCGGCCGCGCTCGGACTTGTCGATGAAACCAAACTTGGCGAACTCGAAGCCGCACTCGCCCCCGGCTACCGACCGCGCATTTTTTTAGGCGAAGCCGGCTTGACCGAACTCGCCGGCTCGCGCGAGGCGACTGACGCCGACATGGTGCTCGTGGCCATCGTCGGCACGGGCGGCTTGCGGCCGGCGCTGGCGGCCATCGAGGCAGGACGCGACCTCGCGGTGGCGTCCAAGGAAATCCTCGTCATGGCCGGCGAAGCGGTGACTTCGGCGGCGGCGCGCAAAGGCTTGCGCATCCTGCCCGTCGATTCCGAGCACAACGCGATTTTTCAATGCCTCGAAGGCCGCGACCCGGCGACCGTGCGCCGGCTCATTCTCACCGCGAGCGGCGGCCCGTTCCGCCAAACACCGCGCGCGCAGCTTGACGACGTGACGCCGGCGCAGGCGCTCAAACATCCGACCTGGAACATGGGCGCGAAGATCACCATCGACTCGGCGACTTTATTCAACAAAGGCTTGGAAATGATCGAGGCGCACTGGCTCTTCGGCGTGCCGATGGCGCGCGTCGAAGTCGTCGTCCATCCGCAAAGCATCGTGCATTCGATGGTCGAATTCGTCGATGCCAGCGTGCTCGCGCAGCTCTCGCATTCCGACATGTGTTTCCCGATCCAATACGCCGTCACCTGGCCGGACCGGGTGGCGAACACGCTGCGGCCGTTGGATTTCAATGCCTTGCGCCAGCTCGATTTCGAGCCGCCGCGCGAGGCCGATTTTCCGGCGCTGCGGCTGGCGCGCACGGCGGGCGAAACGGGCGGCACGCTGCCCGCCGTGCTCAACGCCGCCAACGAAGTCGCCGTCGCCGCATTTCTCGAAAATCGCCTCGCGTTTCCGCGCATCTGGGGCGTCGTCGAAGAGACGATGACGGCTCACCGCCCAATTGCGGAGCCGACGCTGGATGCTATCTTGGCCGCAGACGCCGAAGCGCGCCGCGAGGCATCAAACCGGCTCTGAGTTTAGACAGAATTCACTGAATTTGGATTGGCTAGAAGCGCCGCTTCGCCTTTTCCGCAATTCTGTAAAATTCTGTAATTCTGTCTAAAAAATCCGTCCTGCTTTTCATGGAAACCGTCCGCCAAGTCTTCAGCTTCCTCTTCGTCCTGCTGGAGGTCATCCTCATTTTCAACCTCATGATCGTGGTCCACGAGTTGGGCCATTTCCTCGCGGCGCGCTGGCGCGGGCTGCACGTCGATAAATTTTACGTCTGGTTCGGCAAGCCGCTGTGGAAAAAGACGATCCGCGGCGTGGAATACGGCCTCGGCTCCATTCCCTTCGGCGGCTACGTCGCGCTGCCGCAGATGGCGCCGATGCCCGAGTCGCTCGAAGGTCCGCACGGCGGCCCGACGCGCGAGGAACTCCCGCCGGTCGGCGCCTTGGATAAAATCATCGTCGCCTTCGCCGGACCGCTCTTTTCGTTCCTGCTCGCGGCCGTTTTCGCCGTCGTCGTCTGGGGCGTCGGCAAGCCGGTGAGCGAGCGCGAGACGACGACCACCGTGGGCTACGTCCTTCCCGGCGGACCGGCCGACAAAGCCGGCATGAAACCGGGCGACGTGATCGAGCGCATCGACGGCCGCGGCGTGTCGCGCTGGATGGGCCTGACCGATTCCGTCGTCTGGGGCATCGTGCGCAGCGAGGGCGCGACTTTTCCCATCGAAATCCGCCGCGACGGCCAGCCGCTGACCTTGCAACTCACGCCGTATTTCGAGCCGCGCGCCGGCTGGCAGCGCCGGTCCACGCGCCAGATTCTCGTCGAGCCGGCCGTCAGCCTCATCGCCGCCAAAATCCAGCCCGACAGCGCCGCCGCGCAAGCCGGCCTCCAGCCCGGCGACGTGATCCGCGCCGCCGACGGCCAGCGTTTGTATTCCACCTACGGCTTGCTCGAGGCCGAGGCGACGCACGCGGGCGGGCCGGTGCGGCTCGAAGTGCAGCGCGGCGGGCAGACCTTGGAAAAAACGCTCCAGGCGCCGGCTTATTTGAAAGTCGGCGCCGTGCTCGAAGGCAGCCCCGCCGCGCAGGCTGGGCTGAAGGCGGGCGACGAGATCGTGGCGTTGAATGGAGAGAAGCTGACCCGCTCCGCGGAATTTTCCGAGCGGGTGAAAGCCGGCGGCGAAAAGCCGTTGCGGCTCACCTTGCGCCGGGGCGGCGAGACCTTGGAAAAGACGCTGACCCCGCAGCGGCCCGAGAACCGGCCCAAAGCGGACCTCATGATCGGCATCGCATGGAATTTCAACACCGACGGCATCATCTGGGACGACGGCGGCTTGTCGCACTTCGCGCACCCCTCGCCGGTCGAACAACTCAGTGGCAGCGTGACGACGATCGGCAACACGCTCGGCGCTTTGCTTTCGCCGAAAAGCGACATCGGCCTCGGCCTGCTCAGCGGCCCGGTCGGCATCGGCCACGGGTATTATAATTTGCTCACCAGCGAACAAGGCTGGCGGCTGGCGCTCTGGTTCAGCGTGGTGCTCAACGTCAATCTCGCGCTGATGAATCTGCTGCCCATCCCAATCCTCGACGGCGGGCACATCACGTTGGCCATCGTCGAAGCGATCCGCCGCAAGCCGGTGAACTTGCGCGTGCTGGAAATCATCCAGACCGGCTGCTTCGTGCTGATCGTCGGCGTGGCGCTTTACATCACGTTTTTCGACGTGGGCGATTTCGCCGAAGGCGGCCGCAGCCGGCTGAAATTCCGGCAGCAGCAACAGACGCAGCCCGCAGCCGCTGCATCGACCACGGCAAAACCTTGAGTTAACTTTCCGGCGTCCTTCTTTCCCTTGTCATCCCGAGCCTGTCGAGGGACCTCTTACTGCTGCCTTGGCTCGTAGCGCAGCCGCAGTGCAGTTTGTTTAATCTACCGAGCCAGACATTCAGCAAGAGGTCCCTCGACTCCGCTCGGGATGACAAAAGAAGAAACACCGCCAGCCACACCCGCTTCTTTTTCCATGCACACCTCCGCCAATTCCCGCGTCCACCCGACACCACGCCGCCGCACCCGCGAAGTCCTGGTTGGCAACGTCGGCATCGGCGGCACGCATCCGATCCGCATCCAGTCGATGATCACTTGCGACACGATGGACACTGCGGCGTCGATCCAGCAAACGCTCGACCTCGTCGCCGTCGGTTGCGAGATCGTGCGCATCACGGCGCCGACGGTGAAGGACGCGGCGAACTTGCAACACATCGTCGCCGGCTTGCGCGCGCGCGGCTGCGACGTGCCGATTGTCGCCGATATTCATTTTAAACCCGAAGCCGCGCTGGAAGCGGCGAAGTGGGTGGAAAAAGTGCGCGTCAATCCGGGCAATTACGCCGACAGCAAAAAATTCAAAATCCTCGAATACACCGACGCGCAATACGCCGCCGAACTCGACCGCATCCGCGAGCGTTTTTCGCCGCTCGTGCGCCTGTGCAAAGAGCGCGGCGTCGCCATGCGCATCGGCACGAATCACGGCTCGCTCTCCGACCGCATCATGAATCGGTATGGCGACACGCCGCTGGGCATGGTCGAGAGCGCGCTCGAATTCGCCCGCATCGCGCGCGACCTCGATTATCACGCGTTCGTTTTTTCCATGAAAGCGAGCAACCCGAAAGTGATGATCGCCGCCTATCGCCTGCTCGCGGATCGTTTGGAAAAAGAAGGCGACGATTGGAATTATCCGCTGCACCTTGGCGTCACCGAAGCGGGCGACGGCGAGGATGGGCGCATCAAATCGGCCATCGGCATCGGCTCGCTTTTGCAAGACGGCATCGGCGACACGGTGCGCGTTTCCTTGACCGAAGACAGCGTGCACGAAATCCCCGTGGCGCGTCAGCTCGTCGCGCTCTTTGGCGCGCAGGGCGAGCTGCCGGCGCACGCCGATGATTACACGAAAAAAACCGTCGCCGCCGAAGCCGAGCCGAGCGCGAAGCTCGACCGTTTTTCCTACCGCCGCCGCGAATCGGCGCCCCTCACCCTGCAAGGCGTCGGCCTCGGCTACGAGGAAACGCCGCGCGTCGTCGTGCGCCAGGCGACCTTTGACAAAGTCGCGCACAAGCTCGCCGGCCTCGGCGATTTTCAGCCGGAGATCGTGCTCGAAACCGCCGGCGTCGTGGCGCTCGACCCGCGCGACGAAGCCGCCGTCGTGGCGCTCAATGCCGACGCCGCCAACCGCCTCGTCACCGTGCGCGACGGCCTCGATCTGCCAGTGGTGACCGCCTTCCGCCTGCTCGCCGCGCGCGTGCAGGAGCGGCATCCGATTTTGTTGAAAGACGCGCTCACAGCTTCGACCGATCCGCACGCCGATTTCCTGCCGACCCTGCTCCGCGCCGCGACAAACCTCGGCGCCTTGCTCTGCGACGGCATCGGCGACGCCGTGCTCGTGCAAGGCGAGGAGGCGCCGGGCCAATCGCTGCGCCTCGCTTACAATATTTTGCAAGCCGCCGGCGCGCGCATTTTCAAGACCGACTACGTTGCCTGCCCGAGCTGCGGGCGCACGCTCTTTAATTTGCAGGAAACGACGGCCCGCATCCGCGCCGCGACGAATCATCTCAAAGGCGTGAAAATCGCCATCATGGGCTGCATCGTCAACGGCCCCGGCGAAATGGCCGACGCCGATTTCGGCTACGTCGGCGGCGCGCCCGGCAAGATCAATCTCTACGTCGGCAAGACGCCCGTGAAATTCAACATCCCCGCCGATGAAGCTGTGGACCGCCTGAAAGACCTCATCCGCGAACACAACAAATGGGTTGATGCGCCGGCCGTCGCTCCGGCTGAGGTCCACACCGCGTTGGAACCTGCCGGAGCCGCGTGATTGGTAGGGACGTTTCGCGAAACGTCCCTGAATCTTCGGACAGCTCGGCGAGCCGTCCCTACCTGATTAGCTGCCCGCTCGCGAGCGCATCCGGCGCGAGTCATCTT
>JAFAXH010000104.1 GCA_019241085.1 Verrucomicrobiota bacterium | reverse complement strand
TGGTGCTGCCGGTTGAAGTCGGCGGCAAACTCGTGCGCGCTGGCGGCATCGCGCCGCTCGGCGCCCGCCTCCAGCAGCGCGCGCAGGCTCGTCGCGGGATCCGCGACAAACGCCGCGTTGACCTCCAGCCGCTCCACGCCCGCGCCGGGCAATTCGTATTTCGCCTCGCGCAGCAGCCGCTCGACGACCGTGAGCAAGCCGCGCGCGCCGGTCTTTTCTTCAGCCGCCTGCCGGGCGATTTCGCGCAAGGCGTCGGCGGTGAAAACCAGCTCCACGCCGTAAGCCCGAAAGGCGCGCTCATATTGCCGCACCACGCTGCCCTCGCTGGAGCGCAGGATGTCGAAAAGATCGTCGGGCGAAAGCTCGTCGCAGACCACGCGCACGGGGAGGCGGCCGATGAATTCCGGCTCGAAACCGTAGTCGATGAAGTCGCGCGTCGTCACCTGCCGCAAAATCTCGCTGTCGCGCAAAGCCGCGCCAACACTGGATTCGCCGAAGCCGACCCTTGATTGCCGCAGGCGTCGGCCGATCTGGTCGCGCAGCCGCTCGAAGGCGCCGCTGACGATGAAAAGAATGTGCCGCGTGTTGATCGTTTCCTTGCCGCCGCGCTTGCCTTTTTTCCCGTTGCCGCCGCTGCGGTTCCGGCCGAAATCCATCGCGCTCTGGAGCTGCGCCTGGATGTCCATCGGGTTCTTGGCCGGCACTTCGGTTTCTTCCATCAATTTCAGCAGCGTCGTCTGCACGCCGCGCCCGCTCACATCGCGCCCGCCGACGAGGTTCGACGCGGCGGCGATCTTGTCGATTTCGTCGATATAGACGATGCCGTATTGCGCGAGCTGCACATCGCCGTCGGCTTTTTGCACAAGGTCGCGCACGAGGTCTTCGACATCGCCGCCGACGTAGCCGGTTTCAGAAAATTTTGTCGCGTCGGCTTTTACGAACGGCACGCCGATGAGTTCGGCGACGTGTTTGACGAGATACGTTTTGCCCACGCCCGTCGGGCCGAGCAGGATCACGTTGCCTTTGGCGTATTCGAGTTCGGCGGCTTCGCGCTCGCCGTCGGCGCCTTTTTCCCGTTCGAGCCGGCGCAGGTGGTTGACGTGGTTATAATGATCGCACACCGCGATGGAGAGCACCTTTTTCGCTTCGTCCTGCCGGATGACGAAACGGTCGAGGTGGCGCTTGATGTCCTTGGGCCGGTAACGGAAATGGAAAACGTCGTCCTCCGGCGATTCGGGCGCGGCCTCGGGCGGCTCGGGTGTGCCGGCGTCGGCGGTTTGCGGCTGGATGACCGTGCCGAACTTGACGTTGTCGCCAAAGTTTGCGCGCATGAACTCGCCGAGTTTTTTCTGTAATTCCTCGGGCGAGGGAAACGGCTGGTCGTTGCTGCCGCGCTGCGGGGTGTCGTCGTCGTGGTGAAATTCGTCCATCGAAAATCCGGTGCAAAAAAACTTAGCACCGGCGGGGCGGCTGTCCACGGCAGCGCCTAGTGACCGGGCGTCGGCGTCGGAGTGGGACTGCCCAGCCGGGTCTGAAATTCGCCCATGTTTTCCACGTGTCCGTCGGAGAAAATGAGGAGCTGGCCGTTGCCATGCACGTCCACTTTTTCAAAAAACCAGGGATAATTCGTCGCTGAGAACGGTTCCTGCGGCTTGGGCGCAAAGCGCATACCGATATAGTCGATGCGGCGATTTTCCGGCTGGGTCACGTCCGGAGAATGATTGAGCTTTTGAAACGTCGGGCAAATCCAACCGTCGAGCGTGATGCCGTAAGGTTGCAGCGCCTCCTGCCAGTCCTTCGCGATCTGATCGCTCGTGCGATTGGCCAGCTCAATCTGCGGCCAGGCGTAGTGCTCCTGAATATAGAGGTTGGCGGCGACGTGCAGATTTTGCAGGTTCTTAATGCACCGCGTGCGCTCCAGCCGGGACTGCACCGTGCCCGCCACCGGCAGGAGCAGGACGATGAGAATGATGACGATGAGCGCGACGGTGACGACTTCCACCAAGGTAAAAGCCGCAGCCCGCGCGCGACGCGAGCGCCTTTCCAAAGGCCGCCGGCTGGCGACGACAAACGTTGAATCCGTCACACGCGGCGTCCCGCTTCGAGGGAAGGTCGGGCGACTACTGGCTGCCCACTGCTAGCCGCCAGTCGTGGATGAGGACGAGCCGCCGGTGGTCGTGGAGCCAGTCGATGCAGTCACGAGCGCCGCCGCCGAGGTGATCTCCTGCTGCTTGAACCCATCCACCGTATAGGTGGTGATGCGGGTGACGATCGGCGAATACCTGTTGGCGGTGAGCGACTCGTCCACGCCGCCCGTATCCGAGTTGAGCGTAGCCGTCCCCGTGATCCGGGCGAGCACCAACGTCTGCGGGAAAGTCGCCACGGAACTCGCCGCGGAGCTGGCGGCAATCGTCGCTTTCATTTTCCCGGTCGAGTTCGCAGTGACCTGGACTTGGACGAAATTGCCGTTGTTGTCGCGCAGGACGCTGGAAGTAAAGGTGAAGGAAAACGAGGTGGCGATCAGCGCGCGAATCGAGCCGCTGTTCGGATCGACCGCGGCATTGATGGTGCCGGTGAAAATGCGGCCGCCGGCAAACACCAGCGCCGTGCCGGTTGTCAGGCCCGTGGTGGGCACGTTCATCGAGAAGAGCGCCAGTGAATCGGAGACGGAAGTGACGCCCGTGTTCGGATCTTTATCCAACAGGCCCGTGAGCACGCCCGAGTAGGTGCCCACCACATTGACCGAAGTCGTCCCGCCGCCGCCCGTCGGCGGGCCGCCCGAGATGGCGTAGCTCTGGGTGGTGAAAAAGACGTAGCAGAGCAGGATGGCGAGGACGGCTTTGGCTTTCATGTGGGAGGTAAAACAGCGTGGAAATGCGGCGGGAAAAAAACGACAGGCGCGATTTAGTCGGAAAGTGCCGCGCGCGTCAATGCGAATTTGCCGCGAGTTTTACACCGCGCCCACGCCGACGCCGGCGGCTGGCCGCAAATCGAGCGCGCGGAGCAGGGCGAGGTCGGCGCTTGCCTCGGGATTCGCTGCGGTGAGCAGCCGGTCGCCATAGAAGATCGAGTTCGCCCCGGCAAAAAAACAGAGCGCCTGCGCTTCGCGCGAAAGCCGGGTGCGCCCAGCGGAGAGACGGACCCGCGCGCGCGGCAGCGCGAGCCGCGTCGTGGCCACGAGCCGGGCGAGGTCGAGCGCATCGACGGGCGGATTTTCCGCCAACGGCGTGCCGGGCATCGGCATCAGGCAATTGATCGGCACGCTCTCGGGTGGCGGATCGAAATTGGAGAGCACTTCCAGCAGCCGCAACCGGTCGCGCACACTCTCGCCGAGGCCGAGGATGCCACCGCAGCAGAGCGCCATGCCGGCGCGCTGCACCGCGCCGATGGTGTCGAGCCGGTCTTGAAACGTGTGGGTCGAAACGATCTCGGGATAAAACTCCGGCGAGGTGTCGAGATTGTGATTGTAAGCCGTGACGCCGGCCTCCTTCAGCGCGCTGGCCTCGCGGTCGCCGAGCTGGCCGAGCGTGACGCAGACTTCCATGCCGAGCGCGCCGACGCCGCGGACGATTTCGAGCACTTGCGCAAACTTCGGCGTGCCGGCCTGCACCCCGCGCCACGCCGCGCCCATGCAAAAGCGCGTCGAGCCGTTCTCGCGCGCCCGCTCCGCCGCCGCGAGCACGTCGGCCGGCGCCATGAGGGTCTCCTTTTCCACGCCCGTGGAATAGTGCGCGCTCTGGGCGCAATACGAGCAATCCTCCGAGCAACCGCCGGTCTTGATCGAGAGCAGCGTGCAGAGTTGCACCGCCTCGCCTTCGCCCGCCGGCCAGTGCGCCTCGTGCGCCGCGCGCGCTTGTTTTAATAGTTCAAAAAATGGCTGATGATAAACGGCGTCGAGTTCGGCGAGGGTCATAAATTTCAGCCAGCCTAATTGTAATCTTAATCCTAATCCTCTTCTGCGCTCGCGGCGCGTGATCCGAGCTGCTGGCCTCCGGCGGCAGAGACTAAGATTAGGATTACGATTAAGGGAGAAAAAGCGGAATGTTTCGCGCGAGTTTTTTTGCTCACTGCACCCACTTGCCATCCGGCGACGACAGCACGGGGATGATGCCGTTGGACGCTTCCTCGCGATACGAGAAATCTGTGCGGCCGATGGCGCCGATCATGCGCATGCCGGTGGCCGCCCGCCACTTCGCGCTCATGCTCTCGCCGGTGTGGCAGCCCCAGCTTTTGATGAAGGCGTTGCGCAGGAAAAGATTGCGCGAGAGCGCGGCGAGGTCGTCCTCGTGCAAAAAGTCCTTCGACGCGCTGTCGATGTTGCTGGAATAATCGAACATGAAACAGCAGCGGTTCGAGTGGCCGAAATACTCGAAGCTGGCGATCTTGACGTGATCGCGCGGCTGGCCGCTGTTGAGATAATTGAGCACGTCGCGGCCGTTGTTGATCGTCACCATGTGGATTTTATATTTGTCGCGCACGGAGGTGACGTTTGAGACGAGGTCCTGCTTATCCTGCTTGCCGCGTTCCTGATAGCCTTTCATATAGACGAGCCAGGTGATGAGCACGCCGGGATTGTCCTTCATCCCCGGTTGCGCCTGGATTTGCTGGATGCGGGTGCGCGAGGCGCGCACAAAGCTGCCCCAAAAACGGTCATGCGGCGCCGACTTGTATTTCTCCCACTGCTCCAGCGACGGGCCGCCAGTGAGGATGATGTATTCCAAGGTCTGCCCCGGCGCGGGCACCGGCAGGACCGGAGGCGGCAGCGGCGGCTGAAAATAGGCATTGCCAGCGGTCTCGGCGCCACGGGCCGTCGGGGAAAAATCGCCGATGCCATTGCAAAAGGCGACGAGGAAAAATGCGCAGGCGGCGACGAAAGAGCGTTTCATAACATCAAGCAAAAAACCGGCGTTTTGATAAAGCTGATGCCGTGCCCGCTGTCAAATGAGCGACGGTCGCGAATCGACCGGGATTTTTGTGCGGAAATCAGTCGATGCGCTCGCCGCGCACGAGATCGTCGAGCGTCTGGCGCGCGCGCACGAGCGTCGCCCGCGCACCGCGCACGAGCACTTCCGCGGGCAGCGGACGCGCGTTGTAGTTACTCGCCATCGTGAAGCCGTAGGCGCCCGCGCTCATCAGCGCGATCAACTCGCCCGGCGCGACGCGCGGCACCTCGCGGTCCTGCGCAAAAAAATCGCCGCTCTCGCACACCGGCCCGACGACATCCACCCGTTCACGCGCCGAGTTCACCGCCGGTTCCCGCACCGGCACGACCTCGTGCCAGCCTTCGTAAAGCGCCGGCCGGATGAGATCGTTCATGCCGGCATCGACGATGACGAATTGCTTCCCGCTCGCCGTCGTCTTGCGGTATTGCACGCGTGTGAGCAGCACGCCGGCGTTGCCCACCAGCAGCCGGCCCGGCTCCAGCAAAATTTTCAAGCCCAGCCCGCGCAGCAACGGCAGCAGCGCTTCCGCATACGCCTCGACGGTCAACTGCGTCGGCGGCATCACCGCGCCGTCTTCCAACGCCGTTTCCTCCTGCCGCCACCACGCCGCGCTGCCGCTTTCCAGGCTCGCGCGATACACGATGCCCAGCCCGCCGCCGATGGAGAGAAACTCGATGCCGTGCGCCCGCTGCAACGCCCGCGCCAGCGGCACCATTTTTTCCACCGCCGCCGCGAACGGCCCGGCCGCAGTGATCTGCGAGCCGATGTGGAATTGCACGCCGCGCAAGCGCACGTGCGGCAGCCGCCGGGCGGCGTCGGCGTAGAGATCGGCGACGCGGTCGAAGGCGACGCCGAATTTGTTTTCGCTCGTGCCCGTCGAGATGTGCTTGTGCCCGCCCGCGGCGACTTCGGGGTTCACTCGCACGGCGACCGGCGCGCGCGCGCCGACGCGGCCGGCAACGGCGTTGATGCGTTCCAATTCCTCCTCGCTTTCGACGTTGAACGCGTAGATGCCCTG
>JAFAXH010000166.1 GCA_019241085.1 Verrucomicrobiota bacterium | reverse complement strand
TGGATTCAATAAATGAAGCAGTCGCAACGCATCGTCAAAAACGCGCTCTTCGGCGCCGCGGCCGCGGCGGTTGGCGGCGCGATCCATCTCGCGACGATTCTGCTCATCGCGAAAAAAGTGCCGGTCGCACAGTTCGGCAAATACTCGTGGGTGCTCGCGTTCGCGATGTTCTTCCAGTTCCTCGCCGACTCGGGCTTGAGCCGCATCCTCGTGCGCGAAGTCGCCACGCAAAAAGAGCAACAGGCGCGCATCGTCGGCGCGGCCGTGGCGTTGATCTGGATTTTGTCGATTAGCATTGGGTTGGTCATTCTCGCGCTGCTGCCGTTTCTGCCTTTCGGCTTCGAGGTGAAGGTGGCTGCGGGCTTGATGGGACTCTCGGCGTTGTCGCAATTTCACGCCTCCGGCTACGGCGCGGTGTTGCGCGCGCACGAAGACAACGAGCTAACCCAGATGGGCTACGTCTTGCACAAAGTCGTGCTCTTCGGCGTCGTCTTCGTGAGCCTCCACCGATCGAATGTGTTGGTTGGAATCGCCGTCGCACACGTCGCGGCGGTCTGGGCGCTGTGGGCGTTCTATTATTTCATCGTCACGCGTTTTTATCTCCGCGTGCATCTCGTCGCGGACCGCGAACTTTGGAAAAAATTGCTCGTCACCGCGCTGCCGATGGGCGGCGGCGTGATGCTGCGCCAGCTCGCGCTGCAAGCCGACGTGCTCGTGCTGAAATCGCTCGCGGATTTCAACGCCGTCGGGCTTTTCAGCGGCCCGTATCGCATCGGCATGGCGCTGCGCCAGTTGCCTGAAACGCTCGCGCTGCCGCTCTTCCCGCTCTATTCCCGGCTGGCGTTGGAATCGCGCGAAAAACTCGGCGAAGTGTATCGCCAGAGCATGAAGTATTTCTCGCTGCTGAGCTTCCCGTTCGGCGTCTTTCTCGTCGCGTGGTCGGACGCCGTCATCCGCTACGCGATGGACCCGAAATACTCCGCCGCCGTGCCCGCGATGCAGCTCCTCGGCGCGGGCATGGTGCCGTTTTTCGCCTCGACGCTTTTCCCTTATTTGTTCGCCGCGGTCGATGAACAGCGGCGCTTTCTCGTGAGCACGGCCATCTGCGGCGCGCTGCGGCTCGCGCTCGATGCGGCGTTGATTCCACCGTTCGGGTTTCTCGGTCCGTGCATCGCGTTTCTCGTGACGGAATTTCTCCTCGTCGGCGTGTGGATCGTGCAGCTTTCCCGGCTCGGTCTGCGCTTCTCGCTGGCCGATGCGCTCTGGCGTCCGGCGGTCGCGAGCGTGGCGATGGCGGCGTTGGTGTTCGCGGTGAAACCGCTGTCGCTTCCCTGGCAACTCGCCGGCGGCGTGGCGTCAGTCGTGGTTTATCTCGGCGTGCTGTGGCTCGTGGGGACTTTTGCCCGCGACGAGATCGCCACCGCGCGCGAAGGCATCGCGTTTGTCCGCCCGCTGCTGGCGCACTGGTCCAATACGTTGCGGAAAAAGACATGAACCGCCTCGTGCTCTTCGTCGATCGCTGGCTGACGTGGCTGATCGCGTTCGCCGAGCGGCAGATGAAAAACGCCGTCTTCGCAGTGGCCGCATTTTGGCTGCTCCTCGCGGCGGTGCTGCGCTGGGTGAACGTCCCGCTCGGCAAGGACCCGTGCGGAGCGCAGTTCGCGCTGCTGCGGGACATTCCGGCGCTGCCGCATCTCCAACTGGGTTCGTATGGCATGATCGGCATTGCGGTGTTCTCGCTGGCCATGATCGCAACGTGGTTCGACCGGCACGCAGCGGTGTGGGGGGGAATCGTGCTCCTCGTGCTGGCGCTCGCGGCGCCGTTGCAAATCGCGTTTTCAAATCCCGACATCCTGCGCCGTCTCGCGTCGGAATACGATCAACGCCAAAAGGTCCACATTTTCACCCAGACCTTTCTGCCGGTGAACCAAGGCCAGGAGCCGGGCCTGTGGCCAAGTCTGGTCTTCGATACGCTCTGGAATCGCGCAGTGACCGCCTGGTATTTTCTCACCCTCGGCTGGTATGCCTTCTCGCTTGCCGCAATGATTGTCTTTTGGAAAGGCGTGTCGCTTTTGCGCCGCGGCTGGCGCTGGCCAGCGGTGCTCGCGTGTTTGCTGGTGCTGGCCGGGCTTTCGGCGGTGTTCCTTGCGAAGCCGTACTACGCCAGCATCCAGCTCAATCGCGCCTACCTCGTGCAAGCGCGCGGCGACGCCGCGCGGGCAACGGAACTCTATCTCGCGACGATGCGCGCGGATCGCTGGTATGCGCTGGGGCCGGAGCTTTACGAGCAGATCGGTGAAATGGACGAAACCCGCGGCGTGCTCGATTCACCGGAATATCACCTCTTCAAAGGCCAGGTATTTGAAAACGGAGGCGTGCAGCCGAACGCCATGTCGGAATATCGCCTCGCCGCGCGCAACGGCGGCGATCTCGCCGTGGTCGCGCACCGGGAAGCCGCCCGCGTGGCGGCCTACTACGGGCTGACGCTTTACAATCAGCAAGCATACAGCGCCGCGTTGGCACAATGGCAGCAAGCCTACGCGGAGGACCCTTTCCAACTCCAGGCGTTGTTTTACGCGGCGCGCGCCCATTTCGATGTCGGGCAGTATCGCGAGACTATCGCCGTGGGTGAACAGTTTTGCCGGCGCGCCTCAAACACCTATGCCATGGCAGATGTATATTCCGACATGGGCGACGCTTACTCGAAACTCGACGACCACGCCAAGGCGCGCGTCTGCTACCAGATGTCGTTCAAGCTCGATTACATCATCAACCTGCACGGGCTGGGCGCGCTGGCTGGAAACTGAAAATGTGGGCGCGGGTCAGACGATTCTTCAGGCGACGCGAAGGGCGGTGCGCCGCCGGCATTGTCGTGGCCTTCGTCGTCTTGTTCGGCTACTTGTTTATCCGCACCTTCGTCGCGCCGCCGACGGCGCATTTCGACCTCGACTTCGGCGCGGCCCGCTGGCTGGAACCGGAGCGGCCGGCGCCCATCGTTTATTTCCGCAAGGACATCTATCTGACTGCGACGCCTGAGCAGGCGTGGATGCAGATCGGCGCGACCGATTCCTTCGAGCTTTATGTGAATGGCGACATCGTCGCGTCGAATGAGTTCGATGCCACGAACACGAGCGGCATCTTCGATCTGAAGACCCTGCTCCATGCCGGTCACAACGCAGTTGGAGTCGTGGTCAACCGGACGATCTATCCCGAGTCCGCGCGGTTGATCGCGCGGTTGACCATCCGCGCCGCGCGCGAGCCGGCGCGCGACGTTTTTTCCGACAACACCTGGCGCGCGGCGCCCAACATCGCGCTCGTGCCGCCGGGCATGCACTGGAGTTCCACGGAGTTCGACGCGACACAATGGACAGCGGCCAAATTTGCCGTGCGCTTTGATCCGCACGTCAACCAAGTCGATCTCGATCCCCGCGCGCTCGCCACCGCGCCGCAAGGTCAGTGGCTTGCTTCTCCGAATACAAATGTGCGCGAACAGGGTTTCGTCGCGAACTTTCGCGTCGCGGACGCGCGACGCGAGACGTGGCTTCAGATCGCGGCGACCGGCGGTTACGAGTTGATAGTCAACGGGCAACTGCGCGCCTTGGAAACGCTGCGCATGCCAGCAACCAAGGCGTCGCCATTTTTAAGGATCGGCCAATCCGGCGTCATGCCAGCCGTAACCTCATCCGGCAGCGTGCCAGATCTGAGCAAAGCTCCCAGCGCTCCCTCTCCGACACCAGGCGCCGCCTCGCCCGCGCCAGAAGCGACGCCATCGGCGATCCGAGCGCCGATGGCCAACCCGCTGGACGGCGATCAACCGGTGGTTGCCACCGTGCCGTCGGTGACTTCCATCCCGACGCTTCAATTGTATAACATCACCACCTGGCTGCAAAACGGCGAGAACGAGATCATCATCCGTCTGCGCTCGCCGCAAGGGCCGGCCGCGATGCTGGCGGATGGCTTCGTCGTGCAACCAGGCGGCGAGGTGCAACGGTTCACCGGGGACGGTGTCTGGCGCGCGGTCGCACAATGGGGCGGGATGCACGCGATCCGATTGACGCCCGCGGTTTCCGCCGGCGTCTATGGCCAGCCTCCTTGGGGTATTCTGCCGCAAGCCGCCGCTGCTCCTCTGACGGTCCCACTCTATGATTCCCAAGGGATGGCAAAATGGGCAATTGCCTATCTGGCAATCTTCGCCGCCGTCCTGGGACTCTCCCTTCTGTGCAGCTATTTAGTCGCGCGAGTGAAGGCGACACCGATGGAAGAGAATTTATTGCGCGATGCTTTCCTTCACGCCCCTGCGTTCTGCCTGGCACTCTTTCTGTGGCTGATCAGTTACGACTATCGCCTGCCTGCCAACTTCGCCTTCCAAGCGAAGTTCATCGTCTGTTTGGTCTGTGTTCTTCTTGCGGCGCGGGTAGTCCACTTCTTTCCTCTCCGTGGAATCATATCCAAGCCGATCACTCTGCCTCGTTTGGGAAAAATTGTGCTTCTAATCGGAATCGTGGTTGGGGGATGCTATCTGCGCGTTGACGATCTGGCTGGCATGTCGCTGGATCACGACGAGATGACTTTGATCCGCAAGGCGCACGGCGTTCTCGAGCGAGGAGTCCCGTATTCCATGATCGGCTCGAAGGAGCGTTTTCTGACAACCTACGAACTGGTTTCCTATGTGCTCGCCGCATTTGGTTTCTTGTTCGGTTGGGGAGAGATTGCGATGCGCTCGCCCGCCTGCCTGTTCGGAACGGTGAATATCATTCTCTTAGCGTGGGTGGGAAAGAGAATGTTCGATTGGCGGGTAGGCTGGTTCACCGCTTTGATCTACGCCTTCTTACCAGTGGATATCCGATGGGCGCAGAATGCCTTCTATCCTGCGCAAGCTCAGTTCTTCTCCGTCCTGACCTTCTGGACTTTCTACGAGGCCATTCGCACCAAACCATTTTATGCGAACTACCTCCGGGTCGCGGCGTTTGCATTCTGCGCCACGTATTTCTCGTGGGAAGGAACGGGGTTCATCGTGCCCGTGCTGGCTGCGTGTCTGTTCACGGTTCGATGGGGCGAGTTCTGGTGGCTTAAAGACGGAGTTTTCTATCGATGCCTGTTCTGGATGACCTTCATTGTTGCCGGTCAGCTTTGCGTGCGGTTTCTCGTGAACGATCCTTATCTCTTGGTTGGAATTGGCTTGAGCACGATCAGCACGCCGTCCTTGTATTTTCTGGATTCAAATTACGATCCCTACTACTACCTCAGGAAGCTGCCGTTTAGCGAAAATCATGTGTTCCTGACGATCGCGATTTGCACTTGTGCCTTCTTGTTCTGGCGCCGAGCAGCGTTTCGTTATCTGTTTGTGGCGATTGTAGGATCAATCACTTGCTACACGAACTTTCTGCCGGTTTACGCTCCACGTTATTGCTTGTTCTACCAACCGCTGCTCTTGCTTCTCGGCGCAGCTACGGTGTTCATGCTCTGGGATGACACGAACGCCATCGCGCAGCGAATTGGCGGACAGTCCCTGTTTCACATCAATTATGCTTGCATGGTTTTTTTTGCCCTTCTTGTATTCCTTTCCACAAACACTTGGTTACTCAAAGCCTACCGATTGTGTTGGGAGGCCGAGGTGCCTGGTTTGAACATCCGCATGGGTAGTTATCGCGTGGATTATCGTGGAGCGAGCCTGTTCGTGAAGGAACACATGCGGCCGGGAGATGTCGTGATCCCTGGCATCCCGCACGTTTATGAATACTATTCTGGAAACACCGGCGGGCATTTCCTCAACTCATTGCTCGTGCAGCAGATCACTTACGAAACCCTGTCCGGCTCTTCCTTCTACCGGGATAAGTTTGTCGGAAATCCAGTGATACGCAACGTGAACGAATTGAAAGACGTTGTAACCCGGGCTCCGCGGACTTGGGTGATCCAAGCTCCGCTGCAATTCGCGCACTTAAACGAGCCGGATGTCCTCGCCTATTTCAATCGGCACGGCCGTGTCGTTTTCGAGTCTTATAACGCCAAAGTCCTCCTCGTCGAAGGCGCCGGCACCAGTGCGCAGCCATCCGATCCTGGACAGGCGCCAGCCCAATAAGTAGTAGTGTCTGCGGGAGGCACGCGTTCACGGTGGCAGCTTTCGCAGACCACGGATAGTTATGGGCGTTTCCCTCGAAAGGAACGCTGGCGTGAGAAGCTCTCGGCACTAGTTTCTGGGCTTGCGCCGTTAGGATTTTTCTCTATAAGTCCCGCGCTTTTCGCTGCCAAGTAGCGACTACAGCACAAGCTTTTCCTTTAAACAACCAGCTTGAAATTCATCTCACTGCCATACGTTCGACACTTAATTGAGAAAGAACTTATTTTCTATAGACAATGTCTAACAATTCCTGCCTTTCTGTTCACTTGGGTCGTAGAAAATTTCTGCTTAAACTTGGCGAACTTTGCGAGCTACTTGGGGTTACTGAGTAAGGCTCATTTGAATATTTGAATTAATAGAAATTTTTCGCGTCCAAATTTTCAAAATCATCAACTCGGTGCGTTTAATGCTTTACAGCAATAGCGTGATTATCCCTGCGCAAACTTCCACAATGACTCTTTCCGAGCCAACTCAAGACCTTGCTGATGAAAGCATGGTCAGTTCAATTTCCGTCATTTTTCCCGCTTACAACGAGCAATTAAACATCCGCAAAACCGTCGAGCAGGCGCGCGCCGTCCTGCCGGAGATCGCTCACCGCTGGGAGATTATTGTGGTCAACGACGGCAGCAGCGACGCGACCGCGGAGATTTGCGACGAGCTGGCGGAGGAGGATTCGCGGATCATCGCCGTCCACCATCAGGGAAACAAAGGCTACGGAGCGGCTCTCAAGAGCGGAATCATGGCGGCCCGCAATGCGCTAGTGTTCTTCAGCGACGCTGACGGGCAGTTTGATCTTTACGAGCTACAGGAAGTCGTGCGGTATGCGAACGATTTCGACATCGTCGCGGGCTACCGCGGCAAACGTCGGGACCCGTTGCCGCGGCTGATCAACGCCTGGGGCTGGAACACGCTGGTGCGATGTCTGCTCGGCGTGCGGGTGCGCGACATCGACTGCGCTTTCAAACTGTTCCGCCGCCAAGTGTTCGAGCAGGTGCAGATTCGCGCGGTCGGGGCGATGGTGAACACGGAAATTTTGGCGCAGGCCAAGCACTTCGGCATGAGCATCCACGAGGTGAAGGTGACGCATTTCCCGCGCATCCACGGCAAGCCCACGGGCGCCAACTTCGGTGTCATTCTCAAGGCGTTTCGCGAACTTTTTCACCTCTGGTGGAAGCTGCGCGCCATCGATCAGGATCAAGCCGGCCTCTACGAGCGCCCGGCCACGGCGCCCGTGCCAGAATTGCGCACGCACGCGCTCGCGGCGAAATAATCGGTGGTGTGCGCCCCGGCGCTAGCAGCACGGCGCCGGCGACATGGCAGCAGCGGCGGCGCGGCGCATGTCCGGTGCCTGCTCCGCGAGATAAGCTAGTTGTTGTTGCTCCGCAGGCCCCTGGCTAGAAACTGCAGCGCCTCTCTCCACTGCGGATCGATCAAGTCGGTGCGATAGACCTCGACGTAGGAGGCGTGGTCTTGGATGGCATTTTCAAATGCCGCCCTGCGATCCCCCGTCTGGGCATCCAGAAACCTGCCGCCGCCCACCATCTGATAGCCGACCACGGTTTTCGCGGAAGCGCCCCGGAGCATTTCGGGAAACCTCGCGCCGGCAGCGCGTTCTGCCTTTAACCCATTTTGCTGGAACCACACGCGGCCCGGATAGCGTTCCAAGGCGTAACGATACACGAGCTCCGGCGTCCGGCTCCGCGCGAACGGGATGCCCAGCGCGAGCGTCAGGCCAACGTTTCCGGGCATCGACTTGTCGTAGGCCGCGATGATTTTTCTCCACATTGCAAACAGCGTTTCATCACTGATTCCGGCTTCGTTCCATTGCTGGATGGTGGCGGGATTTTTTTTCGGCAGATGCATCTCGTCGATGAAACCGCCTCCGGTCATGTGAACGCAATACACCTCCGGCCATCCAGAAATCTCCCTGCCCAAGGCGCTCAGAAATCGTTCCCAACGCTGGAGATAGCTCTCGCTCCAAGGCACCGGCATGGTCGCGGTTTCATCCGCCGGCATCCAATTCGTTTCATCGCCTTGGAAGGTGATTTTTGGAACGCCCTGCGCGTAGAGCCAGCGCGGGCTGTTCACGCCGGCGATCACGCGGATCATCAACAACTTGTTCTTTGCCGCAGCGATCCGGTGCGCTTTTTCCAACAGGCTCCAGTCATACTGTCCGGGGCTTTTTTCCAGCTCCGCCCAGCCAAACCGGACGGACAATCCGGCAACGTAAGGCAGGTCCAACTCCGCCGGGTCATCGAGCGGCGCGCGCCTGCGATACAGGGAAAAAATGCCACCCTCCTTTTTCCCCGAAGCGGCAGCAGCGGATTCGGCTCGAAACGGCATCGAAAAACAAATGAGCACGACGGCAAATCCAAACCACCGCATAAAAGAAATTCCGCGTCGTTGCCTTAGCCACGTGAACATGCCTTTTTTATATCGCGTCCGCGCAACAACGCCAAGCCTCGCCGCAGAGCGTGCTCTTCCGAGGCGTTTTTGCAATCGCTGCCACCCGGCGTGCGTTGTAACGTCGCCGAGGTGCCTGCCGGCCATCCCGACAGGGTTTTGTAACGCTGCCAAGATGCTCCCCGGCGATGCCGAGCGGCCATTGTAACGTCGCCGAGATCGCCTCCGGCGACGCCGAGCCTGCCTGCGTCCGGTCGTCCCGAGAATCTCCCCGGCCTAGCCGAGAACGCTTCCGGTCAAGCCGGCTGCCCTCCCGGCTTCGCCCGGCACGCCTCCGGGCGCTCGGACCGTCCCATGCGTTGCGCCGAGAATGCTTTCAGCGACTCCAAAGCCTGCTTGCCGCCCCCGTTCCTTCCTCCCGCATGAGTGAGCGCAGGGAGCCAACCGCCTCGCCCGATTGGTGACGGGCACTGCAGTCTGGTCGCGCTGCGGAGCAGAGTCCGCCGTGTTCCCGCAGTGTCGGATGGATGATTTACCGCTCAGTAATTCGACGATTCAATTTTCGCTTTTGTCAGCGCGACTTTCAGAGCTTGGATGTCGCCTGCGCTAATTTTTGGGCATCCGCGCAGATAGAGGCTGGTGAGCGCGCGCAGCTCCTTGAGGCCATCGACGTTTTGCAGACTGTGGCAGCTGGAAAGATCGAGTTCCTTACAGTCAAGGATTCGCAGCACCGATACAGCCTCAGAAAGTGTGACCGTGTCCACCTTCTTTCGTGAATGGGGTTCTACTGTCGCCCTGCGCGCATGGCGATCCCAGTGAAATCCGAGGTCCGCAAGGCGGCTCAATTGCACGCGTTCGGGCGGCGCGGATTTCGTCGGTTGTCGCGGTCTCGGCGAGTCCGAGCGCCGCGGAGCCCGCTTGGCAAACGCGATGGTTTCTCCGAAATGTAAGCGACGATTTCCCATGCCTTACCCCTCCCGCGTTGAAACCCCGACGTCATCCTCATCGGCAGCGGCGTCATGTCGGCCAATCTGGGCGCGCTGCTCAAGCGGCTCGAATCGAGGTTGGCGATCCAGGTCTATGAAGTCACCGACGGCCTAGCGCAGGAAAGCTCGGATGGCTGGAACAACGCGGGCACGGGGCACGCGGGGCTGTGCGAGCTGAGCTACACGCCGGCGCGCGAGCCGGATGGCTCGGTGAATGTCGCCAAGTTGATCGAGATTTTTGAGCAGTTTGAGCACTCGAAACAATTCTGGAGCTACGCGGTCGCCAGCGGCATGGCGGACCGTCCGCAGGAGTTCATCAACCCGGTCGCGCACCTGAGCTTCGTCCACGGCGCGGACATGGTGGACTTCCTGCAAAAGCGTCACGCAGGCATGGCGGCGCACCATTTTTTCCAAGGCATCGAATACTCGACCGACCGCGCGACCATCGCGCGCTGGGCGCCGTTGCTGGTGGAAGGTCGCGACGCGCGGGTGCCCATTGCGGCGACGAAAGTGGACGGCGGCACGGACGTGAATTTCGGCGCGATCTCGCGCAAGCTGCTCGCCTGGCTCAGCCGGCAGGAGCGTTGCGGCATCGCGTCCAATCATCGCGTCGTGGATTTGAAAAAATCCGGCGGCCAATGGGAGGTTCACGCCAAGAATTTGAATACCGGCGAGGTGCGCGCGAACCGCGCGGCGTTCGTCTTCGCCGGCGCGGGCGGCGGGAGTTTGCCGCTGTTGCAAAAGTCCGGTATCGCCGAGGCGAAAGGACTGGGCGGTTTTCCCATCGGCGGGCAATGGCTGATCTGCGACAATCCGGAGATCGTCGCCCGGCATCAGGCGAAGGTTTACGGCCAGCCGCTCGACGCCGCGCCGACCATGGCGGTGCCGCACCTGGACACGCGGATTTTGGATGGGAAAAAAACGCTGCTCTTCGGGCCGTTCGCGGCTTGGACGACGAAGTTTCTGCACAAAAAAGGGAGCGTCACCGACCTGCCGTTCTCCATCCGGCCGGACAATTTTTTCACTCTCGTCAACGTCGGCCTGCACAACCTCGACCTCGTGCGTTACCTCGTGCAGCAAGGCACGCAGAGCATGCAGGATCGCATCGACGTGCTGCGCGTTTTTTATCCCACGGCGAAGGCCGAGGATTGGAAGCTCATCGACGCGGGCATCCGCGTGCAGGCGATCAAGAAAACCGAGGGCAAGGCGGGCATCGTCCACTACGGCACCGAGGTCCTCACCGACGCGGAGCGCATGATCTCGGCGTTGCTCGGCGCGTCGCCGGGCGCGTCGGTGTCGGTGAACATCGTGCTCGACGTGGTGAAGAAATGTTTCCCGCATTTGCTTGCAACGTCCGAGGGCAAGGCGCGCATGAGCGAGATGATCCCGACGTGGGACTTGGACATCAAGCGGCCGGAAAACGCCGCGCGCTTCCGCGAGGTCAACCGCGGCGCAGATGAAATTCTCCAACTCCGCTGAGAGTCGAAGATTTGATCGTTGACTGCTTTCCTGTCAGCCTCAACTTATCGAAGGATCGCTCATTGTTCTTCCTGTCATCCCGAGCGAAGTCGAGAGCCGGAGCGAAGCGCAGACAGGCGAAGCCAAACCTCTTACTATTTGCCTTGGCTCGCAAAGACATCGCTAATGACAGTTTGTTTATCCACCTCGCCAGACAATCAATAAGAGGTCCCTCGACTTCGCTCGGGATGACAAGGAAACTGAACCGCTGCCGAAAGTTTCCGCCGCATTTCGTCACTCCAACCCCAACTGCTCGAACTATGTCAAATTCCCACGCCCCATTCGTCAGCATTCATCCTTATTTCCGGGTGCATCCCGGCAAGCTGGAGGAGTTCCGCGCGCTCCTGCCGCGCTTTGTGGAGCGGACGCAAACAGAGGAGAAAAACTTGTCCTACGATTTCACCATTGCCGGCGACACGATCTATTGCCGCGAAGGTTACATCGACGCCGCGGCGCTGCTCGCGCACTTGGAAAACGTGGATGAGTTACTCAAAAAAGCGCTGACTCTCGCCGACCTGGCTCGCCTGGAAGTTCATGGTCCGGAGTCCGAGCTTGCCAAGCTCAAAGCTCCGCTGGCGTCGCTCGACGTGACGTGGTTTGCCTACGTTTGCGGCGTCTCTCATTGAGCAGTGCGCCGCCGCGTCTCGTTTTTTTGCTGGCGGGCGTGATGGAAAAGATATTGCTGCGCGTAGCCGCCGAACGGGCCGAAATACGTTTCTGAAAATTCGCGCAGCCGGCGGGCGGTGACGCGGCGTTTGCGGGCAAAATATTTCTCGCGCAACACGCGCTCGATCCAAACGTCGATGGGAAACGCCCGCAGCCGTTCGTAGGCAAAGAGCAGGACGCAATTCGCCACCTTCGGCCCCACGCCCGGCAAGGCACGCAAGCCCGCGAGCGCGGAGGCGTCGTCGAGCGCGCGGTTCGCTTCCAGATCGACCTGGCCGCTGGCGACCAGCCGCGCGGTGGCGAGCAGTTTTTCCGCCCGCCAGCCGAGACTCGCCGCGCGCAGATCGAGCGCGGTGAGCGACGCGATTTTTTCCGGCGTCGGATAAGTAAAAAGTTCCAGCGCGCCGAGCTGCCAGACCTGCCGTCCGTAGTGCCTGCGCAGGTAGTGCGACATCGCGCGGATGTGTGCGACCTGCTTCATCGAGGAAGTGATAAACGTCGCCAGACATTCCCAAAGCGGCTGGCGGATAACACGCAATCCGCGGCAGGTAGCGCGCGCAACATTCATCGGCTCGTCAACCGGGAAGCTTGCGCAAATGTCATCGAGCGGATGATCGAGCGCGAAATAGC
Source organism: Verrucomicrobiota bacterium (assembly GCA_019241085.1). Classification (GTDB taxonomy): domain Bacteria; phylum Verrucomicrobiota; class Verrucomicrobiia; order Chthoniobacterales; family SZAS-18; genus JAFAXH01. The sequence goes on along the minus strand of JAFAXH010000166.1, from coordinate 41,366 downwards.
GCCGCGCCATTTCTTCGCCACCGGCGGAAACGCGCAACGTGTCGCCCTGTTGCTCCACATAAACCGGCGTCTCGCCGATCACGCCTGCCCAGCCAGCGCCAACTTGATGCCAGTGAAAAACCTGGCCGGAATCCAGCGTCGCCGCGAGGTCGAAGTGCGGCGCGGGAATTGTCCGCAGGTTTTTGTCGGCAGGTTTTTTAGACAGAATTAACAGAATTTACAGAATTGATTTTCTGAGAATGGCGACCTGTCTTTGCAGTCCGAAAATTTTGTCAATTTTGTTAATTCTGTCTAAAAAATTCAGTTACTTCGCCATGTGGATCGCGCGCTTGTCCACGGTTCTTTCTACCTTTATTGAAAGTAGCCAGCGTATCGGAAAAAAATGGGATGCCTACGGCGGGCGACCCTACCTGTTCGCCGCATGGATAGAGCGCTTGTCCACGGCGAGCGCGGCCTCCTTCACGGCTTCGCTCAACGTCGGATGCGCGTGGACCGTGCGCGCGACATCTTCGACGCTGCCGCCAAATTCCATTACGGCCACGATCTCGGCGATGAGTTCGCTGGCCGCGGCCGACAGAATGTGTGCGCCGAGCAGCTTGTCGGTTTTCGCGTCCGCCACGATTTTCACCGTGCCGACCGCGCTGTCGCTCGCGAGCGCGCGGCCGTTCGCGGCGAACGGGAACTTGCCGATTTTCACCGCGATGCCCTGTTCCTTCGCCGCGTCTTCAGTCAAGCCGACGCCGGCCAGTTCCGGATGCGTGTAGATGACGCCGGGGATCACGTCGTAGTTTACGTGCCCCGCTTTGCCGGCGATCATCTCGACACACGCGACGCCTTCTTCCTCGGCTTTGTGCGCGAGCATCGGGCCGGCGATCACGTCGCCGATGGCGTAAATGCCGGCGATGTTCGTGCGGAAGTGCGCGTCCACTTTCACCCGCTTGCGCTCGTCGAGCGCGAGGCCGAGCGACTCCGGCACGGCGTCGCCGAGCGTCGCCCGACGACCGACGGAGACGAGCACTTTGTCGGCTTCGAGCGCGAACTCCCTGCCATCCTTGCCCGTCGCGCGAACCGTGGCTTTGCCCTCCTTGGTTTCGACGGCGCCGACCTTGGTATCGAGATAAAATTTCAGTCCTTCTTTTTCGAGCGCTTTTTGCAAACCATTTGCAAGTTCCAAATCAAAGCCAACCGCGATGCGCGGCAGAAATTCCACGACTTCGACCTTCGCGCCGAGCCGCGCCCAGACGGACCCAAGCTCCAGCCCGATCGCGCCGCCGCCGATCACGACCATGCGCGCGGGGACTTGGTCGAACGCCAGCGCCTCGGTGCTCGTGACCACCGTTTTGCCGTCCACCGGCATCGACGGCAGCGCAATCGGCACACTGCCGGTGGCGAGCAGGATGTGCTTCGTTTTCAACTCCTCCGTGCCGCCGTCGTTGCGCGCCACAGTCACCTGGCCGGCGGCGGCGATCTTACCGGTGCCTTGATAAACGGTGACGCCGTTTTTCTTCATCAAAAACGCCACGCCGCCGGTGAGCTGTTTCACCGTCGCGTCCTTGCGCTTGAGCATCGCCGGCAGGTCGAGCTTCACGTCGCCAACCACGACGCCGTGACTCGCCGCTTCGTGCTGCGCGAACGCAAAATGATGCGAGGAATTGAGCAACGCTTTGCTCGGGATGCAGCCGATGTTGAGACAAGTGCCGCCGAGAGTTTTGTCTTTCTCGACGAGCGCCGTTTTCAGCCCGAGCTGCGCCGCACGGATCGCCGCGACATACCCGCCAGGCCCGGAGCCAATGACAATGAGATCAAATTCTGGCATGACGCATCTTAAGCGCGACGAAACCGAGGTTCAATACGCACGCGCCCCACTTATTCCAGCCGGCGCCGCCAATAGCCGGGCCTGCGGCTGGCGTGAGAAATGGCGAGGATCGTAACGCGCTCCTCGTCCCAAAGATAAAAAATCAGGTAAGGAAATCGCTCGGGCAGCACGTAGCGGCGCACGTTCGCGCCGATCCGCCGCCAGCGGTCAGGCGCGGAAGCAATGCGCGTGATGGCCGTGCGAACTTCGTCAGCAAACTCAAGACCCAGGCCCGGATTGCACGACTCGTAATACCCGACCGCGTCGGCCAGTTCAGCCAGCGCTTCCGGATCAAAGCCGGGATTCATCGGCCGAACCGCGCCCGGATTTCAGCGAAGACTTCTTCGGCGGGGATCGCTTTCGTTTTACCCGAGCGCAAATCTGCAATCCGGCGCTCGCACTCTTCGATCCACAGCCGCTCGATGCGCCCGGCTTCCTCCGTCGTCTCCAAACTTTCAGTCAAACGATCCACGAGCAGCGTGCGCTCCTCAGCAGGCAAGGCGAGGGCTTCCGTGGTGAGTTGTGCGAGCGTCATCGACATCTGCGCGCTATTTTAACAAGACGCCGCTCACACTTCCAGCAGCATCCGCGTCGGGTCTTCGATGCAGTCTTTCACCCGCACGAGGAACGTCACGGCTTCCTTGCCATCGACGACGCGGTGATCGTAGCTGAGCGCGAGATACATCATCGGTCGCGCAACGATCTGGCCGTTCACCACCATCGGGCGTTGCACAATGTTGTGCATGCCGAGAATGCCGCTCTGCGGTGGGTTCAGGATCGGCGTCGAGAGCAGCGAGCCGTAGGTGCCGCCGTTGGTGATCGTGAAGCCGCCGCCTTGCAAATCGGGCAGGCCGATCTTGCCGTCGCGCGCTTTTTTGGCGTAATCGACGATGTCCTTTTCCAGTTGCGCGAAACTCTTTTTGTCGCAATCGCGCACGACGGGGACGAACAACCCTTTGTCGGTCCCGACGGCGACGCCGATGTCGTAAAAATTATTTTGAATGAAGTCGTCGCCGTCCATGCGGCCGTTGACCGCGGGGATCGCCTTCAACGCTTCGACGGCGGCTTTGATGAAGAACGACATGAAGCCGAGCTTGATGCCGTGCTTCTTCACGAAGGCGTCCTGCACCTTTGCGCGCAACGCCATGACGCCGCTCATGTCGCACTCGTTGAAGGTCGTCAAAATCGCGGCGGTTTGCTGCGCCATGACGAGTTGCGCGGCGATCTTGCGGCGCAACGGGCTGAGCTTTTTGCGCGTCTCGCGCCCGGCTGCGGCGGTGGCGGAAACCGCCGCGACCGTTTGCGCGCCAGCCGCGTCGCTCGGCTGCGGGGCAGCGCCGGCGGCGCCGCGCGATTCGACGTAGGCGATCACGTCGCCTTTCGTCAGCCGGCCGCCCTTGCCGCTGCCGTCGGAAATCGCCGCCGGATCGAGTTTTTCTTCCTCGACCATCCGCCGCACCGCGGGTGACAGCTCGCCACTGGCCGCCGCGGCCGCGAGGTTGCTGGTCTTCGCTTCCAAACTCGGATCGGCCGTCGGCGTCGGCGAGGGCGCGGCCTTGGACGGCTCGGTGCCGGGGCGGGCTGCTTCGGGCGCGGGCGATTTTCCCGCGTTGCCCGGAGCGGCGGCAGTGGCGCCTTCCTCGATGAGCGCGATGACCTGCCCGATTTTCACTTCCTCGCCGGCCGGCACTTTGATCGACAAACGGCCCGCGACTTCGGCGGCGACCTCGCTCGTCACCTTGTCGGTTTCCAAGGAGAACAACGGCTCGTTGGCCGCGACGATGTCACCGTCTTGCTTGTTCCAAGCGGCGATGACACCGCTGGAAATGGATTCGCCGACGGCGGGGACTTTGACTTCGATGGCCATAAGGGGGGAGTTGAGAGTTGAGGGTCGGGAGCGTTGAGAGCAAGAAAGAAAACGGAGCACCAAACTTGTTTGGCTCTCAAGTCTCAACTAAAAACTCTCAACCCTCCGCTCAGAGCGCGAACGCCTGCTCGACCAGTTTGCGCTGCTCGATGTCGTGGACTTTTTTCGCGCCCACCGCCGGGCTGGCGCTGGCGTCGCGCCCGGCGTAGAGCAGCGGACGTTTCGCGCCGAGGATTTCGCCCAAGAGCGGCGCGATGAAACTCCACGCGCCCATGTTTTGCGATTCCTCCTGGCACCAGACGAATTTCTTCGCGCCCTTGGAGTTTTCGATGGCCGTGCGCAATCGCTCGACGTGCAGCGGATAGAGTTGCTCGATGCGGATAAACGCGACCTTCTCTTCGAGCTTTTGCGCCTCGCGATAGGCCAGGAGATCGTAATACACCTTGCCCGTGCAGAAGATCACGCGCTCGGCGGATTTCGCCGCGGGCGTTTCCAGAATTTCGGCAAAGCCGGATTGCGTGAAGTCATCCGCGCGAGACACCGCCTTTTCGCTGCGCAGCAAACTCTTCGGCGTCATGATGACGAGCGGCTTGCGGAAGTTCCGCATCATCTGCCGGCGCAAGATGTGGAAATACTGCGCCGGCGTCGTAAGATTGCACACCTGCATGTTGTCCTCGGCGCAGAGTTGCAACATGCGCTCCAGCCGTGCGCTGGAATGCTCCGGCCCCTGGCCTTCGTAGCCGTGCGGCAGCAGCAACACGATGCCGCTGGGCCGCTGCCACTTGCTCTCGGCCGAGGAAATGAACTGGTCGATCACCATCTGCGCGCCGTTCACGAAGTCGCCGAACTGCGCTTCCCACAGGCAGAGCATCTCGGGATAATCGAGCGAATAACCGTAATCGAAACCGAGCACCGCCGCCTCGCTCAGCGGACTGTTATAAACGCAGAACCGCGCCTGCTGGCCGTCGGCGAGATGGTTGAGCGGGATGAAACGCTCGCTGGTTTCCATGTCGTAAAAAACGCTCTGCCGATGCGAGAACGTGCCGCGCCGGCTGTCCTGCCCGCTCAAGCGCACCGGCTTGCCCTCGAGCAACAGCGAGCCGATGGCGAGCGCTTCCGCAAAGCCCCAATCGAACGGGCCGCCGTTGGCGAAAACCTCCGAGCGCCGTTCGAGCATCAGGCGCTTCTGTTTCGGCAAAATTTTGAAATTTTCCGGCACATGCGTCACGCCCCAAACGATCCGGCCAAGCTGGTCGGCGCTGATCGCCGTCGGCACTGGCTCGTGCGAATAGGGCGGCTGAAAATCGGCGCGCGCGCCTTGCAGGCTTTTTTCCTTGCTGCCCTCCACCGGCGTTTGCTCCGCCTTGGCTTGGGAGCGGACTTCTTGAAACGCGGCTTCCTGCGCGGTTTCAAGTTCCGCGCGCATGGCCGCCGCATCTTCCGCCGAGAGCGCGCCGGCGGCGGCGAGACGCTGGGCGTAGAGCGTGGCGACGCTCGGCTGCTTGGCGATTTTTGCGTAAAGGTCGGGCTGCGTGAAGCTCGGCTCGTCGCCTTCATTGTGCCCGTATTTGCGGTAGCAGACGAGGTCGATGAACACATCGCGGCTGAACTTCTGCCGGAACTCCAGCGCCAGCTCCGCGCAGAACGCCACGGCCTCCGGCTCGTCGCCGTTGACGTGCAACACCGGCGCCTCGACCATCTTGGCCACGTCGGTGCAATAGAGCGACGAGCGCGCGTCAGCCGGCAGCGTGGTGAAGCCGATCTGGTTGTTCACGACGATGTGCAGCGTGCCGCCCGTGCGGTAGCCGGGCAGTTGCGACATGTTCAGCGTCTCGGCGACCACGCCCTGGCCGATCACGGCGGCATCGCCGTGCACGAGCAACGGCAGCACGGCGCGGCGCTGCTCGGTGTCTTCCAAAATCCGCTGCCGCGCGCGCGCCTTGCCTTCGACGACCGGGTTGACGATTTCCAAGTGGCTCGGGTTCGACGCGAGCTGCACGTAAACGTCCTGCCCGGCGATGTCCCGGTGCGCCTCGTAGCCGAGGTGATATTTCACGTCGCCATCGCCGTGCGCGAGCTGCGGGATGAAGCCTTCGCTGAACTCGGTGAAGATGACCTGAAGCTGCTTTTTCAAAAAATTCGCCAGCACGTTGAGCCGGCCGCGGTGCGCCATGCCCATGACGATCTCGGCGACTTCCAGCTTCGGGCAGCGTTCGAGGATCGCTTCGAGCGCGACCATCAGCGTCTCGCCGCCCTCGACCGAAAAGCGCTTCTGCCCGACGTAGCGCGTGTGCAGGAAGCGCTCGAAACTCTCCGCCGCCAGCAGGTAGCCTAGCAGCGTGCGCTGCCGCGCCGGCTCGGGCGCCGGCAGGTCGAGCCGCGCCTCGAAGCGGTCGCGCAGCCATTGCCGCGCGCGCACGTCGGAGATGTGCATGAACTCCGCGCCGATCTTGTCGGTGTAGATTTTTTGCAAGAGCGCGATCATCTCGCGCAGCCGCAGCGTTTTGCCGCCGAGGAACGACCGGCACGACACCGGCGTGTCCAGCTCGCTTTCCTGAAAGCCGAGTTCCTGCAAGGAAAGCAACGGCTGCTCCGGCCGCGGCTGCCCGAGCGGATCGAGTTGCGCCAGCGTGTGCCCGAGCGTGCGATACGCTTGCACGAGTCCGTCCACGCGCGTTTGCAAATGCACCGCGGCGGCAACGTCGCTGGCGGACGCCGCCGTTGCGGTGGTCGTCGTCGCGGCTGGCGGCGCAGCGCCGTTTTTCTGACCCGGCGCCGGTGGTTGCGCGGCGCCGAGTTCAAACCCCTCGAAAAACGCGCGCCAGCTCGGGTCCACGCTGGCCGGGTCCTGGGTGAATTTTTCGTAAGCTTCTTCGAGCACGGGCGCGTTCCAGCGCGCGGTGAAAGTCGATTTCATGACGTGTGACAACGGGAGACGGAGGATGGAAAAAACCGGACCAACGGGGGATTCGCGCGAGCCGCGGGGGTAACTCGCAAACTAATGGTCGCCGATTGGAAATCAAGCCGCAGCGGACCGGACGTTGACACATCTCTCCGCGCGGGATAACTCCCTTTTTCTCCCAACGCCTTATGCGCATCTCGTTCTCCCATCGGCCGCGCGGCAGCATCGTTTTTCTCCGCGCGAGCCTTTGCCTGCTCCTCGCCGCAGGCAGCAGCGTCGCCAATAATCATGCCCGCGCCCAGGGCGGCGCCGGTTCGCCGCCGGCGCTCCAGCCGGTGCCGCCGTCGGATTACAACATCGCGGAGGAGCCGACCGTGCGCGCGGTCGCGCAAGTGATGCCGGCGGTCGTCAACATCGCCACCGAGCGCGTCGTTAGCCGGCGGACGAACGATCCGGTGGACGAACTCTTCAACCGTTTCTTCGGCGAAGGCGGCTCCTACCAGCCGCGCGAGACCCGGCAGCGCGTGCGCAGCCTCGGCTCCGGTTTTCTCGTCGATGCCGACGGCACCATTGTGACCAACGAGCACGTCGTCGAGCGCGCCGCCGACATGCGCATCCAGGTCACCTTCGCCGACGGCACCACGATGCCCGCGCGCTACCTCGCCGGCGACCGCAAGAGCGACCTGGCCCTCATCCGCGTGGACCCTTCGGCCGGCCAGCGGCCCAAGCCGTTTTTGCACATTGATTTGAACAATCCCTCGCCCAACTTGCTCGGCCAGACCGTGCTCGCGCTCGGCAATCCAGTCGGCTACAACTCCAGCGTTTCGCGTGGCATTCTCAGCGCCAAGGATCGTGAGATTACGGTGGATAACAACGTTTATAAAGGCTTGCTCCAGACCGACGCTGCCATCAATCCGGGCAACAGCGGCGGCCCATTGATCGACCTTGCCGGCCGGCTCGTCGGCGTCAATTCGGTGAAGATGTCGTTCACTTCGCAAGGCACGCCGACGCAGGGCTTGGGCTTCGCCATTCCGGCCAAGACGGTGGCCGCGAAGGTCGTTGAATTGAAGGCGGAAGCCAGCAACCCGCAGCAAGCCAACCGCCCGCCGACCACGGCCGACAACGACGCGCCCGCGCCGCCGTCATCCTCGGGCGGTTCGCGCACGACGTCCACGCCCGTCACGCGCCAGCTCTTCGGCTTGAGCCTCGTCCCGGCGTCCGGCGGCAGCAGCGGGCGCAACAACAACAACAACAGCGTCAGCGGCGTGACCATCGCCGATGTCGAAGCAGGCAGCCCGGCGGACCGCGCCGGCATCAAGCCCGGCATGATCCTCGTGCGCGTCGGCACCTACGAAGCGAACTCGCCCGCGCGCATCGAGGCGCTGCTCAAAGACGTGCCTGCCGGCACGATGGTCGATTTCGTCATCAGCCCCGGCGGCCGGCGCCTGCTCGGCGGATTGACGACGGAAACCGTCACGTTGCGCGCCCGCTCTTCGGCGGAAACTTGAAACCCACGCCCACAGCCGGGCCGCGACGCGCGCGACGCACGGCGGTCGATGTTTTTTTGTTGAACGCACGCCGCGCCCGCACTGTCACTTGCCCTCCCCGTTTGTAAAAATTTCGTCCATGATCAAAGTCGAGCACCTGACCAAGCGCTACGCCAGCCACACCGCCGTCAACGACCTTTCCTTCGAGGTCGAGCGCGGCGAGATCGTCGGTTTTCTCGGGCCGAACGGCGCGGGCAAGAGCACGACGATGCGCATTTTATCCTGCTTCCTGCCGGCCACGACCGGCCGCGCGACGGTCGCCGGCTTCGATGTCTTCAGCCAGTCGCTCGACGTGCGCCGGCACCTCGGCTACATGCCGGAAAACGTGCCGCTCTACACGGACATGCGGGTGACGGAATATCTCAATTACCGCGCCGCGCTCAAAGGTCTGAGCGGCAGCAAGCTCAAGACGCGCGTCGGCGCGGTGAAGGAGCTCACCGACCTGCGCGACGTGGAAAACAAGCTCATCGGCAAGCTTTCCAAAGGCTACCGCCAGCGCGTCGGCCTCGCGGAAGCGATGGTCCACGAGCCGGATTTGCTCATTTTGGATGAACCGACCATCGGTCTCGATCCCAACCAGATTCGGCAGGTGCGCGACCTCATCAAAGACTTGGGCCAACGCCACACGATTTTGCTCTCAACCCACATCCTGCCCGAGGTCGAGATGACCTGCTCGCGCGTGCTCATCATCAACAAAGGGCGCGTCGTCGCCAGCGACACACCGGCGAACCTGCCGGGCACGTTGCGCAGCGCCGGCAACATCCACGTCGAAGCCGATGCCGGCGCCGAGGATGCCGCCGCGGAATTGCGCAAGGTGCGCGGGGTGAAGGATGTCGCGCCGGTTGTCGCTGCCGCCAGCGCCGAGTCGCCAGCCGTTCCCGCGCCGTCGGGTCGCGGCCATGGCTTTCAAGAATTCGAGTTGCGGGTGGAAGCCGGCGCGGACCCACGGCTGGACATTTACGAACTGGCTCGCGCCCGCAACTGGAAGTTGCGCGAACTTTCGCTGCGCCGCGCGACGCTCGAAGATGTCTTCGTCGAAATCACGCACACCGACGCGCACTGACCCGTTCCGCAAAATTTTTTCCTCCTATGCGTTCCTTCTTCGTCCTGCTCGACCGCGAGTTGAAGAGCTACTTCTACTCGCCGCTCGCCTACATCATTCTCACCTTTTTCCTGATCCTGACCGGCTATCTGCTCGGCACGACGGTCGAATTTTTCCAAGGCCAGCCGCGCCAGTATTTGCCGTTCGAGTTTTTCTTTAACAACCTGCTCTTCTGGATCGCGTTTCTGCTCACGATTCCCATCATCACGATGCGGCTCTACTCCGAGGAATTCAAGCTCGGCACCATCGAGCCGCTCATGACCGCGCCGGTGCGCGACTGGCAGGTGGTCGCCGCGAAATTCTTCGGCGCGCTGCTGTTCTTCCTCATCCTCTGGGCGCCGACCGCGACGTATTTCGGCATTTTCCAAAGCATCACCGGCCAGGCGGCGACCGGCTCGGCCGGCGCGTTTGCCGGCAGCTATCTCATCCTGCTGTTGATGGGCATGTTTTACATTTCCATCGGCTGCCTCGCGTCGGTCCTGACGCAGAATCAGATCATCGCCGCCATCGTCTCGCTGGTGACGATTCTCCTCTTTTTCTTCATCGGCATCGTCGCCACGGTGAAGCCGAATGTCAGCCAGAACCTCCGCGACCTGATGGCCTACACGACCTCGGTGTTGCACATGCAGGATTACTCGCGTGGCGTGCTCGATACGCGGCCGATGGTCTTTTACACGAGCATGACTTTGCTGCTGCAATTCATCACCTATCAGGTCTTCCAGTATCGCAAGTGGCAGTTCTAAACGTCGCCGCGATCCGTCGTTTGTTTATATAAAAAAATTCCCGCCATGCCCGCTCCCGTTGAAGAAGAGCCAACCACTCCCGACGCAGCTCCCGCCGAGCAGCCTGCCGCCGCCGCTGCGGAAACCAAGCCCGCGCCAGCCGCGCGTCCGCATCGCATTCACCGCGGGCAGATCGCGTCCAACGTCGTTTTGCAGGTCGTTTTCGCGGCGCTCATCGTGGCGTTCGTCAATTACCTGGGCTTTAAACATTTTCGCCGCTTCGACTATTCGCGCGACCGCAAATACGCGCTGAGCGCCCGCACGAAAAACGTGCTCGCCAGCCTGAAGGAGCCGGTCAAGCTCATCGTTTTCATGAGCGACAATGCGTTGCTCAAGAGCGACGCCGTCGAGTTGGTGCGCGAGTATCGCAACGTCCAGCCGAACCTGGTTCAAACCGAGACCGTTGATCCCTATCGCGACATCGCGCGCGCGACCGTGCTGGCGCGCACCTACAAGCTCGGCAAAGACGACAACGCCATCATCGTCGATGCTGGCGGCCGGCAAAAACTCGTGCAGCAGGATGCGCTCGCCGATGTCGAGGGCGGCACTGACATGTTTGGCAACACGACTACGCCGACGGTGACCGCGTGGAAAGGCGAGAGCGCGGTGACGGGCGCCTTGCTCGAAGTCGTCGAAGGCAAGAAAAACGTCGTCTATTATCTGCGTGGCCACGCCGAGCCAGAGCTAGGCCAGCGCGGCGCCATCGGCATTTTGCAGACTTACATCGAGCGCGACAACATCCAGCTCAAGGACTTCAATCTCGCCAACACCGACACAGTGCCCACCGAGGCGAGCGCTCTCTTGCTCGCCGGGCCAAAATACGATCTCTCCGAACGCGAGATCAAGGCGCTCGACAATTATTGGAGCACGCGCCAGGGCCGGATTTTCATCCTGCTCAACCCTGACGGCGAAACGCCGCGGTTGAACCAATTTTTAGCCAAGCTCGGCATCACGCCGGATGACGACCGCGTCATGGCCGTCATCACGCTGGGCATGACGAAGGAAGGCGCGCGCATCGTGCAGCGCGCGCCCTATGTCGCGGGTGAAATGCAGGGCGGCGGTCCGATTGCGGAGCGGCTGCGCGGCGTCAACGTCCTGTTCCCAGGCTCGACCCAGTCGTTGACCATCGACCCGCCGCGCGTCGGCCCCGCGGGCATCAAGGTCGAATCGCTCGTGCAAGCCATCGAGGGCTATTGGGGCGAGATGGACTATCGCGATCCCGACAGCCCGGCCGGCCAGCAAATGACGCCGGGGCGCGACAAGGATAAAAACATTGTGCTCGCCGCCACCGCCGAGCGCGGCGCGCTCGAAGACCCGCGGGTGCAGGTCAACACCGCGCGGCTCATCGTCGTCGGCAACGCCCGGTTCATCGACAACCAGAGCCTCGATCAAAACGACGCCGATTTCGCGCTCGGCGCGTTGAACTGGCTGCTCAACCGCGAGCGTTCCATCGGCATTTCGCCCAAGGAAATCAAGACCTTCAGCGTCAACTTCACGCCGCAGCAGGAAAAGAATATTTTCATCATTACCACGCTCCTGATCCCCGGCCTCTTCGCCCTGCTCGGCGTGGGCGTCTGGTGGTGGCGCCGGGCGTGAGGAGAATGGCGAAGGGCCAAAGGAAGCAAGGCGTTGAGCCAGGTCTTCGTCGTCTGGCCTTCGGCACTCGTCCTTCGCGCTTCATCCTTCGTTCTTGGGCGTTTGCCCTTCGACATTTTCCTTTGTCATTTTCCACATGAACCGCCGCACGACCCTCATCCTCGCTCTCATCCTGGGCGCGCTTTTCGCCTACGTTTATTTCTATGACGCCAGCCGGCCCGGCACCCGCGAGACGGAAAAAGCGGGCAACCGCGTCTTGGGCAATCTAGAGCGCACCCGCGTCAGCGAGATCACCATCAACCAAGCCGGCACGCCGATCGATTTGCAGTTGCGCACCAACGTCGTCGCGCCCAAGCCGGGCGAGACCATCGAGCTGCCAAAGTGGCAAATGCTGACGCCGCTCGCGGACCGCGCGGACGCCGGCACGATGGATTTGTTACTCAATGAACTGGACAACTGGCGGCGCGATGCCGTTGTGCCCGTGCCCGGCGCCGCGCAGGACCGCGCGAAGCTCGCGCCCTACGGACTGCAAAATCCGCGACTGAGTCTGAAGATCGTCCGCGCCGGCCAGCCGCCGCTGGCAGAAGGTGAGAAATCCGCGGCCAAGCCCGCGCCGCCGTTGCCGGAGCTGGAGGTTTTCTTCGGCGACGCGACCCCGACCACCGGCAAATCCTACGTGCAACTCGCGGGCCAGAACGAAGTGCTCGCCGTGGACGACACCGTGCGCAAGATGCTCGAAAAAGGTGTCGCCGAATTCCGCGATCATCAGCTCACCGAAATTCCCTCCGCCGAAATCGCCAGGCTCTCGGTGAAAACCGCGGCCGGCGCCGCCATTGAATTGGACAAAGACCCGAGCGGCCACTGGCGTTTGCTGAAGCCGCAGGCCGCCCGCGCGGCCGATCAACGTTTGGGCCAGCTCATCAGCCGGCTCGCCGATTTGAAAATCGACAGCTTTCTGCCGGATGCCCGCGCCGCCGACCCGGCCGCGCTCGGCCTGGCGGAGCCGCGCGGCACGCTCACGTTTTCCACGACCGAGAACCCGCCGCGCGTGGTCGAGGTGCAGCTCGGCAAAGCTGTTGAGCCGGAGAAAGATAACGCGCCCGCGCCGGCGGCATCGCCTTCGACGACGCCGTTGCCGAGCCGCGTCACCGCGCCCAACACCGTCTATGCCCGCATCGCCGGCCGGCCGTCGGTCGTGACGCTGCCGAAGACGGTCGAAGATTATCTGAATCTCAAACCCGCCGAGCTGCGCGACCGCCAGCTCCTGCGCATCGCCAACGCCGACCTCGTCAACCGCATCCGCATCACGCCCGCCGCCGGGCCGGAGCTGACGTTGACCCGCGCCAAGAGTCCCGAGGAAACCGGCGACCCGGCCGGCGCGGAAGGCGGCAAGCCGGAAAAGCCGTGGAACCTGCGCGTGGCTGGTGCGAACGCCGACGCGCCGGCCAACGGCGCGGAAGCCGAGCGGCTGCTCACGCGATTGCCCGCGCAAACGGTGAAGGATTTCGTCGCCGACACCGCCAGCGACCTGGCGAAATACGGCCTCGACAAGCCGACGCTGCGCGTGGCGTTCCTCTCGCACAGCAGTGAGAACACCGCCGAAGCCGGCGCAGGCGAAGTGCCACTTTCCACGCTCGTTTTTGGCAAAGTGGAAGGTGACCTTGTCTATGCGCGGCTGGAGGAGGAACCGTTCATCGTGTCGGTGGACAAAGCGATCCTCGATACCGTGCCGACCGATCCGATCGCGTGGCAACCGCTGCCGATCTTCAAGTTTGATCCCAAGGAATTGCGCACCGCGACCCAGACCGTGCCTGGCCGGCCGGAAACGGCATTCGAGCGCACGCCCGAGAGCGCGCCGCTCGCGTGGAAATTGGCTGGCAACAACGCCGCCGGCGCCGGCACGCTTGATGTCGTGAAAGCGCAGTCGCTCGTGAACACGCTCGCCCGGCTGCGCGCCACCCGCTGGGTCGGGCCCGAGAAACCGGAATACAAGCTGGCCGCGGACACGCCGGAAGGAGTGGCGACGATCACTTTCCAGACCGATCCCAAGCCGCCCGCGAACGCTGCTGCCGGCGGCGGCAAACTCTTCATCGGTCAACGCAGTCCCGATGGCATGTGGTATGCCCGTGTCGAGGGCAAGCCCGGCGTGTTTTTGCTGAGCGAGCCGGACCACGCCACGCTTCTCGCGCCGCTGACGAGCGCACCACCGCCGGCAGCAACAACAACAGCATTACCTTCGCCCGCGCCTGGCGCTGCCGCGACCGCCACGCCGTCGCTTGCGCCATCCGCTGCCGCCGCCGCAGCAACTCCGACAGCTTCGCCTTAACGGAAATTGCCGTCGTTGCTGCGCAGGAGACCGAGCATCTCGCGCACGGCGTTTTCCAAGCCGACGAACACGGCGCGGCTGACGATGGAATGGCCGATGTTTAATTCGGCGAGATTGGGCACGGCGCAGAGCAGCGGGCGCAGATTTTCGTAATTGAGTCCGTGGCCGGCGTTAATCTGGAGTCCGAGGCTCGCGCCGAGTTCCGACGCGCGACGCAACCGCTCCAGTTCCGCCGCGCGCGCCGGGCTGCCGGGCGCGGCGTTCGCATAGGCGCCGGTGTGCAATTCGATCACCGGCGCGCCGAGTTCCGCCGCCGTGCGCACCTGGAGCGGATCGGGGTCGATGAACAGGCTAACGCGCGCGCCGCCTTCAGCCGAGAGCGCGCGAATGGTCGGCGCCAATTCCGCGCGCAAGCCGGCGGCGTCGAGACCGCCTTCGGTGGTGATTTCCTGCCGGTTTTCCGGCACGAGGCAAACGTCCGCCGGGCGCAGCGCCACCGCGATGGCGACGATCTCCGGCGTGTTGCCAAGCTCCAGATTCAACTTCGTCTGGATGACCGTCTGCAAGCGCCCGAGGTCGGCGTCCTGCAAATGCCGCCGGTCTGCGCGCAGATGCACCGTGATGCCGCTCGCGCCCGCCCGTTCACAAGCCAGCGCCGCGGCGATCAAGTCCGGCTCGACATTGTGCGCCTCCGGCAAACGCGCATACCGCGCCTGCCGCAACGTGGCGACGTGGTCGATGTTGACACCGAGGGTGGGTGAATTCATCGCTTCAGCGCGATGCGAGTTCGCCCTTTCTGCGCTCATCCAAACGCGCAGCAACCCAAAATTTCAACAAAGCGTCGCGCGTCACCCCGAGCCGGGCGGCTTCCTGATCCAAGCCGGAAACAATCCAGCCTGGGAATTCTACTTCCAGACGCTCAATTTCAGGACCTCGGAGGATCGGATTTTTTGTGTCGAAATAATCGAGCACGTCCTCGCCGTTATCGAATTTCTCCTCCAGATTTTCCGCCGTGGTCGGTCGCGCCTTTTTTCTCTGGGTAACTTTTTTGATGGAGGGCGATTTCATTGCTGTTGGATTTTCGCACACTAATAATTCGTTTCGTCCCGCCGCGATAGGTGATTACCGCGGTCCAAAAAATTCGGCCAATTTTTGCCAACGAGCAAATAGCGACGCTCGCCGGGTTTTGCCGATTTGAACTCGACAGTGTGGCCGCGCCAGAGTGCTTGCGCTTCGACAAAATCGATGCCGTGTTTCTGCTTATTGCTCGCGCTCTTTGCTGGATCAAATTCAAATTTCATCTCAACTGCGCATGCAGTTTTCGCGATTATTCGTCCACCGCCCTTCTTCATTTAATGCCGGAAATGCCGTAGCCCGGTGAAGATCATCGCCATGCCCCGCGCGTCGGCGGCGGCGATGACTTCCTCGTCGCGCACGCTGCCGCCGGGTTGGATCGCGGCGGTTGCGCCGGCGTCGGCGGCGGCGAGCAGGCCGTCGGGGAAGGGGAAAAAGGCGTCGCTGGCGACGGCGGAGTTTTGCAGGCTCAAGCCGGCGTCCTGCGCCTTCCACACCGCAAGCCGCGAGGCATCGACGCGCGACATCTGGCCGGCGCCGATGCCCAGCGTGCGGTCGGCGCCGCAATAAACAATCGCGTTGCTCTTGACGTGCTTGACCACGCGCCAGCCGAAGCCGAGCGCGCGCAATTCCGCCGCGGTCGGCGCGCGCTTGGTCACCACTTTGCCCAGCGCGCCTTCGGGAGTGTCGTCGGCC
This sequence comes from Verrucomicrobiota bacterium, assembly GCA_019241085.1. Taxonomy (GTDB): domain Bacteria; phylum Verrucomicrobiota; class Verrucomicrobiia; order Chthoniobacterales; family SZAS-18; genus JAFAXH01. The sequence continues at coordinate 25,619 of JAFAXH010000166.1, read as the reverse complement.
ACGAGCGCGGCGTCGCGTTCCTGCACAAGCAGACCGCCGGGCACCGAGCGCACATCGTCGCACACCTCGTCCTCGGCGCGGCAATCCGCCACGGAGCGGAGCTGGCGCATCAGGCGCAGGTTTTTTTTCTTTTGCAACAGTGCCCGCGCCTCAGCCGCGAAATCGGGCGCGATGATGACTTCGCTGAAAATCTCGCTGATCGCCCGCGCGAGCGATTCGGTCAGCGGCCGGTTGGTGATGATGATGCCGCCAAAGGGCGCTTGCTTGTCGGTCGCAAACGCCCGGTCCCACGCCTCGCGCAAGTCGCCGTTTTCCGTCGTGCTGCCGACGCCGCATGGGTTGGTGTGCTTGAGAATGGCGACGGTCGGGGCGGTGAATTCGGCGAGCAGGTTCGCCGCGGCGGAGATGTCGAGGATGTTGTTAAAACTGAGCTCCTTGCCGTGGAGCTTTTGAAAGTATTCGCCGAATGCGCCGTAGAGCGCCGCGCGCTGGTGCGGATTTTCCCCGTAACGCAGCGTCTGCGCGAGCGGCAGCGAGAGCGTGTAGGCCGCGCCGGTCTGCTGTTCCTTGTTCAAAAATGCGGCGATGGCGTGGTCGTAGGCGCTGGTGGCTTGAAAGACCTTGATCGCCAGCCGCTCGCGCAGCCGCAGCGTCGTCCCGCCGTCGTGCTCGCGGATCTCCGTCAGCACTGCGTCGTAGTCCGACGGATCGCAGACGACGGTGACGGATTCGTAATTTTTCGCCGCGCTCCGCAGCATCGACGGCCCGCCGATGTCGATCTGCTCGATGGCCTCGGCGAGCGGCACGTCGGGCTTGGCGACGGTGGCCTCGAACGGATAAAGATTTACCACCACGAGGTCGATCGGTGCAATGCCGTGCTCGCGCGCCTGGGCGACGTGCGTCGGGTCGTTGCGGCGGTAGAGCAGGCCGCCGTGAACGCGCGGGTGCAGCGTCTTCACCCGGCCATCGAGGATTTCCGGCGAGCCGGTGAATTCGCTTACGTCGAGGACCTTCACGCCCGCCTCGCGCAAGGCGCGCGCGGTGCCGCCGGTCGAGAGCAATTCGATCCCCGCGCCCGCCAGCGCGCGGGCAAACGGAACGAGGCCGGTCTTGTCGGAAACGGAGAGCAGGGCGCGAGTGATTTTCATTTTGAAAGGAGAATCGCCGCGCGATGGCGACGGCGAAAATTTTTTTATTCGGGCGGTTCGTCCCCGTCCGGCGTGGCGTTCAGCAGGACGACCGGCACGGCGGTTTCCAACTTGGCAAGCTCCTGCCGGCTCTGGTGCCAGACCGCGGCGAGCAGCAGCGTGAAGCCGATCAAAAAACCGCCCGCCAGCCAGGGAAAAACGCGGCGGCCAAAAAAGCGCGGGCCGTCCGGCAGCGGCGGGGTGGAGTCGGTCGGCAGCATGGAGCAGAAGGAAAAAATTTAGGACGGCGCAACGCGGCAACTCGCCCGGCGGCTCCGTGTTTGTAAAGCCGGCAACCGCGCCGGCCAAGCCGTTTTTGACGGGCAGAACCGCTCTGATGAACGCAAGGTTCGACGCCAGCTAGCGGTGGATCGCGCGCTCCGTCGCGCGATGGTGGCCGCGCAGCGGCTTTGAGCTATCAGGCGCCTACGGCGCAATCATCGCGCGACGGAGCGCGTGATCCACCTACGACTTTTTGTTGGAATTTACCTTATCGTGGCAACAATTGCTGAGCGGCGCGGCCCTTGCTGCGTTTCAACCATCCTCTTGCGCGTATGAACTCTCTGTCCCCAAAGCTATTCGCTTGCTTCCCACGCTGGATGCCGCCGCTCTTTCTGGCGTTGACCACCTTCTGCTGCTGCCAGCGGCCGGCTGCCGCGCAGGCGCAGAGCATCAACTTCGTCGTCCTGCGCCGGCTCGACATCGCCAGCGAGGGCGCCGTGCCGCTCGGGCCGCTCGTGCAAGGCGCCGACGGCTTGTTTTACGGCACCGCCAGCGCGGGCGCGGCGAGCCGGCTGGGCAGCGTGTTTCGCTTCGACGCCGACGGCGGCAATTTCTCGGTGCTCTTCCCGTTTTTCGGTCCGCCGGACAACGGCGCGTCGCCGGTCGGCGGCTTGCTCCAGGCACGCGACGGCTTCTTTTACGGCACGACAGCGGCGGGTGGTTTTAATAATTTCGGCACGCTCTTTCGCTTCGACCCCACCAGCGCGGCGCCCGCGCCGGCCTACCTCGCGTCGTTCAATCTCGGTTCGCTCGGCACCGATCCAGAATCGAGCTTGGTGGAAGCCTTCGACGGCAGCTTGCGCGGCACGGCGACGGGCGGCGGCAACGCCAATGCCGGCGCGTTTTTCCGCGTCGATGTGCCCAGCGGGACGCTACTGCCGCTGAGCAGTTTTTTCGGCGCGCTCGACGGCGCGTTTCCCAGCGCGCGGCCGGTGCGGTCGTCGCGCGACGGCAATTTTTACGGCACCACGCTCCAAGGCGGCCGATTCAACGCCGGCACGATTTATCGCGTCGATGGCGCCGGCGCGCGCACGGTCGTTTTTGATTTCAACGCCGATACGATCGGCTCGTTGCCACGCGCGCTGACCGAGGGTTTCGACACCAATTTCTACGGCGTCACGCGCACTGGCGGCACGCTCGGCGTTGGCACGATTTTCCGCTTCGATCCGACCGCGCGGCAGTTCGATTTGCTCTACACATTTTCGCCTTCCGACGGCAGCGGCTACGACGCCTTTGGCGATCTCCTGCGCGCGAGCGACGGCAATTTTTACGGCACCACCAGCCGCGGCGGCGCGTTCGACGCCGGCACGATTTTCCGCGTCACGCCGGGCGGCGCGTTCGCCACGCTGTATTCATTCACGAACAACATCTTCTTCGACGGCGCCAACCCGCAAGCCGCGTTGACCCAAGGCGCCGACGGCCGGCTCTACGGCACCGCCGCCGGCGTGGAAGGCCAGCCGGCGACGATCTTCCGCGTCGATCTCGGGCTGCCGCGGCCGACGCCGCTGGTGCGTTTTTTTAACCCAACCGTCGCAAGCGTCGGCGACACCGTCGCGCTGGTCGGCGAAGCGTTTGTCGGCGCGAGCGCGGTGCTGTTCACGGGAGAAAATAACACGCTCGTGCCGGCGTCAGCTTTCCAAGTCGTCTCGGGCACTTATCTCCTCGCCCAAGTGCCCGACGGCGCCGTCACCGGCCCGGTCACGGTCGTCAACGCCGACGCCGCGCAGCAGCCGTCCGCCGCGACGTTGACCGTGAGCGTTCCCGGCTCGACTCCTCCGCCGCCAGCGAACACGCTCGCCGTCGTCAGCCTCATCGCCAACGACGCGGCGGCTTCGCTCGTCGGGCCGGACAATGGACAATTTCTGCTCACGCGCGCGGGCGGCGATCTTGCGCAGCCGCTGGCCGTGCGCTTCACCGTCAGCGGCTCAGCGCTGCGTGCGCGCGATTACGCGCTCGCCAATGCCAACGGCACGACCATCGGGGGCAACCCCTTCACGCTCACGTTTCCCGCCGGCGCCGACACCTTGACCATTGATGTCGTGCCGCGGCCCGGCGCGTTTCGCGGCCGTGCGCGCAACGTCATCCTGCGCCTCGCGCCCGATCCGCAGCGCGTCAAAACCTACACGCTCGGCGCGAGCAACACCGCGACTGTGACCATCGCCGCGCAGTGATCGTCGCCGCGAGCCGGCGGATTTTTTTACTCTTCGTCCCACCGGATCGCCGCGATGGCTTTCATGACGTGCTCGCTGAGCCGTTGATAAAGATCGCGTCCTCCGCCGCCCATTTGCGCCAGCGTTTCGGCGGAGAAAAAAATCGGCTCGCCAATCGCCACCCGGATCGGCACCGCGCGGATGCGGCTTCCATTGCGCGGCATCGCCTCGAACGCGCCAAAAATCCGCATTGGCACCACAGGCGCGAGCGTCTTGGCCACGATCAAACCCAAGCCCGGCTGCGCCGGCTGCAACTCGCCGTCGAGCGTGCGCGAACCTTCGGGAAAAACAATCGTCGTCTGGTTGGCGCGCACCATCCGGATCACGGCCTTGAGCGCGCTCATGTCCGGGCGATCCTGGTCGATCGGAATGACGTTCAAATCGGGAAAAATCGGGCCGAGGATCGGCCACTTCATCAGCGTCTTGCGGGCGAGGAAATGGATCGGCCACGGCGTCGCCAGCGAGACCAGCGGCGGGTCGAGATAGCTCTGGTGATTGGCCGCCAGCAGCAGCCCGCGGCCGCGCAACGGCTCCAGCCGCTCGCGCCCGCGCACCCGCAGCGAGAAGCACGTCCGCGCGAGGACGCGGGCGAGGGTGTGAAAAAACCAGTAGGTCGGCGTGGCGCCCGAGCCGGGCCTGAGCGCCGTGGAGTTGGCAACTGCGGTCGAAGCGTTCATGACGCGATGGCGAATCCTTTCAACTTCAACCGGCCAATGATCTCGCCCACAACGCCGTCGATGGTCAGCCGCGAGGAGTCGATGACGTGCGCGTCCTCGGCGATGAGCAGCGGGCTGGCGCGGCGCGTGGAATCGGTGCGGTCGCGCGCGGCGATTTCGTCCTGCCCGCCGCCTTGCGCGGCGCGGCGCTGGGCGCGCACCTCGGCGCTGGCGTCGATGTAAAACTTGAACGGCGTGTGCGGAAACACCGCCGAGCCGATGTCGCGGCCTTCCATCACCGTGCCGGGAAAACCGGACGCCGGCGCCGTTTCCTCGGCTAGCGCGCGCAGCCGCGCGGTGAGCAGCGCGCGCACGGCCGGCACGCTGGCGACCGCGGAGACGCCGGCATTCACTGCCGCCGCGCGCAACGCCTCCTCCGTCGGCGCGTGGCCGTCGAGTTGCAAAAACGATTCGCCGCCGTTTTCCGCCCGCAGCCCGGCGATGACCTCCGCGCCGCCGAGCGCCGCCGCCACCGCGTCCGCGTCGGTCGGATCAATGCCGCGCGCCAGCACGCAGGCCGTCGCCACGCGATAAAATGCGCCGCTGTTGACGTAGGCAAACCCGAGCCGCCGCGCGAGCGCACGCGCGACGCTGCTCTTGCCGCTCGCCGCCGGGCCGTCGATGGCGATCACGCAGGGCGCTGGAGACGTTATCATTTTTCTCCGCGGCTTTTTTTTTACTCCGGCAACATGGCGCGGGCGTCCGAGACGACGACCGTCGGAGCCGGCCCGCTCGTGGAGGCGGCGAGAATTTTTTGCAACGTCTCGGCGAAACCGGGATACGAAATCTCGATGCACTCGGCGCCTTCGATGACCGTTTCGCCTTCGGCGAAGAGTCCGGCGATGGCAAAAGCCATGGCGATGCGGTGATCGCCAAAGCTGGGCAGGTGCGTGCCCTGCAACGGATGACCGCCCATCACCGTCAACCCATCCGGGCGTTCCTCCACCAAGGCGCCCATCGCGCGCAGATTGGCGCAGAGGGCGGCGATGCGGTCGGTTTCTTTCACCCGCAATTCGGCGGCGTCGCGGATCGTGGTCTGGTCGCTGGCCAGCGCGCCGAGCACGGCGATGATGGGCAATTCGTCGATGACGTTGGGGATTTCCCGGCCCTCGACGACCACGCCGTGCAAGCGCGCGCCCTCGACCTCGACCGAGCCGCTGCGTTCGATTTGTTCGATGTCTTCGACCACTTCACGCAACTTCGCGCCCATGCGCAGGAGCACGTTGAGAAAGCCGGTGCGCGTGTCGTTTAATCCCAAGCCTTCGACGAGCAGACGCGCGCCCGGTTGCGCCGCGGCGGCAGCCAGCCAGAACGCCGCGCCGGAGAGATCGCCGGGGATCGTGAAATCGCGCGACTCCGGCATCTTGCCGCCTTCGAGCGAGACGCGCACTGGCCGCGGCGCGTCGTCGTCATCGCCGCCGCCTTTGTTGGCTTTGCCCCTGGCCTTGGGAGCAGCCGCCGGCGGCAATTCCTCGCGCGTGACCGGGCAGAGATAATAATTGAGCAGCCGCTCGGTGTGGTCGCGGCTGGGCACCGGCTCGATGACGCTCGTGCGACCGGAGGCGAACAATCCCGCCAGCAGCACGGCGCTCTTCACCTGCGCGCTGGCGACCGGGAGTTTGTAGTCGATCCCGTGCAAGGGCTGGCCGGAAATGCGCAGCGGCGCGGATTTTTTCGGACCCTCGGCCACGATGTTCGCGCCCATCTGCGTGAGCGGATCGATCACGCGACCCATCGGCCGGCGCGAGAGCGAGGCGTCGCCGACGAGCCGGGAATCGAACGGTTGACCGGCGAGCAGTCCGGCCAGCAGGCGCATCGTCGTGCCGCTGTTGCCGCACTGGATGTCGCCCTTGGGCGGTTGCAGCTTGCGGTAACAGCCGTGGACGATGAGCGTGTCCGGCTCGGGCTGCTCGATTTTCACGCCGAGCGCGCGCATCGCGCCGACGGTGCTCTGGCAGTCTTCGCCGGGCAAAAAGCCACGCAGCACGCAGACGCCGTTGGAGAGCGCCGCGATCAGGACGGCACGATGGGAAATACTCTTGTCGCCGGGCACGCGGATCTCGGCCCGGATGTGCGGCGCGCGGCGGATGCGAAGGTCGGACATGGAAAAATTTTGGCTGGCGGGCGGAAATTGAAAAATTGGAAAATCGGCGGCGAGTTCAGAACGAATTTTTCGCAGGCAGTGAGTGCATCATTTCGTCGGCGCCGGCAACTCGCGGCGGCGGGCGGCGGCATCGCGCAGGAAGTCGGCCAAAGCTGGCTCGCCGCCTGGTTCCAGGCAAGGCCGCAGCCGCGCGAGCTGTGCGGAGAACGCGCGGAGCGCACTTGTAACGGCTGTGCGGTTCAGACTCAAGATTTCTGTCCACAACTCGCTCGCGCCGGCGGCCGGCCGGGTGACATCGCGCAGCCCCGGACCGCTGCGGGCCAGGGCGTCGGTCCGCGCGCCGGCCACCGTCTCCAGGAGCGCCGCCGCGAGCAGGTGCGGCAAATGACTCACCAGCGCGACGGTCTCGTCGTGCTCGGCGGCGGCCAGCGTCTCCACCCGCGCGACGCCGAGCGCCTGCCAGAACGCGCCGACGCGCGCGACCGCCACCGGCGCCGTGTCCGCCTCGGGCGTGAGCAGGCAGACGGCATGGGCAAAAAGATCGTCGCGCGCGGCGCCGAGGCCGGCGAGTTCGCGGCCCGCCATCGGATGACCGCCGACGAACCGCGAGTGGCCCGTGGCCGCATCCAGGAAAAGCGGCGTCAACGCGCGCACGACGGGCGTCTTCACGCTGCCGACATCGGTGACAACCGCGCCGGCCGCGAGGTGTGGCGCCAGTTCCCCGGCGAGCTTGGCCATGACGCCGACCGGCGTGCAAAGAATCACGAGATCAGCGTCTCGCACGGCCGCCGATAATTCGGCGTGAACGCCATCCGCCAGCGCGCGCCGCTGGACCTCGGCCCGCTCCGCCGGATCGTGGCTCCAGACCGCGAGCGCGACGCCGGGCAGCCGGGCGCGCGCCGCCAGCAGGATCGAGCCCCCGAGCAGCCCTGGACCGAGGACGGCGACGCGATTGGGCAACAATGACGACGATGACTCCACGAACGTGCCCCAAGAAAAAAGTCGCGGACTGCGACGCTATATCCGTCCGCGGGCTGCGAGCCGATATCCCCAACGTCCGCCTGCTCAGCAAATCAAGGCACCAGGAAAATCTTGTTCGTGTAAGGATCGCGCGCCTGCTGGCCCGGACTCATGCCGCGCACGTCCACCAGCCCTGCCTCGGGCGCATACGGGCTGGTGACAAAGCCCGGCTTGCCGGCCACCGGCGTGGCGTAAGGATAATCGACCGGCGTCTGCTGCACCGGCGTCGAGGGCGGCGGGGTCGGCGTTTCGCGCGTGGTCGTCGTCTCGCGCGGCGTCGGCGTCGGCGTGGCCTGCGGCGGCGGACTCGGGCGGACGCGGGCGCCCTGGTTGAAGCCGCCGTCTTCCCGCCCGCCTCTCTCCCGGTCGGTGCAAGCCGGAATGGCAACGGCGACGCTGAGACTGGCGAGGGCGACGAGGCAGAAGTGGCGGTTCATAAAGACCATGAGAAAAAAGAATCGGCGCGCGGTGGGCAAGCAAAATTGATGTCGATGGTGACAGGCGGCGCAAACCGCCGGGAGGAATTTTTTTATCCCGAGGACTGGCTCGCTGGCAATTCCAAAATGCGCGCCCGAAACGCGGTTGATACGGCGATTGCGCGGTCCGGACGCGATAAATCGTGAACGCGACGGGGCGGAACGCACGGTCCGCCCGAGCAGGGGCGGCCGGGTCTTTGCCCGCAGCGTCCATTTTTTCCCTTGGGTTCGATGAACAACCACTCACCACCTCCGGCCGCCGCCATGCTGCCCGCCGAGCGCGATGTCCTGCTCATCGACGACGAAGCGTTCAGCCGCGGCATCCTTTCGCGCGCGCTGGAGGCGGCCGGCTTTCTCTGCCGCCAGTGTGGCGACGGGGAGACGGGGCTGATGGAAATCGAACGCCGGCCGCCCGCGCTGCTGTTGCTCGACCTGTTCATGCCGGAGCAGGACGGCGCGGAATTTTGCGCCCGCGTGCGGCGCAACGCCGACCCGGCCGTGGCGCAAATCCCGATCCTCATCATCACCGGACTCAGCGGCGAAGACCAGGAAGTGCGCTGTCTGGAAGCCGGCGCCGACGACTTCATTTCCAAGCCGATCAACCTGCCCGTGCTGAAGGCGCGGCTGGCGACCCATCTGCGGTTGCGCGCCATGCGGCAGCAGTTGGAACAACAAAACGCCGAGCTGGCCGAGTGGCGCGCGCGGCTGGAACGCGACCTCGAAGCCGCGCGCCTGACGCAGCAAGCCATCATCCCGCAACGCTTGCCCGCGCTGCCCGGCTGGGACGTGGCGGCGCACTATCAGCCCGTCATCCAAGTCGGCGGCGACGTTTACGACTGGTTGCCGCTGGCCGACGGCCGGCTCTTTTTCTGGATCGCCGACGCCACGGGGCACGGCGCGGCGGCGGCGTTGCTCACGAGTTTGACGAAGCTGCTCTTTCGCCACGCCGCGGCGCTGAGCCAGTCGCCCAGCGAAATCCTGCGGCTGGTGAATCGCGACCTTTTTCAAATCTTCAAAGGCCGCTCGCTGATGACCGCCCTCGGCGCCGTGCTCGATCCCCGGACCGGCCACCTGCGCGTCGCCGGCGCGGGCCATCCGCCGCTGCTCGTGGCGCGCGCCGACGGCACCGTGGACGGCGTGCGTTCCCAAGTGCCGCCGCTCGGTTTGGTGGAAGACCAAGCGGCGCACGAAGACGAGGTGCAGGTGGCGCCGGGCGAGACATTTCTGCTTATCACCGACGGTTTTTACGGCCTGGCCAATGCCGACGGCGACCGGCTGGAACTTTCGGCGCTGCGCGACTTCCTCGCAGTCGCAGCGCGCGACGAGGGCAAAGCGAGTGATTTGCTCGCTGCCCTCGTCGCGCGCGTGCGCGCCTACGGCGGGCGCGATGGCTTCCCCGACGATATCGCCGCGGTCGCCGTGCGCCGGCGGCGTTGATTAAAACGGAGAGAAAAATTTTGCGTTATCGTTTCCCCGTTCCCCAGCGGCGATGGAGGAAACGTTCCCACGGGGCAAAGAGCACCTTATCCGCGAGCAGGCCGATGACGACGATGATGAGCATGATGCCGATGACCTGGTCCATCGCGTTCAACTCGCGCCCGTAGTGCAGCAAATGGCCGAGGCCGAAGCCGGTGAGGATCGTCACGTAAATTTCCGCCGCCATGAGCGAGCGCCACGCAAACGCCCAGCCTTGCTTCGTGCCGCTGACGAGGAAGGGCAGCGACGCCGGCAGCAGCACGTGCGTCCAGCGGTGCAAGCCTTTGGAACCCATCGTGCGCGCGGCGCGGGCGTAGATGGGCGGGATCGAGCGCACGCCATTATCCGTGGCGAGCACGACGCTCCACATCGTGCCCATGACGACGACAAAGAGCATCGCGGCCTCGGTCTGCCCGAACCAGAGCAGCGCCAGCGGAATCCAGCAGACGCTCGGCAAGGTCTGCAAACCGAGCGCCAAAACGCCGATGGTGTCTTCGGCAAATTTCGACGCGGCCGTCACCAGCCCGAGCGGCAGGCCGATGAGGATGCCGATGAAATAACCCACCAGCAGCCGGCGCATGGTGACGAGCGTGGCCTCCCACAAGCTGCCGTCGCGCACGGCGTCGCGCAGGTAGAGGCCCACGCTCGCGGGCGAGGGGAGCAGGATCGGCGACCAGACTTTTGCCCGCACGACGAGGTGCCAGACGAGCAGCAGCCCGAGGAAAAACAGGGTGGCGTGAAACAAACGTTTCATGGCTCGGTTGGCTGACTCCGCTGATGCTTATTCCGCCGCCGCGTCGCCGTCGTGCAGGATGCCCTTGAGCGCCTTCGTGATCTGCGAGGAATAGCCAGCCAGCTCGACGCTGTTGATGTCGCGCGGCCGGGGGAGCGGGATGTGGAATTCCTGCCGGATGCGGCCGGGATTGGGTGAAAACAAAACGACGCGGTCGCCGAGGCAGACCGCTTCGCGGACGTTGTGCGTGACGAAGACGATGGTTTTTTTGCGCGCGGCCCAGATGCGCTGGATGTCGCCGTAGAGCTGCTCGCGGGTGAGCGCGTCGAGCGCGGCAAACGGCTCGTCCATGAGCAGCACGCGCGGGTTCGGCGCGAGGGCGCGGGCGAGCGCGGCGCGCTGCTTCATGCCGCCGCTGAGTTCGTGGATGTTGGCGTCGGCGAATTTTTCCAGCCCGACGAGTTTGATGTAAAACTGCGCCACCTTGCGCCGCTCGGCGTTGGTCAGCCCTTCTTTGAGTTTCAAGCCAAACATCACATTGCCAAACACGTCGAGCCACGGGAACAGCCCCGATTCTTGAAACATCACCAGCCGGTGCCGGCCGGGGCCGAGGATCGGCGCGCCGTCGGCCAGCACCTGGCCGGAGTCGGGCATTTCGAGTCCGGCGATGATGTTGAGCAAGGTCGATTTGCCGCAGCCGCTCGGGCCGACGAGGCAGACGAATTCGCCCTCGGCGACTTGCAGCGTCACGCCGTCGAGGGCGTGGACATCCTGCTGCCGGCGGCCGGTGTGAAAACGCTTCGAGACGTTTTCCACCGCCAGCTTGGCGGACTGTTCTTCTTCGGGCAATCCATCGACCAGCGGCATGCGGTGCTCAGGGTTTCTCAAACAATCGGGAAAGGTCGGGCGCCTCGCGCAGGAAGCCGGCGGCTTGGGCGTCGGCGACAAATTTCTGGAGATTGTCGCGCGAAGCTTCGTTGGTCAACACCAGACGTTTCCACGCCTGGGCGATCAATTCCGGCGCCACTTCCGAGCGCGTCTCCGCCTTCAATTCGTCCACCACGCGGCGCTGCGCTTCCTCCGGGTGCGCCTGGATCCATTCGGTCAACTGCGCGTGCGCGAGCGCGAATTTCCCGGCCAGCTCACGCCGGCCGCGCAGGAATTTTGCACTGGCGACGAGCACGGTCACGCTGTCCTCTTTTTGCTCGACGAGCACTTTGCCGCCGGCCTCGCGCTCGAGCCGTGAGACCCACGGCTCGACGGTCCAGACGGCGTCGATTTTCTTTTGTTGAAAGAGCGCGAGCTGGTCGGGGTTGGCCGTGGGCAAAATCTGCGCGTCGCCGCCGAGCTGGGTGATTTTCAACCCGCCCGCCTTCAGCCACGCGCGGCAGGAGACATCCTGCGTGTTGCCGAGCTGCGGGGTGGCGATTTTTTTGCCGCGAAAATCGGCGGGCGTTTTCAAATTTTCCTCCGGCTGCACGACGAGCGCCGCGCCGCCGTTGGCCGCGCCGGCGAGGAGGCGGATTTCCTCGCCGGCGGATTTTGCGTAGGCGTTCAGCGCCGGGCTGGGGCCGACGTAGGTGAGGTCGATGGAATCGGCAAAGATCGCCTCCATCGCGCTCGGCCCGGCATTGTAAACGAACCACTCGATCTGCACGCTGGCGCCGAGCCGTTCTTCAAACCAGCCTTTGCCCTCGCGGGAAAGATTGTGCGCCACGAGCGCCTGCACGTGGGTGACGTTCGGGAAGTGGCCAACGCGGAGTTTTTCCTCCGCCCCGAAACTCAGGACGGCGCTGGCGTGGAGCACGAGGGCGGTGAGCAGCGAGAGCGGGAAGGCGGCATTCATTGGGAAAAGGCAGAAGCGAACTGGATTCGGCTCGACCGGAGGCGGTTGGCTGTATCCGCCGTCAACGACGGATGCGGAAGCGCCGGGCGTGCGCGAGGGAGAGGGCAGTGATAAATTTCCGGTCGATGCGCGAAGTCGCTTGCCAGCTCTGCGGACGGGAGGAAACGGCGCTCACCCGGCACCATCTCATCCCGCAGTGCCGGCATCGGAACAAGTGGAACAAAAAAAACTTTTCGCGCACGGCCGTGAAGCACGATCTGGTGCTGCTGTGCGGCGCGTGCCATCGCCAGGTCCACGCGCTCTTGAGCGAGAAGGAATTGGAGCGCGGCTATCACACGCTGGCGGCGTTGCGCGAACATCCAGAAGTGCGGAAATTCGTCGAATGGATTAAACGGAAACCGCCCGGTTTTCGACCCCAGGTGAATAGCGTCCGGACGGCGCGGCGTTGACCCGAGAGACTTAGGCAGCGGGCTGAGCAGAAGCCGCCGTCACAGGTAATTTGAGCCGCGCGTCCGTGGCCAGGATTTCCGCCAGCGGCGTCCAGGCCGCTGGGTCCATCGCCAGAAAGCAATGGAGATACACAGTGACGATCTCGGCCGGGTATTTCGCCAGGAGCGCGTCGGTCGCGACGCGGACGGGCGCCGGGCCGGGGCAGGGCGGGAGGGAGTCGATGTTGCCCTTGCCATCGTGCGCGATGCCGAGGGAATCGAGAAAATCGCAGAGCAGCGGTGCCTGCGCGCCTACGAGCCAGCCTTGGAGAAAATTCGCCGCGATCGGCGCGGCGGCTGGCCGGGCGAGCGCGGCCTGGAGCCAGGCGTGACGCTCCGCGCGCGGCTTGCGCTCGATGAAAACCGGCCGCAGCCGGCGCTGGACAGCCAGTGTCTGCACGGCGAGCACGTAGGTCGGCTTGGCGCTGGTTTGCAGGTAGTTGAAAATCTCGCTGGCCAGCGCCGGCGAGAGCCGGGCGAAAAGATCGCTGCCGGAAAGAGGCGCGGGGTCTGCGGTGGGCGACGGCATAAGGTGATTAGGAGACAAAAACGAATCGGGAAGGCAAGCAGTCGCGCCTGCCGTGCTCCGCCGTAGCAGCGGGCGGGCGCGTCGCCAAGTGCAAAGCGGTCAGCGTGATCTAACCCTGCGCAGATCAGGAAATGTCAAAAACGTCACATTTTTGCTTTTGCTTGAACGCCCGGAAACATTTTTTGTCGGCGCGACGAAATTATGCTTGCCAACGGAAAGCGAAGCTACTAAATCGTCGGCCCAATTGCGAGGGCCTTAACCTGTCGCCTCGTGCGACAAACCCCAACCTCAAAACCAAAAACCAACCAAGGAATGAAAATCAGATCAACCAAAGTCCGGGCGACCAGCCTGCTGGCAGCGAGTGCGCTGCTGACGGCCGGCACGCTCGCCACCAGCGCCTTTGCCGCTGACCCTTACGACGCCACGCTCGAAAAGCGCGTCGAAGCGCTCGAACGCGAGCTCAACCTCATGAGCGGCGACTCGAAGGGCAAGGACGTGCAAACCTACGAGGTGCCCACGTTCATGCGCGCGCTCGGCAAGCAAGTGCAGGAACTCACCATCCAGGGCGAGTTGCGCTTCCGCTACCAATTCGATAACCGCGAACCCGAGGGCTACCTCGCCGGCACGACCAACCCTTTCCGCAAAGGCGATCCGGGTGAAATCCCGCAGAGCCGCTATCGCTATCGCCTGCGCATGGCGTTGAACTACAAGTTCAGCGACAACTGGTTTGCCGGCATTGCCATCCAGACCCAGGCTGGCTCGGACTCGACGCACCAGACCTACACGGAAGGCTTCGACAACAACTCGATCTACCTGCACGCAGCGTATCTCGGCTGGAAGATCAACGACAACATCACGCTGCTCGGCGGCAAGGTGCTGGCGCCTTTCTATTACAACACGGACACCATCGTGGATTTCGGTGACATCCGGCCTGGCGGTTTGACCGAGCGTTTCAACTTCGACATCACGCCGCAGTTGAACATCAAGGTCAACCTCGGCCAGTATCCCTTCTACGATAACCCGGAGAACGGGGCGACGACGCTCAGCACGCTAGGCACCGCAGGTCCTAATGGCACCACCTTCGTTCGCACGGCGGGCGGCAATCGCACCTTCCTCACTGGCCCCAACGGGTCCGGCGGTCGCGACAACGATCTATCGTGGGACGCGGTGCTCTTCTATCAGGACGTTGTCTTTACCTATAAGCCGACGAACAAGACGAGCATCATCGTGGCGCCCGGCTTCTACTTCTATCCGAACAACGGTGCAGTCGGTGTGACCGGTGGCGGGACCACGACGGCGACCGGCACGGCGGAGCCTCAACGCGGCAACGCCTCGGCCAACGACCAGTCGCCCTCGGGCACGCTGGAAAACGTCGCCGCGTTCAACGACGCCGACGCGACCCGCAATCTCTTCGTCGGCTTGCTCGGCGGCGAGGTGAACTTCCCGATTCCGTTCATCGGCGGCCAGACCGTCAACATGAAGCTGTTCGGTGATATTGCCTACAACTTCGCCGGCGGCGCCCGCGACTATAAGCAGTATGCGCTGGCGGAAGACAAGTTCATCGACAAATCGACGGTCGTCGGCGGCTTCCTGCTCGGCGAACTGAAGAAGAAGGGTGACTGGTATATCACCGGCAACTACGCCTACGTCGGCATGGGTTCGATTGATCCGAACCTCAACGATCCGAACTTCGGCATGAGCCGGTTGAACCAGCAAGGTTTCCGCGCCGCGATGGGCTACAACTTCTACTCCTGGCTCAAGGGTGAAGTGGTGTATTACAACACTTGGAACTTGGAGAAGAACCTGCACAACGTGGTCGATGCGGACCGTGGGTTCGCCGGCGGCCGTGCGCTGCTCCGCAATGCGGTCGGTCAAGAGACCACGCCGCGGCTGGGCATCGCCGACACCAATGCCGAGCAGATCCTGCAAGTGCAGTTGACGGCCAGCTTCTAAGGCTGCCCGCGCAGGCTATTGCTTGTTCTCTGGCAAACCCCGCACCGTTTATCCGGTGCGGGGTTTTGCTTTTTTTTAAGAGCGGTGTCCGCTTGCTTATTTTTTCAGAGCAGATTTGCTCTGGCACACCATGACTGCCCGTTTTTTCCTCCGCTTGTTTTTCCTGCTGACGCTGTTCTGGCTTGGCGCCGGTGGCCTGATGGCCCACAGCGCGCGGGCCGGCTCGGTGGAGGACTTGGATCGCGACAATGGTCTGCCCGACGCCAAACTCGGCACACCGGTGGAAGCTTTCCAAGGGCTGGAGCAAACCGAGGAAACCGGCCGCTGGACCACTTACCGCCGGCCGGCGGACAAGCTGAAGTTCGGCAAGTTCGAGGTCAGCAGCATCAGCTACAATTTTTTTAAAGGAAAACTCTATTCGATCTTCATCGACGTGGAAGGCCGCCGCAACACGCGCGGCATTTTGAAGCTGCTCGAAGAAAATTACGGCAAGAATTACACCCTGGCGTCGCGCCAGATTCCGAAGAGCGAAGATCAACTGCAAACCCGCGAGTGGAGCGGCCGGCGCGTGTATCTTCTCTACAAAAACGCCGATAGTTTCGTCGGAGGCCGGCTCACGTTTCTCGACAAACCGACCTGGGACCTTCTGCAAGTGCCGAAGGAAGAGCGGCGCAAGGAAATTCGCAAGATGCTCGAAGGCAGTTACACGAACGGGGATTTTTGACGCTCGATGCTCACTCCCCGCGGTCGGCGGCGAGTGCGAGGTCACTGGAAATGAAAGCGTGGCCGGCATCCGTTTTCCTCGGGCAAGGCGAAACAAGGCGAGCACAGCCACGTTGAGCCGGGAAGTTCAGCGGCCTGTCGTGCTTACCCAATTTCCCGTGATCTTCCCATGCCCCCAACGCTGGAGCCAACTTTGACGCGCGACGTGCCGTCCCTTCCGACAGGCCGCTCGGTGGTCGTGGCGACTCCGGCTATTGGAGCCGCCTTGGTCCGCGAGCGGGGACAGGCCGACTTTGTGCCGATCGTGGCTGGCGCGGGCGCGGATGGAATTGAGATTCGGCGCGAACTCCTGGTGGAAACGCGCGATCTGCCGCGCTTGCCGGCACTGGGCGACGCGATCAAAACGCACGGGCTTTTTGCCGTTTATTCTGCGCCGATCGAGTTGTTTGCGGCCAACCGCGAATTGAACCTCGCAGAGGTCGAGCGCGTCTTTGCCGAAGCCGCGCAGTTGCACGCACATCTCGTCAAATTGCCGCTCGGCCATTTCGGCGGCGGACTGGAAGCGTTGCACACGTTTCTCAAACGACACGCCGATGCCGGCCGTCTGCTCGTGGAAAACGACCAGACCGCTTATGGCGGCACGCTGGCGCCGGTGCGCGCATTTTTTTCCGCCTGCCGCGATGCAGGATTGGCGGTCGGCATGACCTTCGACGTGGGGAATTGGACCTGGACGGGCGAAAATGCGCAGACCGCCGCGTCAGCGCTGGCGCCGTTCGTGGAATACGTCCATTTGAAAACAGGGCAGCGCGCGGGCGATGCCTGGGTCGCCGTGCCCGTGGCGGATGATGATCCGAACTGGCGGCAAGTGCTCGCCGTCTTCGCGCCGGACCTGCCCTTGGGCATTGAATATCCCATCACCGGCGACAACCTCACGGACGCGACCCGCGCGCAGGTGAGTCGGTTAAAAGCCACGAGTCAAATCTCCAAAAAACACGTCACCTCCCATGAGTCTTAATGTTGTCACTTTCGGCGAAGCAATGGCGATGTTTGTCGCCGACGAAGCCGGCGATCTCAGCAAGGTCAGCCGGTTCACTCTCCGGCCGGCGGGCGCGGAGCTGAACGTCGCCATCGGGCTGGCCCGGCTCGGCTTCAAGATCGGCTGGGTCAGCCGCGTGGGCAGCGACTCCTTTGGCCGGTTCATCCTCGAAGTGCTGGATCGCGAGGGCGTGGACCGCCGGGCGGTGACCATCGACGGGCGGTATCCCACTGGCTTCCAGTTGAAGTCCACGGGCTTCGGTAAAAAAGATCCGATCGTGGAATACTACCGCAAAGGCTCGGCGGCGAGTCATCTGTCGGTCGAGGATTTCGATCCAGACTATTTTCTGAGCGCCGAGCATCTGCACATCACCGGCATCGCGCCGGCGTTGACGCCGACCACCTGGGAACTGGCGCTGCACGTGATGGAGCAGATGCGCAAAAACGGGAAAACGATCTCGTTCGATCCCAATCTGCGGCCCGTGCTCTGGCCCTCGAAAGAAATCATGGCCGAGCGCATCAACCTGCTGGCTTCCAAGGCTGACTGGGTGTTGCCGGGGATCGAGGAAGGCCGCATCCTGACCGGTCTCCAGCACCTCGACGAGATCACCGATTTTTATCTCTCGGCCGGCGCCAAATTGGTCATCGTGAAAGTCGGCGAGGAAGGCGCGTATTTTCAAACCGCCGGCCTGAAGCCGAAGCGCGTGCCGACCGAGCACGTCGCCAACGTCGTGGACACCGTGGGCGCAGGCGATGGCTTCGCCGTGGGCGTGATCAGCGGCCTGTTGGAATCGCTTTCCATCGAAGACGCCGTGGCGCGCGGCAACCGCATCGCTGGTCTGGTCATCCAGCAGATTGGCGATTCCGAAGGTCTCCCCACGCGCGAGCAATTGCTCGGCCACGCTGCGACCATCCCACGGCCGCCCGCGCCGTTCGCCTCGGAAAGCCCACCCTGAGCTGGTGTAAAATCCCGCCCATCCCAGAAACGCCTAGCCACCCCCCAAAACATGGCTTCTTCCTCCAATCCTCCCGTAGCCGCCTCGACCGCGACCGCCGGCGAGCCGCTGCACAAAAAGCGCTGGCTCTACATCCTGCCGGTCGTCTTCATCACCTACAGCCTCGCGTATCTGGACCGGGCGAACTTCGGCTTCGCCGCTGCCGCCGGGATGAACAAGGACCTCGGCGTGTCGGACCAGATGAAGTCGCTGCTCGCCTCGCTTTTCTTTCTCGGCTACTTCTTTTTCCAGATTCCCGGCGGCATCTACGCCGAGCGGCGCAGCGCGAAGGTGCTCGTCTTTTGGAGCCTGATTTTGTGGGGCGGCCTCGCCGCGCTGACCGGCGTGGTAAACAACGTGCCGGCGCTGATCGTGGTCCGGTTCATGATCGGCGTCGTCGAGGCGGCGGTGCTGCCGGCGATGCTCGTTTTCATCAGCAACTGGTTCACGAAAACCGAGCGCTCGCGCGCCAACACGGTGCTCATTCTGGGCAATCCGGTCACGCTGCTCTGGATGTCGATCCTGTCAGGTTATTTGATCAAGGCGTTCGGCTGGCGGCAGATGTTCATCATCGAAGGCTTGCCCGCCGTCATCTGGGCCGTGGTCTGGTGGATGATCGCGGAAGATCGACCCGCCAAAGCCAGGTGGCTCGATGAAGACGAGAAACAGGCCATCGAAGCGCAGCTCCAGCGGGAGCAGGTCGGCATCAAGCCGGTAAAAAATTATGCCGAAGCATTTCGCTCGCCGAAAGTCATCTGGCTTTGCGTCCAGTATTTCTGCTGGAGCATCGGCGTGTATGGCTTCGTGCTCTGGCTGCCGTCGATTTTGAAAGCTGCGCCCAACGTGGACATCGTCCGCGCCGGCTGGCTGGCTTCCGCGCCGTTTTTGGGCGCGACCCTGGCGATGATCGCGGTTTCCTGGGCGTCGGACAAGATGATGAACCGCAAGCTCTTTGTCTGGCCGCCGCTGCTCGTCGCGGCGCTCGCGTTCTTCGGCTCGTATGCCGTGGGCACAAACAGCTTCTGGCTTTCCTACGCGTTGCTCATCATCGCGGGCGCCGGGATGTATGCGCCCTACGGGCCGTTCTTCGCCATCGTGCCCGAGTTGCTGCCGCGCAACGTCGCCGGCGGCGCGATGGCGCTCATCAACAGCATGGGCGCGCTCGGTTCCTTCACCGGCTCCTACATCGTCGGCTGGTTGAACGGCTGGACCGGAAATCCGGGCGCGTCGTATATCTTCATGGCCAGCGCGCTCGTGGTCGCGGCGGTCATCACGATGCTCGTCAAGGCACGGCCGGACGACGAGTTGCCCGCCGGGACTTTGGCCCGCGCTTGAACGGCGGAGGCGCTCGTCGATGCTCACATGAAAAAACGGGTCATCGTTTTTCATCGCAAGCTCCCTGCTCCGGAACTCGCCCGGCTCGAAGCGGAGTGCGCGGTGACACATTTCGAACAGGTAAACCAAGCGAATCGCACCGAGTTCATCGCGGCCATTCACCAGGCGCACGGCATGATTGGAGCGAGCGTGAAGCTCGACGACACCATGTTCGCAGGCGCCACGGACCTGGAGGCAATCGCCACCATCTCGGTCGGCTACGATAATTACGACGTGGCGGGTTTGACCCGGCGCGGCATCGTGCTGACGAACACGCCCGACGTGCTGACGGAATCCACGGCGGACACGATTTTCTCGCTCGTGCTGGCGACCGCGCGGCGCATCGTCGAGCTGGCGGAATTCGTCAAAGCCGGCCGCTGGCAGAGGAGCATCGGCGAGGCGCAATTTGGCACCGACGTTCACGGCAAGACGCTCGGCATTCTCGGCCTGGGCCGCATCGGTTCCGCCGTCGCGCGGCGCGGCCATCTCGGCTTCGGCATGCCGATTTTATATCACAACCGCAGCCGCAACCTGGAAACCGAGGCGCAGTGCGCCGCGCGCTATTGTTCGCGCGAGGAACTGCTGCGCGAGTCTGATTTCATCTGCGTGGTGCTGCCGTTGACCGCGGAGACGGAGAACTCCATCGGCGCGGCGGAATTTGCGCAGATGAAGCCGGGCGCCTTTTTCATCAACGGCTCGCGCGGCAAGATCGTGGACGAGCCGGCGCTGATCGAGGCATTGGAAAAAGAGCAGATTCGCGGCGCCGGACTCGATGTCTTCGTGCGCGAACCGTTGCCGGCGGATTCGCCGCTGCTGCGTTTCCCCAACGTCGTGGCTCTGCCGCACATCGGCTCGGCGACGCACGAGACGCGCTACGCGATGGCACAGTGCGCCGTGACAAACTTGCTCGACGCGCTCGCGGGCCGGCGGCCACCTGATGCCGTGAATCCCGAAGCACGCGCGTGGTAAAAAGGGCGGCTATTTATTTGTCGGCGCCGTTCCGAGCGTCTTCGTAATATCGGATGGATTCTGGTTTGATGTAAAGACGCTGGCCACTCTTTTGCTCCAAGATGACCCAGCTAGTGAGCGGAAATGGTAAAGCTGAGTGTCTAGAACTGTATGGCGCAGAAATGCCGACAAAAAGCACCTGCTCGAACGTCTGACCGTGACTGAGAAAGACGTTATAGCGATGACCTACCTCGAAATGCTGTTTGACGCGCGGGACCAGCGCTTCAACCGCACGTTTGATCCGACGCTCCCGTAAACGGGAAGAAATCATACTGACGATGAACATCATTAGTATGATGCAAACAAAAACTGGCCAAAAGTATTCCATTCAGAGCAATTCGGGAAAGTGCCGGCGCAACGCCTCGATCACGCCGAGGCTGCACGGCGCGCTGGCTACATGACCGCCGGCGCGCTGCACCGCCGCCTTGACCTCGTCAATGGCGTTGGCGGGGCAGGCGACGTGGCGCGCATGGCGGCCGTCGAGCATCGAGAGATCGTTGTGATGATCGCCGACGGCGAAAATCGCGTCGGCCTCGAGGCCGAGCATCCGGCCCAGCTCGGCCAAGGCCACGCCTTTATCGTAGTCGGCGTGGCAAAAGCGCAGGTAGATTTTATTGCGTTGATAGCCCAGCTTCGGGCAGCGCGGGCGCAGGCTGTCGAGAAACGCCGCGATGCGGTCCATCTCCGGCTCGTCGGCGGCCACGAGGCCGGCGGGTTGCTCGCCCGCCTCGGCGCTGGGCGTCGGATCGAAGAGCGGCGTCGCGCAGGTTTCGTTGGTCAAAAAAGCGAGCACGTCGCGCATGAGCGGACGGGCGGCGGCGAAGAGTTCCTCGTGGTCGCGCGCGCAACGCTCGTTCCAATCGCCGTAGTCCGCCCAAGTCGTGCCGTCGCGGCCGGGCAGCCCGTTTTTTTCATCCGCCGGCCGGCAAATTTCGCGCTCGCTGGTGATCGCAAAATCGGGCCGGATCGGCCAGCCGTATTCGGTCAATCCATGATCGAGCAGGCGCGGGGAGCGGCCGGTGTTAATCACCCAAAAAACCCCGTGCCGGCGCAACGTGCGCAGCACCGCGATCAACTCCGGCGCGAAGGGCTGCGGCTTGTCGTGATCGACCAGCGTGCTGTCAAAATCCGTGCTGACGAGACGGATGTTGGAAGCGAACGGCGGGGCGGGTTCCATGCGCGGGAGCGGGCAATTTACGGGTTGAACCCGGCGGCGCAACGCACAAAGCTCTCTCCATGAAATCCGCTTTTGAACTGACCATGGAACGCCTGGAAAAACAGGCGCCGACCGCCAAGCTGACCGACGCGCAAAAACAGGAGTTGGCCGAGATCGATTCGCTCTACAAAGCGAAGATCGCGGAAAAGGAAGTCTTCCTCCAATCGCAGATCGCCGCCGCCCGCGCCAAAGGTGACAGCGAAGGCGCCGAGCAGGTGCAACTCCAGCTCAGCCGCGAGGTGCGGCGTTTGCAGGAGGAGTGCGAGGCGAAGAAGGCGAAGGTGCGTTGAAAGTTCATTTGCTGTCATCCCGAGCTTGTCGAAAGACCTCTGATTTGAAGTCCGGCTCTGTGGACATACGCATCGAGCCAAGGCAGACAGCAAGCGATCCTTCGACAAGCTCAGGATGACAGGAAAAGTAGGCCACCACCGAGAGTGCTTGAAATAGCGGCTTGGCTCGAAACCTGCGAACTTCCACTTTCTTCTTTGCCATGCTCGCCGCCTCCGTCATCGCAGCCTACGAGATATTCTTTGCCGTCACGGCCTTCGTGCTGGGCGCCATCGTCGGCTCGTTTTTGAACGTCGTCATCTACCGCCTGCCGCTCGGGCTTTCCGTCAACGAACCGAAACGCTCCTTCTGTCCGAGCTGCCGCGCGCCGATTGCGGCGCATCACAACGTCCCCATCTTTGGCTGGCTCTGGCTGCGCGGGCGCTGCGCGCATTGCCAGACGCGCATCTCGCCGCGCTATCCGCTCATCGAACTGCTCACGGCGGCGCTCTTTCTCGCGGTCTGGCTGGGGTTCGACTGGCTGCTGGCGCTGCCGTTGTGGATTTTTGTTTCGCTCTTGATCGCGGCGACGTTCATCGACTTCGATCATTTCATCATTCCCGACGAAATCACACTCGGCGGCACGGTCGCCGGCGTGCTCTGCGGGCTGGGCTTTCCCCGGCTGTTGGGCGAGACGGCGCCGGCGCTCGGCTTGCTCTGGTCGGTGGTCGGCGCGGCGGCCGGGTTCGCGACGCTGCTCGCGGTGGTCGAATTGGGCAAGCTCGCCTTCGGCAAAAAACGGATCCGCCTCGAACCGCCGGAGGATTTCACCTGGCAAAGCCTGCCGGTGCAGGAGCAGGAACCGGCGCGCGACGCCGAGCTGCGCATCGGCGCGGAGACCGACCGCTGGAGCGAGCTGTTTCTGCGGCCCAAGGACCAGTTCATCCTCGAATGCGACCGGCTCGTGCTGGCCGGGCAGGAGCATGAAAACGTGACCCTGCGTTGCTTCGCCGACCGGCTGCAACTGGGCAAGCAGGATTATCCGCTGGCTGGCATCGAGCAATTCAGCGGCCGGGTGCGCGAATATGTTTTCCCGCGCGAGGCGATGGGTTTTGGCGACGTGAAATTCATCGCCTGCATCGGCGCGTTCCTCGGCTGGCAGGCGGTCTTTTTCACCGTCGCCGCCGCGTCGGTCATCGGCTCGGTCGTCGGCCTTGCCGCGCTCGCGCTCGGCCCGCGCGGGCGCGAGGCCAAGCTGCCTTTCGGTCCGTACCTCGCGCTCGGCGCGCTGCTCTGGCTCTTCGCCGGCCCGGCGCTCGTGGGCGGCTACCTGCGCTGGGTGCGCGGCGGGTGAAGGCACGGAGATTTTTAGACAGAATTAACAGAATAAAACAGAATTCACGGAAACGGAGTGAATACTTCTCTTCCGAAAAATTCTGATAATTTTGTTAATTCTGTCTAAAAAACCTGCTTTTTTCTTAGCCCGTCAGCGGCACGGGGAAAACATCGTCGGCGGGTTCGGATTCCTCGTCGCTCGGGCTGGAGACGGAAGTTTCAACGGGTAAATGCGTGAGCAATTCGATGCGCCCATCCTCGTGCTCGACCAGGGCGGAACAGCTCTCGACAAAGTCGCCGCTGTTGTAATACCACGTCGCGCCGATTTGCCGGAGCGCCGGGCTGTGGATGTGCCCGCAGAGCACGCCCTGCACTTGGTAATCCTGCGCGTAGCGCGCGACGGCCTGCTCGAATTCGCCGATGAAGGCGACGGCGTTTTTCACCCGCTTTTTGACGTGCGCGCTCAGCGACCAGTAGCCGAGTCCGCACCAGCGGCGCACGACGTTGAGCGGCGCGTTCAGCGCCAGCAGCGTCTGGTAGCCGACGTCGCCGACGAAGGCGAGCCACTTGATGTTTTGCACCACGGTGTCGAGTTCGTCGCCGTGGATGACGAGCAGCCGCCGGCCGTCCGCCGTGGTGTGGATGGCTCGGCGCTGGATCGTGAGGCTGCCGTAGTCGCCGGTGAAGCGGCGCAGAAATTCGTCGTGATTGCCGGGGATGTAAACGAGCCGCGTGCCCTTGCGGCCTTTGCGCAGGATTTTCTGAATGATGTCGTTGTGCGTCTGCGGCCAGTAGCGGCTGCGGCGCAGGCTCCAGATGTCGATGAGATCGCCGACGATGTAGAGCGTCTCAAACTCGTAATCGCGCAGGAAATTGAGCAGCGCCGGCGCGTTGCAGCCGCGCGTGCCGAGATGCACGTCGGAAATCCAGCCGGTGCGGTAGCGTGTGGACATTGCGGGCGCAATTTTGCCGTGAACTGATGCGGATCGGCGCGGACTATTTGGTGACAATTTCGTCACAAGCCGCAGCGGCTGACTTCAGCGCGCCGCGGTCTGCCGCTGCGATTGCGACTGCGACTGATTGCCGTTGCCCGACGACTGGCTCTGGGATTGCGACTGCGATTGCGTCGGGGCCTGCCAGCCGCCTTCGCAATAGGTTTCGTGCGTGGCGACGCCGATTTCCAGGAGCCGTTTCTGCATCCGGTCGAGATACTGGTGCAAGCCGTGTTGTTGAAAAATCTCGGTGATCGACGTGTAATCAACCTCGCCCCGCAGCCGGCCGCTGAGCCGCTCGGCTTCGCAGGAATAACGGTCCTCCGCCACGCCGGAAATGCGGTGCAGCGCGGCGTCGAAGCGGTGGATGCAGAAGCGCACGGCGCGGGGGAATTGGTCGTTGAGGATCAGGAATTCCGCGACCTTCCACGGCGCGATCTCGCCGACGTGAAGTTTCGTGTAAGCCTCCAGCGCGCTGCACGAACGCAGCACCGCCATCCATTGCACGGTGTCGAGATTGCCGCCGACGCGCTCGCCGCTCGGGAGCAGGATGTGATATTTCACGTCGAGGATGCGCGAAGTGCAATCGGCGCGTTCCAAGTGCTTGCCGATCTGGCAAAAATCCCAGCCTTCCGCGTGCGACATCGTCACGTCGGTGATGCCGATGAACAGGTGCGAGCCTTCGCGGATGCGCTGGAAAAATTGATACGCGCTGGACTTCAGCATCTCCCGCGCTTCCGCCGAGCAGATGAAGAGATACAGGCCGTTGAGCTGCTCCCACATCTCGGAGGAAATCTGCTCGCGCACGCAGCGCGCGTTCTCGCGGGCGCGGGAGAGACACGAGAAAATCGAGTTCGGATTCTTCGGCTCGAAGGTGACGAATTCGACCACCGAATCGCCGTCGGCGTGGGTGTAGAATTTGTTGAACAAATCCTCGTCTTCGAGCGAGTTCAAGATCGGCAGCCAGTGCTGACGGGCCACGGCCTCGGTCTGGTTCTCGAAGTCGAGCAGGAGCTGCATGTTGACTTCGAGCAGCCGGGCGTTGTTTTCCGCCCGCTCGATGTAGCGGCTCATCCAGTAAAGACAATCGGCGACGCGCGAGAGCATGAGAGCGCGACCTTACCGCAATTGCTTCGGGCGTAAAAGCAAAACGGCGGCTGGCGCGTTTTGCCGCGCGAGCCGCCGCTGTCGGGCGAACCAAGGCGGCCTCGAGCCGCCCGTGGTCAGAACGCAATTATCCTTTGCTCATTTTAGCCTGGTCGGCCTTGGCCATTTCGAGATGGTGCTCGACGATCGGGGTGACTTTATCGACGTATTGTTTCAACATCGCGTCTTTCACGTCGCCCTGCGCTTTTTTGTAAGCGGCCGCGTCCTTGGTGTGGTCTTCGACGGCATGATCGACGTAGGCTTTGTCGAAATCGGCGCCTGTCATTTTCGCCAACTTGTCATAAAACGCTTTTTCCTTGGCCGGCACTTCGGGCGGGAACGGCGTGATCTTGTGCTGTTCCGCGATTTTGCCTAAGTCCGTGTTGGCCTGCGAGTGATCGTTAATCATCATCTGCGCAAAGTCTTTCACGTCGCTGTTTTGGCTGTTCTTGAGCGCCAGTTGCGCCAGTTGCACTTCGGCCGCGTTGCCGCCGCCGGCTTCTTTTAC
>JAFAXH010000007.1 GCA_019241085.1 Verrucomicrobiota bacterium | reverse complement strand
TGTAAGGCGCGCGAATGCCGTTCCAGTCAAAGGAGGTATTAAGTATGGCTTCGAGAAAATCTCCGTTAGGCTGGTAATCCGTCCATTGCCGCTGGCCTTGGAAACCGGACACGAGGGCGTTGTGCCCACCAGCCTCTTCGCCGAAGCCCGCGGCTAGAAGCTTCGGATTTCCCATCATGAGATCGCGCGCGATGAGCGCCATCTGCACGGAGGTTTCCCATTCGCTGTCGAGCTGCTCACGCGAGCGCGTAGTCTGCGGTGAGTTATAGTCTTTACCTTCCTTGCAGTTGGCTTTCACCCAGGCGAGCGCCCGGATGAATTCGCCTTTGTCGTAAATACCTTTGTCAATGCGGCGGAGGAACTCTGTCATGTCGATCGCCTCGACACGCATTCCGAGGTAATCCTCAAAGAACGGCCGATCGACAATCGAGCCTGCGATACCCATCGAGACTCCGCCCATTGCGAGATAGCTCTTGCCGCGCATCAAGGCCACGGCCAATCCCGCCCGGACAAACTGTAGAATCTTCTGCTGCACGTCGGATGGAATTTCCTTATTGCTGCCATCCTGCACCTCATGCCCGTAGATGCCAAAGGCCGGGATGCCTTTTTGCGTATGCCCGGCGAGCGCCGCCGCGAGATAGACCGCGCCCGGACGCTCCGTGCCGTTGAAGCCCCACACCGCCTTCGGCACCTTCGCATCCATGTCCATAGTCTCGCTGCCATAGCACCAGCACGGCGTCACCGTGAGCGACACGCCGACATTCTCGCGTGCAAACTTCTCCGCGCACGCAGCGGCTTCCGCAACGCCCCGATGGTCGTGTCAGCGACCACGCATTGCACCGGCTCACCATGCGGATAACGCAGCGTGGACGAAATGAGTTGCGCCGCTGCCTTGGCCATTTCCATCGTCTGGCTTTCAAGTGACTCGCGCACGCCGCCGAAACGGCCATCAATGGTCGGACGAAGGCCGACTTTCGGAAGGGAACTGTGCTTGGAGAAGATGCTCATGGGTTGGATAAGTAGTTATGCAGAAACGAGGATTATGTTTGCGTATGGCGTAGTGACGCCCGTGCGGATTAGCCCGATGGCACTCGGCACGCGTGGCTTGAACTTCGCCTCGTGCGGTTCATAAGTGATCGGCACGTCACCGAAGGCGCGTGCAAACGCGGCCTTGGTTTCTTCATCGTTATGGGCGAGAAACTCCTCCGCCATGTAAGCGCGCCCGACGACGAAGATTTCCCGCACTGCTGCAAGCACTTGGAGCACCGTCGGCACGTCATCAACGAGCGAAATGTCCACAGTCTCAATCATTGGCCAGAACGGAAAACCGCGGTCGCTGATTACCAGCGTGTTCGTATGCCGCACGCGACTGAGCAGCGAGAGTAGGTGCGGGTTAAGAATGCCTGTTTTCAGCATTGCTCGATGTGGTTAGTGGTCGGGCGCGGGATCAGCGACGAATTCCACATCGCCACGGATGAGCCTCGGCCAGAGGAAAGAGTAGAGCGTGATAAGGACGAAGCACGCCAGTAACAAGATGAAGGCGGCAGACATTCTCGCCAACTATCCCGCGGGCTGGAGCTTTCAGGCGTAAGTTATCGACTCACTGCAGCCATGACTTTCACCTCACGCCAAATACACCCCACCGGATAAGGCAGCCCGACATGCTTTTCGTTGAATGAAAGTATCGTAGGAACAGGAAACGCTGGTCGGTCACAGGAGCGCGCGGTTTTTGGCGAGGCCCCATTTCATCCACGGCTGGCCGAAGGCGACTCGCCGCCTTCGATCAAGGGCGTCAGCTTGCTCGTGCGGACGTCGAAGCGGTAGATGCGCATTTTTAATTTCACACCGTCGGAGCCTTTGACGCGCGTGATGTCTTTCTCGCCAAAGCCGCGCAATAACACCGTCTCCCCGTTGGGATCGAGCCACGGCGTGTGCGCGTCGAACTTCGGCGGCGTGACCCGGCGCGGCGTGCCGCTGGGAAAATCCGTCAGCACGAGATAGGACGACGGGCCGTCGAGATTTTTGAATTCGTCACTGTCCACGTAGCGGGTGGAGACGACGAATCTGCCGTCGCCCGAGATCGTGCAGCGCAGGTCGCTGGCGGCGCTTTCTTCGCCGTTGATCTCCTTGACTGGCCGCTGCCAGGCGACTTCGCTCGTGGCGGGATCGAGCTGCGCCAACGTGTCGAGATTTTGCGCCAGCACCGCGTTGTCGTGCAGGTTCCAGCCGGCCAGATAATAGCCGCTGCCTTTCGCGTCGAGCTTGTCGGTCAAGGTGTGAAAACCGCTGCCGTCGGGATGGCTCACGGCGACCTGCCAGCTTTTGGCGGTGAGTGCGTTGAAGGCAATCCACTGGTCGTCCGGCGACCAGAGCGCGCCAAAAACCTGCTCCGCGCCGGCGACCGGGAGCGTGGCTTCCTGGCCGCTGGCCATGTCGCGCACCACGATGGAGCGGGTGGAAACTTTGCCGCTGTTATTGCGCGTGTAGGCGATGAACCGGCCGTCGTTGGAAATGCACGGATCGTCGCCGCGGCAGATTTTCTTCGCGCCCTTGCCGTCGGCGGCGGAGGCCGTGTAGATCGCGCCGTCCTTGGAGTAGGCGATCAGCGCCTCGGCGCGCGCGGGCGCGGCGCTCGTCAGCAGCAGCAGGAGGAGGAAGAGCCACAGAAAATCGCAGCGCGCGCGCAGAGTAGGGGGTTTCATCGCCAGGAGCTTGCGTTGGGAAATGCGCTCCGGCAACCGCTGACTTTTTAACGGCGCAGGCTCGGACAAGCGCGCCCGAGCTGGCGATGGATCTCCACGCGCCAGTGCGCCAGTTGCCGACGCAAAGTCAGACTGTCCGGCGCGAGCATTTTGAGCGCAAACGCGCCCTCCGCCAGCTTGCTGACGCCAATCCATGCTTCATCAAATCCAGCCAGGGTCGCCAGCGCCGCGAGCGCGGGGGAAACGACCAGCACACTGGCGTAATACGCGGTCGGGAACTGCCGGCGCAACGCATCGAGCGAGCCATTTTTTTGGTTCAAATGAAACCGCTCGCGCACGAGCAACCGCCCGCCGCGCCGCAGGTCGGTCGCCCAGCGAATTTCGTCGAATGCGAACACCTCGCCCGACGCCACGCGGCCGGGCGCGAGCGTTTCGAGAAAGATCAACTCCGCGCCGGTTTCCAACTCAATGCTCGTGCGCTGATGCAACCGCGCGCCGCGCTGCGGAATCAACAATTCCGGCCACCATTCCAGGCTGCCGCCGCCAGCCACGCGGAAACTTTGTCGCACCTCCGCCCGCGCTTCGTCATCCGAGCAGTCAGCGCCGCGCATCGTATGCATGCGCGACGCGCTCGGCGCGGTCAAGAGCAGCCGCGCGCCGCGCTCGACTTGCACATCTATTCGCAGCCGGTCACCCGCGAGAAAACCGGCCGTTGGATTGACAAGATTCACCACGAGCGTGCCCGCGTCGTGGTGCGGCTTGCTCAGGTGCGCCGGCGCGCAAAACGATTGCCGGCGCAAGCTGCTCTGTCCGCGCGCGTCGAGACCGCAGACCAGTTCGAGATGGCCGGCGAGGCGCGTCGGTGTCGTCGTGGTGGTCGTCACGCGACAAAGAGCAGTTCGCGCCGCAACCAGGCGAGGATTGCGTCCCTGCCTTTTTCCGAGCGCAAGTCGGCGAAGAGAAACGGTCGCTCGCCGCGCATGATCTTCGCGTCGCGCTCCATCACGCCGAGGTCCGCGCCGACATACGGCGCGAGGTCGGTTTTATTAATCAACAGCAAATCGCTGTGGCGAATCGCCGGCCCGCCCTTGCGCGGAATCTTGTCCCCTTCGGCCACGTCGATGACGTAGATGAATGCATCAACGAGTTCCGGCGAAAACGTCGCCGAAAGATTGTCGCCGCCGCTCTCGACGAGGATCAACTGCAAATCCGGATGCCGCGCTTCCAAGTCCGCGATGGCCGCAAGGTTCATCGAGGTATCGTCGCGAATGGCCGTGTGCGGGCAGCCGCCCGTCTCGACGCCGAGCACGCGGTCCGCCGCGAGCGCGTCGTTGCGCACGAGAAACTCGGCATCCTCGCGCGTGTAGATGTCATTCGTCACCACCGCGAGCGACAACTCGTGGCGCAGCCATTGGCAAAGCCGCAACGCCAGCATGGTCTTCCCCGACCCGACCGGTCCGCCGATGCCGATGCGTAGAGCACGTTTTGTCATCGGGGGTGAATCAACCACCAAGACGCCAAGACACGAAGGGAAAATTGTAAGCCACCGGTGCGCTGCTCCGCGCGCTCAGCCTTGCTTTCAACCGCACGGCGATGGCTCGTTCAGCACATTGGCATCGACGAGGAATTTCACAACGAATCGGTGGATTCGGAAGCAACCGCCTGAAACCAGTCTTTCTCCGGACAAGACAGCAACCAATCCACCAAACCTTCGTTGTCCGGCACCGGCTGACGTTTGAGCAAATAATGTCCCGCCTCGATGCGCTCAATCTCGAACTTTTGCCCAGCACGCACCCGATCCCGTTCGCGCAACGCCGCCGGCAGCACCACCTGGCCCTTGGAGGAAACAACGGTGTCCACGCAGTAAGAATGCGGCTTACGCCCGGACTGTCAACGCAATGTGCGCTGGGTAGAAGCCCGGCAAGACCGGGCAGCCTTGCCGCGCCTGCGAAACCGCTTTGAAACGTCCCCACGCCGGCCACGGAGGAGGTGAGGTGGCTTCGGAGGAGTGGTAGCTCTTTTCTTCGTTAGGGACCTCGGGTTTGTCCGTCTGGCAGCGTGATGCGTGTCCTTTTCAGGGCCGCTACCAAACTCGCCAGATCTTCTTTAGGTAGTGCTTCGCAACCGCTGAGGTCGAGGCGTTGGAGTGCGGAGAGTTCCTTAAGGCCGTCCACCTTCTGCAGCGCCCGGCAACCGCTGAGGTCCACGTTCTGAAGTGCTTCGCAACCGCTGAGGTCGAGGCTCTGGAGTGCGGAGAGTTCCTTGAGGTCGTCCACGTTTTGCAGCGCCCGGCAACCGCTGAGGTCCACGTTTCGCAGTGCTTGGCAATGGTTGAGGTCGAGGCGTTGGAGTGCGGAGAGTTCCTTGAGGTCGTCCACGTTTTGCAGTGCCCGGCAACCGGTGAGGCTGAGGCTCTTGAGCGCGGAGAGTCCCTTGAGGCCGTCCACGTTTTGCAGTGCTGGGCAATCGAAAAGAAAGAGGTTTTCGAGCGCGGAGGATCCCTTGAGGCTGTCCACGTTTTGCAGCGCTTGGCAACGGCTGAGGCCGAGGCTCTTGAGCGCGGAGAGTCCCTTGAGGCCGTCCACGTTTTGCAGCGCTTGGCAATCGAAAAGAAAGAGGATTTCGAGCGCGGAGAGTCCCTTGAGGCTGTCCACGTTTTGCAGCGCTTGGCAACCGCTGAGATTAAGGCTCTTCGGCTGTAGCCTGTGGAGCGCAGCAGAAAGGTTGTCCAAGGTTCGAATCGATTTTCCCTCCTGACCGACGATGATCTCACGATTTGGCCCGTTCCATGCGAAACCGGCGTTAGCCAGAAGGCGGATGTCTCGTTGGTTTTGAGTCCACGGCCCGACGAGGAACAATGCGGTGATACTTATGACAACCAAGGTTGCAGCCGCCATCCGCACGGCTAGGCGTTGCCGACGCCATGTCGCTTCCTGGTCGATTGGTCCGCGATGCCTGAACACTTGCTCGTAAATCCGATTCCGATAGATCGTCGGTCCCTCCCGCGGAGCAATGCCAGTGAACCAGAGGAGTTCGCGTTCTGCGGAACTCACCTCTTTTCCAAACAGAAGGCGACAATATACGCGCGACGCTGCCTGATGGGCATGCAGAGAGGCCTTGATGTTCTGAAAGTGAATATCGTCGGGTGCTCTGGTCACGATCTCTGCGGCTAGTTTTTGGATCTCTTCCTTGAATGTCGCCGCAAGGTGCGGCCTGGCATCTTCAGCCGTTGCACGCTCCCAAAGTCTTTCCGAGAGCAACTGGGTCAGATAAACCGAGCCGCCGGTTTGCTCAAAAACTGCTTCGCTCAGTGCCCCGACCGGCACATTCAAAAATCCGGCCAGAGGTCGGACGACATGGTTGGTCTCCTCGCGCGATAACTCGTTAAGCACGATGGCCTCTCCAACATTGAATGGGGAACGCAATCTATCCGTGATCAATTCTTCGGGCCGGGCTGCGCCAGCGAGAACGAACTGGACGCGCATCAACTCCGGTTGCTGCGCACGCTCATTGAAGGCGTTACGGAGAATACTGAAAAATGTGTCCTTAAATGGACACGGGAGCAGTGCGTCCACCTCATCGAGAAAGATCACCAGCCGCGAACCGGCGCAGCCGGCGAGTAGTTGCTCAATGCCATCTAGGAACCCCTCGGGCGGTGGCAAGGGATTGGAAAAGCCTAACGCACGACGGCAATCTTCAAAAAAGCGGGATTGAAAAGCGTCGAAGTTAGCAGTTTCCTCGGGTTTGAGGATCGAGAAATCCACAAACGCCGTGTGAAATTCCGGCGTTGCAAGAAGGTTGCGGATATGAGTAATCAGGCTCGATTTACCGCTTTGCCGCGGGGCAAGCACATAAGGGTAGCGTCGGTTCTCTTCAATGGCCCGCCGCAAGTCCCGATCCGCTTGCCGTTCCGTATAGGTGGAACCGGAGAAAGTCCCGGCAGCACGGTAAGGGTTGAGTGGGCGCTTCATTCGTAGCAGTAAGACTTTTCGGTCTGGACCAAAGTGATCAATGCTTCATCCGTAAAACCATTGCACTCAGCGTCATAGAGTAGCTGACACAGGCACTGAAGTTTTTTGGGCCTTAGCTGCGA
Source organism: Verrucomicrobiota bacterium (assembly GCA_019241085.1). Taxonomy (GTDB): domain Bacteria; phylum Verrucomicrobiota; class Verrucomicrobiia; order Chthoniobacterales; family SZAS-18; genus JAFAXH01. Next base: position 12,730 of record JAFAXH010000007.1, on the reverse strand, counting down.
GGTTGCTTCGATCTCCTGAATCCGCGCCAGCGCCAGTGATCGCGCGCGAGGCTGGAGAAGCTCCAAAAGCCTCCGAGCCTCCGAGGACGGTAGTTGACCGACGACGATGTTTTGCCACGGCCTGCTATATCTAGGGTTCCCCAATTTTCGATCGGCGAACATCGTTCGTAGTTTCTGCGGCGATGTGGTAATGGCACGAAGTCCCGGTCCAGGTGTGGCGAGCCTCTCGACCAATGCAGGGATCAAAACTCCAAGTCCAGGTGCAGCAACCTCCCCAAGATCATCCAAAAAGAGGACGGAAGGGCAGTGCCGAGTATGCTCATCGAGTTCGTCCCAATCAGCCACGGCACCAAAACGTCTAGTGAAAAGCTTGAAGAAGTAGTGCATGAAGCGAGCTTCGTCGTGGGAATTTGAACTGGCCAAGCCACCGCCGAAGAACTCATAACCCTGTAGAATGCGGCGTGCCTGATTCATCAGACTGGATTTGCCAATCTCGTATTCGCCCGTGATCGAGATTAGGCGGCTCGGCCCTTGGAGCGCGTTTTCAAACTCAGCGTCCGCCGGTCGTTGGAGATAGGTGGGATGATCGTGGCGCAAAGCACCGGCTGTCTGGAAAGGATTTTGTTGCTTCGCTGCCGGCTGGGGCGGTGTAGCTTTGCCCTTGGCATAGTGGTCCTTGGGGTGACCCTCGTTGAGCGCAAGCCGTTCAAGGATGAGCGCCGCGGCCTGGGCGGGGGTCTTGTTGCCGAGCTCGATGAAGCCCGAGGCCGGAGATAACCCGTCCGCGTTCGCATGCTCAAACCGACACGGCATTACGCGCCAGCCATCCTCTTTGGTCAGTAAGCCGTAGATGTGAACCCACTCCCAACCAGTCCACCGCTTTCTATCATAAGCGGGGCACAGCACTGGAACGATCAAATCAGACTGCTCGCTGTATAATTTTGGCAGATAGACACCCAAGTCGTAGCGGGCGAACTCTGCCTCGTGGTATTTGTCGTAGAGGATCGCGTCCTCCCCGAAATGTCCGGCGAGAATGCTGGCGACCTTGGCGACGAAGTCCCGCTTTTCCCCTGCGAAGGAGAAGGCGATGCGAAAACGTTTGGCACTCATCCCCAGAAAGAGTTTGCACATTTCCCGCGGATAGGGAAGCCGGATTTCAGGCTGGGACAGTGGAAGAATCTACTTCGTCGCAATCCGGTTAATTCACGAAATGAACAGCCGCTCGTTGGCGCGCTCGTGGCGCATGGCGGGGATTTCCAAGAGCGGATTGAACCAACCGGCGTCGGCACGGGCGATGCGCTGCGATTGCGCGATGGTGTTGGCGGCGTCGCGGGCCAGGCATTCGCGCAAGACGCGCTGGCAGGCTTCTTGACCGATGCGGATGAGTTTGAGCGCGGCGGAGCAAAAGGCGGCGAGCGTTTGGTAAAGATAGGTCGCCAGCGCAGCGTCGAGCGGGGCGGCGGCGAATTGGAGGCCGCAGACGGTGAGGTGATGGCCGTGCGCGGTGCCGGCGGCGACGCGGTCGGCGAAGTTTTGCAGGAGCGGAGTTGGCGCGATTTGCGTGAGCATTTTCAGCCGGCGCACGCCGAGGCTGGCGCTGGCTTCGCGGAGTTCGCGCGCGATTTTCCACGCGTTGATTTCGTGGTCGATTGCGCAGAGTTCGTCGAGGTCGCCGCGCGTTGCGGCGTCGAGGGCGAAGCGCAAATAGGGCAGCTCCTGGTGGGCGAGCGCGGGAACGATCTGCGTTTGCAAAAACTCGCCGAGCGTGGCTGCGTCGCGCACGACGCCGAGGCGCACGAGTTCCTCCAAGCCGAGCGAGTGGGCATACGCGCCGGTCGGGAAGAGTGGGTCGCTCGTTTGCAAAACGAGCAGCAGCCAGCCGAGCGGCGGCGAGGATGATAGCGGCTCAATCGTGGGCGTGACCATGCGAGTGTCCGCCGTGCAGCGGATGAAAGACGCGCTCGGTCGCCGTGTATTTCCAGCCTTCGCGCTCGAACAATTGCCGCAGCGCGGGGTCGTCGGCGACGCGGATCACGCCGGTGGCGGCTTCGAGCGGGAAATGGAGATTGCCAATCTTCCAGCCGAGGCGCGCGGCATCGTCCGCGGCCTGGCTGAGCGCGATTTCCAGCACTGGTTCGGGCTTTTGCGCGAGCTGGTAAAGGGCGGTTTCGCTTTGAAAAAAAACGTCGCCCTCCGCCAGCGGATGCGCGAGATCGAAGCCGAACTCGCGGCCGTCCGTGGCCGTGCCGCGCCAGCGGCGTTTCGTCAGCGTCAGCCGGTCCACCGCGAGCGGGATGCGCGGCAGCGAATCATTCCAGCGGTGCAGATGATCGTGGATGAGCTGCATCGGCAGGCGGGCGGGCGAAGGAGCGCGGGCGAGCAACGATTTTTTAGAATAAAAAATACCGTTGCGCCATCGGCAGCACGGCCGCCGGGTCGCACGTCAAGGCCACGCCGTCGGCTTTGACGGTGTAGGTCTCGGGATCGACTTCGATCTTTGGCAACGCGTCGTTCCAGAGCAGGTCGCGCTTGGTCACGGCGCGCGTATTTTTCACCGCGACGAGACGCTTGCTCAGACCGAGTTCGCGCAACGCGCCGGAGCACAACGCGGCGTCGCTGACGAACGTGACGCTGGTGGAAAATTTCGCGCGGCCGTGCGCGGCAAATTGCGGCCGATACAACGTCGGTTGCGGCGTGGGAATGCTCGCGCCCGGATCGCCCATGTTCGCGCACGCGATGAGGCCGCCTTTCAAAACGGTCTCCGGTTTCACGCCAAAAAACGCGGGCTTCCACACGACGAGATCGGCGAGCTTGCCGACTTCAATCGAGCCGACTTCGTGCGCGATGCCGTGCGCGATGGCGGGATTGATCGTGTATTTGGCGATGTAGCGCAACGCGCGGAAGTTGTCGGAAGCCGCATGGATACTGGATTCCAGGCTACCAAACTGCACTTTCATCTTGTGCGCCGTCTGCCAGGTGCGCGTGATGACTTCGCCCACACGACCCATTGCCTGGCTGTCGCTCGACATCATCGAGATTGCGCCGAGATCGTGCAGCCGATCTTCCGCCGCGATGGTCTCGGGCCGGATGCGCGACTCGGCAAAAGCCACATCTTCGGGAATCTTCGAGTCGAGATGATGACACACCATGAGCATGTCGAGATGCTCGTCGATGGTGTTGACCGTGAACGGCCGCGTCGGGTTCGTCGATGACGGCAGCACGTTGGCTTCGCCGCAAACCCGGATGATGTCCGGCGCGTGCCCGCCGCCCGCGCCTTCGGAATGAAACGTGTGGATCGTGCGGCCTTTGAACGCGGCGATGCTGGCTTCGACAAAACCGCTTTCGTTTAACGTATCGGTGTGAATCGCCACCTGCACGTCGAGTTCGTCCGCGACACCGAGACAGCAATCAATCGCCGCCGGCGTCGTGCCCCAGTCTTCGTGCAATTTTAATCCAATCGCGCCGGCTCGGATTTGCTCGCGCAACGGCTCGGGCGTCGAGCAGTTGCCCTTGCCGAAAAAGCCGAGGTTCATCGGATATTCGTCCGCCGCTTCGAGCATCCGGTGGATGTGCCAGCGGCCCGGCGTGCAAGTCGTGGCAAACGTCCCATGCGCCGGCCCCGTGCCGCCGCCGAGCATCGTCGTCACGCCGCTGGCGAGCGCGTGTTCGATCTGTTGCGGGCAAATGAAATGGATGTGCGTGTCGATGCCGCCCGCGGTGACGATGCAGCCTTCGCCCGCGAGGACTTCGGTGTTGGCGCCGACGATCATGCCCGGCGTGATGCCGCTCTGGATGCCCGGATTTCCGGCGTGGCCGATGGCGGCGATGCGACCGTGTTTCACGCCGATGTCGGCTTTGACGACGCCTTGCACGGCGTCAAGAATCAGCGCGTTGGTGATGACGAGATCGAGCGATTCCGCATCCGTCGCCGTGGGCGACTGGCCCATGCCGTCGCGGATGACTTTGCCGCCGCCGAATTTGATTTCATTGCCGTAGCCGCCGGTGGATTCCGCGGTGAGATCGCGCTCGACTTCGATGAAAAGCTCGGTGTCCGCGAGGCGCACCTGGTCGCCAACGGTCGGGCCGTAGGTCTCGGCATATTGGCGGCGGGAAAGACGGAGACTCATAGCTTGCCGTTCACTTTGCCGTTCAATCCGAAGACCTCGCGCGCGCCGGCGAGCGCAACGAGCGTGACCTCGCGCGTGTCGCCCGGCTCGAAGCGCACGGCTGTGCCGGCGGCGATGTTCAAGCGAAAGCCGCGCGTCGTCCCGCGGTCGAAACGCAGGGCTTCGTTGACTTCATAAAAATGAAAATGACTGCCGACCTGGATCGGGCGGTCGCCGGTGTTCGCGACGATCACTACGCGCGTTTCCAAGCCGGCATTCGCCGCCAAGTCGCTGGCGGCGCGTGCCGTGATGATTTCCCCAGGAATCATGATTTTTCCTCAATCGCCGCCGGGCTTGCGCTTTTGAATCTTGCCGTGCTCGACCGGGATTTCTTGCAAGGCCGCGGTGCCATACCAGGCATACAATTCCGGTTCGAGCAGATGGGCTGCGACTGCCGGATCGCCGGCGAGCATTTCCTTGGCGGCGTCGAAGTTGTCGGTGTTGAAAACGAAGATGCCCACGAGCTTTTGTGGGTTGTCCGCCAGCACGGGACCGGCGAGCACGAGCTTGTTTTCCGCAGCCAGTTTCTGGATGTTGGCCATGTGGCCTTGGAAGGCTTTTTGTTTCTCCTCCTGACTGGCGTCGCCCGTGCCTTTCTTGAGCAGCACGAGCACATATTTCTTCATCCCGTATTCATCCGCGCCAAGCTTCGCGGCGAGCGCAGGATCGTATTGCGCGAAGGTCGTGCTGCTTACTAGAGCTGCTAGAAATAATAAGAGGAGAGTTTTCATCGAATAGGTTGGTGAATGGTAACAAGCTTGGTGCCGTCGGGGAAGGTCGCTTCGGCTTGGACTTCGTGGATCATTTCGGCAACGCCTTCCATCACGTCTTCGCGCCGCAGGATCGTCGTGCCGAGGCTCATCAATTCGGCGACCGTTTTGCCGTCGCGCGCGCCTTCCAAAATCTCGGCCGTGATGATCGCGACCGCTTCGGGATAATTCAATTTCAACCCGCGCGCCTGCCGCCGCCGCGCGAGGTCGGCGGCGACGACGACGAGGAGTTTTTCCTGTTCGCGAGGGGAGAGATGCACGGCGTCGGTGCGAGTGTTTTACACGGTGAGATGCTCGCGCACAACCTCATCCGTCAGCGCCACGACGGGGCCGTGCGCGACGACGGCGCCGCGGTCGAGAATGGCGAAATTATCGGCGAGTTCCTTGCAGAAATCGAGATACTGCTCGACGAGCAAAATACTCATCCGGCCTTCGCGTCGCAGCATTTGGATCGCCTCGCCAATCTGGTCGATGATGTTGGGCTGAATGCCCTCGGTCGGTTCGTCGAGGATGAGCAATTTCGGCTCGGTCAAGAGCGCGCGGCCGATGGCGAGTTGCTGCTGCTGGCCGCCGGAGAGCATCCCGCCTTTGCGCGGCAGGAATTCTTTCAAAATGGGAAATAAAGTGAAGATGCGCTCCAACTGTCCGTTGAGCTTCGTGCCGCGCGCGACCGGGCCGAGGCGCAGATTTTCCTCGACGGTCAGAAAGGGAAAAATCTCGCGGCCTTGCGGCACGTAGCCGATGCCGCGGTGGGCGCGTTGTTCCGGGGACAAGGAAAGAATGTTGTCGCCGTCGAGTTGCACGGAGCCGCGTTGCGCGCGCAACAAGCCGACAATCGTGCGCAGGGTGCTCGTCTTACCCACGCCGTTGCGGCCCATGAGGCAAAAGACCGAGCGCGGCGGCACGTCGAAGCTCACGCCGCGCAGGATGCGGCTGCCGCTGATGGAAGCTTCGAGCAAACGGACCGAGAGCATCGCGGTGGTCGGCGTGGCAACGGTAGGCAAAGAAGCGGTCATTGAGTAAGCAGCTATTACTTCAAGATACTTCGCTCTCCTTCTCTTAGCTTAATCGTAATCTTAATCTTAGTCTTAGTCTCTGCCGCCGGATGCGCCTTTCACGGGCCATGCGCCGCGAGCGCAGAAGATTAAGATTAAGACTACGATTAGGATTAAGTAAGAGCATGGGAGGCGGAGTTCTCTTAGTAGTTAGTGACTAATTAACAGGTCGCACGTGCTTGCGGCCGAGATAAACTTCGATCACGCGCTCGTCGTTTTGCACCTCGTCGGCCGAGCCTTCGCAGAGCACGCTGCCTTGGTGCAAGACCGTCACTTTGCGCCCCAGCGAAATCTGGCGCACGAAGACCATGTCGTGCTCGATGACGATGATGCTGTGCCTGCCCGCAAGGCTGAGCAATAGTTCGCCGGTGCGGTGCGTTTCCTCGTCGGTCAGACCGGCGGCGGGTTCGTCCACGAGCAGGAGCTTGGCGTTCTGCGCAAGCAGCATTCCGATCTCCAGCCATTGCTTTTGGCCGTGCGCCAGCGCGCCGGCTTTCGTGTCGGCTTTGGCCGAGAGTTGAATCAAGCCGAGAATCTCGTGGATGCGGTCGATCTGCGTCTTGGTCGGACGGTGGAATAAATTCGCCCACACGCCGCGCGCGCCTTCCAGGCTGAGCAGCAAGTTTTCAAAAACCGTGTGGTCGATATAGACGGTCGGCGTCTGAAATTTCCGGCCGATGCCGGCGCGAAAAATCTGGTATTCGTTGAGCCGCGTCAGGTCCGTTTCGTCTTTCCAAAACAGCGTGCCGCTGTCGGGCCTCGTGCGGCCGGTGATGAGATCGAGGAAGGTCGATTTGCCTGCGCCGTTCGGACCGATGACGGTGCGCAGCTCGCCTTCCTCCATGTAGAAGTTCAGGTTCCGGATCGCGTGGAATCCGGCGAAACTTTTGTTCAAGCCTTCCGCGGCGAGCAGGAGCGGTTTGCGCATGGGGAAAAAATCAAGCTTCCGTTGCGGCGGAGACTGCCGTTGCCGGGACTGCTGCGATCGGCTCGTCACTCTTTTTCCGCCGCCGCATGGTTCGTGCGAGCAAGCCGGGCACGCTCGCGATGCCGCCGGGCAGGAAGAGCACGACGAGGATGAACAGCCCGCCCAAAATGATGAGCCACGAATCGGGATAGGCGCGCGTGGCCCAGCTTTTCAAAGCATTCACGCTGATGGCGCCGAGCACCGGTCCGAAGAGCGTGCCGCGGCCGCCGACGGCGCACCAGACGACGGCTTCGAGCGATTTGTCGGGCGTCATTTCGCTGGGGTTGATGATGCCGACTTGCGGCACGTAGAGCGCGCCGCCGAGGCTGGCGATGATCGCCGCGAGCACGAAGATGAAGAGCTTGTAATTCGCCGCCGCGTAGCCGCTGAAAAGCACGCGCGTCTCGCTGTCGCGCACGGCGCGTTGCACGAGGCCGAACTTCGTCATCGTCAGCCAGCGGCAGCCGAGATAGACGAGCAGCAGCAACGCGACCGTGGCGATGAAAAGCCCGCGCTGCACGCCCGGCGTGCGCAGGTCGAGACCGAGCAGCAGCTTGAAATCGGTGAAGCCGTTGTTGCCGCCCATGAGCAGGTCATTGCGGAAGAACATGAGCGACCCGGCATACGTCAGCGCCTGCGTGAGAATGGAAAAATAGACGCCCTTGATGCGCGAACGAAACGCGAGGTAGCCAAACACGCCGGAGAGCAAACCGGGCACGGCGAGGATCATCAGCGCCGCGAACAAAAACGAGCGAAACGGCTGCCAGAAGGTCGGCAGCGACGTGTAGCCGAGGAAGACCATGAAGTCCGGCAGATCGCTCTTGTATTGGCCGAGCTTGCCGATCATCAGCATCAGGTGCATCCCGAGCATGTAGCCGCCGAGACTGAAAAAGAGCGCCTGCCCGAGCGAGAGCAATCCGGTGTAACCCCAGAGCAAATCGACCGAGATGGCGAGCACTGCGTAGCAAAGATATTTGCCCCAGAGATTGATGGCAAAATTGCTGATGAGGCCGGCCGAGTTGAGCGCCGGTAAAACGATCAGCCCGAGCAGCGCGATGACGCCGACCGCGATGAGTTCCGAGCGCGAAAAATTCCGGCGCATAATCAAAACGAAGCGAGAAACTCAGCCTTCCAGGTTGCGGCTGCGCGTGACGAACAGGCCAGCCGGTTTCCATTGCAAAAACAGGATGATCGCGCAGAGGACGAGGATTTTTCCCAGCACCGGATTGCCGAGGATTTGCTGCAAGCCTTGGTCGGTCACGCCGATGCCGAGCGCGCTGATGACGGTGCCGAAAAGGTTGCCCACGCCGCCAACCACGACAGTCATAAAGCTATCGACGATGTAGTTTTGCCCGAGCGACGGACCGACGTTGCCGATCTGCGCGAGGAACGCGCCGGCGAGTCCCGCCAGCCCGCTGCCGAAGGCGAAGGTCAGCACGTTGACGCGCTCGGTGCGAACTCCCATGCACGCGGCCATCGCGCGATTTTGCGTGACGGCGCGGATGAGCAAGCCGAACGGAGTTTTCGTTAACAACGCCCAGGTGCCCGCGATGATCGCCACGGCGAAGGCGATGACGAAGACGCGGTTCCAGCCGAGCAGCACGTCGAAGACGGTCCAATGTCCGCTGAGCCACGACGGGCTGTAAACTTGCACGTTGTTCGCGCCAAACACGCTGCGCAGCAATTGCTGAAGCACGAGTGAAACGCCCCACGTCGCCAGCAAACTTTCCAACGGACGGCGGTAGAGAAAACGGATGACGCAGCGTTCGAGCAACACGCCCGCGAGCGCGGCGGACAGAAAGCTCAGCGGCAACGCGAAAAGGAAGTAGCTCTCGTAAAACCAGCCGCCCGCGTTGAGGCCCGGCAGCCGGAAGCTCCAGCCAAACGGCGAGAGCGCCATGCCGTTGCCGAAGAGGTTTTGCACGAGGTAAGTCGTGTAAGCGCCGATGGCGATGAGTTCGCCGTGCGCCATGTTGATGATGCCCATCAAGCCAAACGTGATCGCCAGTCCGATGGCCACGACGAGCAGCACGGAGGCGAGCGAAAGCCCGCGAAAGAGCGTGCCGAAAAAATTCACCACTTGCAGGTGCGTCTCGATGGCTTTGCCGGCGGCTTGCGCGGCCCTGGCCACCTGCGGCCGGGTGGTCTCGGTCTCGCGCGCCAGCGTGGTCAGCGCATCGCGCGCAGACAGGGCGCGCACGGCGCCGAGCGTGTTGGTGGCGGCGATTTGCGTGGCCGCATCTTCGCTGCGGAGTTCGAGTAGCGCGATGGCGACGCGCAGCGCTTGTTGCACATGGGCGTCGGTTTCCACCTTCACCCGCTCCCGCAACACAGGGAGTTTGGCAGGGTCTTGTGCGAGACCGATTTGCTCGACGACCTGCCGGCGTTGCACCGGATCGGCAGCGGTGACGGCGGCGAGGTCGAGCACCGTCTTCATCGCCAGCCGCAGATCGAAATCGGTATCCGCGTTGTCGAGATCCGTCGCAACTAGGCGCACCGGCTGACCGGCGGGGTCGCGCAGCGGCGCGCCGGTCGCCAGCACCGACGCGGCTTGCTTATCGTCCGCGTCCTTGTCGTCGCCGAGCGTGACGGCGACCTTCGCGCCTTCGGCAAGGCCCTGCCAGCCGCCAGCGGGCGCGGTGGCGATGAAGAAGCCGCTTTCTTTCCAAAGATTCAGCAGCCGCGGGATGTCCGGGTCCGAGTTGCCAGCCAGCCCGCTGACGAGACGGCGCTGCTCGTCCGCGTTGTCCGTGAGGACCACGGCGTGAGCGACCGTCTCGCGCGGGCTTTCGGCGTGCGCCGCGGTTGCCATCCCTGCCGCTGCCAGGCTCAACCAACCGGCAGCCAGCAGGGAAACAACGCGAGGGCGCATGGGATGGCAACCGAGCGGTTAACTTAAGGATGCGCTACCGCCAGGGCATTCGCGGCATTGGTTACCGGCGTAGTCACAGCGGCCTTGAACTTGCCCTTGAGGAAAGGTTCGCCGACTACGTTCTTGAATTCCTGGAGAATCTTGAACTGACCGTCGGCTTTGGTTTCGCCGATATAGACGCTCTTGGTCAGGTGATGGTTCTTCTGCGTAGTGACCACGCCGCCGGGACCGGTAAAGGAAATACCCTTCTCCAACTCGGCAACCACCTTATCCACGTCGAATGACTTGGCTTGTTCCACCGCTTTCTTCCAGAGATAGACGCCATCGTAGCTGAGCACCATCGGTGAATCGACCACACGGCCTTGTTTTACTATCCCCTGGGTGTTCGTGGCTTTGAGCCATTTCTGGAAGTCTTCGATGAACTTCTTGTTCTCAGGTGACTTGATGGATTGGAAGTAGGTCCAGCAACCGAGTTGACCGACGAGCTGCTTCGCCGGCAGACCGCGGAATTCATCCTCCGCGATGGAGAAACTTACCACAGGACAAGTCTCCGCCGTCAGACCCGCGGCGGCGTATTCCTTGAAGAACGGCACATTGGTATCGCCATTGAGCGTGTTGATGACGCAAGCTTTGCCACCCGAGGTGAACTGCTTGATCTCCGCGACGATCTGCTGGTAGTCGGTGTGTCCGAACGGCGTGTATTTGCCGGCGGAAATAATGTTGCCGGCTTCATCCTTGCGCAAGCCGCCGCCGATATTCTCCAATGGCACGCCTTTGCTGCGCAAGTATTCGAGCAGGATTAGATTGGTGGTCTGCGGATAGACGTAGTCACTGCCCAAGAGATAAAACTTCTTGTATCCCTTGGACAACATGTAATCCACCGCCGGCGTCGCCTGCTGATTCACTGCTTCGGCGGTATAGAAGATATTCGGCGACATCTCTTCGCCTTCATACTGCACAGGATAGAAGAGCAGACCTTTCTTTTCTTCAAACACCGGCAGCACCGATTTGCGACTGACGGAAGTCCAGCAACCGAAAGTCACCGCGACTTTATCCTGATCGAGAAGTTGCTTCGCCTTCTCCGCAAACAACGGCCAGTTCGACGCGCCGTCCACGACAACCGGCTCGATCTGCTTGCCCAACACGCCGCCCTTGGCGTTGATCTCGTCGAACGCAAAGAGCAGGATGTCGCGCAACGAAGTCTCCGAGATGGCCATCGTGCCGCTGAGCGAGTGCAGCACGCCGACTTTCACGGTGTCGGTAGTTTTCGCTGCAGGAGTAGGCGCTTGCGCGCGGGCGACCGAGCCTTGGCACAGCGCGAGCGCGCCGCCTAGGAGCAAACTGCTGAGATAGCGGTGAAGTTTCATGTGGGAAGGATTGGAAACAAGTAAAGAATCAGACGAACCGACGATAGCTGGAAACTTATCGCCGGTCGCAACGCCCCTTTTGCCCTGAATGCGTTGCGACCGGCGAATGATGATATTGAGTTGGATGTGAACTGGAGATGCCTTACGGGAAAGTCATCACGAGCGCCGCTGAGAAGACGTGTTCGTCGTGACCACGCTCGCGGACGCTGTTATCCCCGAAGCCTGGCGTGGGATTACCCGTATTGAAATTGCTGAGGCTGTTGCCCAAGTAGTAGAACTTGTAGAACGTCGTGAAGTTCCACGTTCCGTAAGAGGACGGTATGAACTTCAGCGGCACTCCAAGCTGGATACCGGGCGTGAAGTAGCCAAAGCCCCGGTTGTTGGCATAGAAGCGACTGCTGCCGAATCCCGCGGTGATCGGCAGGGTGATGGTCACCGGACCGGCAGTGGTTGAAGGCGAGAGACCGATCTCATAGTAATTGCCTTCCTGCTTGCCGCTGCCGCATTTGTTATACAATTCACGCAGGAACGTGAGCGACGGGTGCAACGCGAACTTGCCGAGCAACGGACTGTCGTCGATGCCAAGGTTCAGGTTCAAACCTTGGAAGGTGCGGAATGCCGACGACGGGCTGAGGAAGGCATAGTAGCTGGGCGTGAAGGTGAAATACTTCGCGAACGTGAAGCTCACGCCCGGCAGGAAGTCGAACTCATAGAACCAAGGCAGCGTGACGCTGTTCGGACTGCCATTCGCTTGCAAGCGCGGCGCCGTGCCAGCCTGCGTGGAGTGCGGGTCCAGGTCGGCCCAGATGCCGAGGTTAAACTGGACTTTGTTCAGAAAGCCGGTCTTGGACTCGTAGAGATTGAAATACAGGTCCGCGTAGTCCTGGCTGATCGGGCCTTGGTTATTCAAGACCAAGCCGCGGCTGATGTATTGAGAGATGACGCTGACTCCGAGGTCGCCGGAGATTCGGCTGACGGGTTTTTCTTCAATCGGCGCGGGTTTGTCTTCGGTCGTGGTGCCGGCCAGGCAGGCGGCGGGCACGGCGATCAAGCTGGCCGTGAAGACACAGAGGGATGCGATACGGTTTTTTAACATCAAGGTTTAGGTGTTTTTGGTTGGTGGTTAAGGTGCGGTGGCTGGCTGTCGCCATCGAGTGCGCCGCTCGCTAGCAACATCAATGCCAGCAAAACCTTGATGTTCGTATTCAACGCACTGCTTCCACCGAGTTCTCTCGGCAAATGCAACCGCGACGCCGTGAAAAATTTGGTGCAGCGCGACCGCTAAATTCGGGAATCCACCGCGACGCCCGAGGTTTCAGTGCGAGCGATGTGGTTGAAAAAGAGCAGCGCGATTGCGCAATTTGCTCACGTTAGCCAAAAGATGACTCGCGCCGGATGCGCCCGCGAGCGGGCTGCAAATCAGGTAGGGACGGCTCGCCGAGCTGTCCGAGGATTCAGGGACGTTTCGCGAAACGTCCCTACCCATCACGCGGCTCCGGCAGGTTCCAGCGCAGTGTGGACCTCAGCCGGAGC
>JAFAXH010000060.1 GCA_019241085.1 Verrucomicrobiota bacterium | reverse complement strand
ATTCGTTGGATGAAACAAAACAAAGAATTCAACGACAAACACGAAGGAGGTGGCGCGTCTGGAGAGATTGTGGCCGAAGCGATTGAGATTCGAAAACGAATATATGGAGTTGAGCGATTTGAGAAAGCATGGAAGGCAACTAAGACCAGATGAAGTCTAATCGCACCCGACGATCAGATAACTCTGGTAGTATTGCACGAGAGGATGACGAGTCGCTTATCCCCGGCTGGAAGCGAGACCAATTGCGCTGGCGCAAGAAACAGTTTCAGCAATACCCAACTTCTGGACGCACTTGGGAGCAAGTAAAGCAGAGGGCCAGAACACGGCACCTTTAGCACTGAGTTCAATCACGCCGCCTTTTTCTCCGCTGCAGCGAGGCGGTCGCGCAGCAAGGCGACGACGGCGGCTTCCTCGGATTTCAGCTCGTGCAGCGCGGCGCGGTCGGCGAGGGTTTTTTCAGCGCTGCGGCGCACGGTTTCGATCATCCGGCCGTCGAGATACGAGGTGAAAATCTCGGGGTGCACGTAGCATTTGCGGCAGACGCTCGGCGTGTTGCCCAGGCGCCGCGCGACGCGCTCGATGGCGGCGACGATGTTTTTCTTCGCCGCCGCTTCGCTGTCGAAACTCTCGAATTCCCGCAGCGCCAGCGCGGCGAGCACGGTGCCGGCCCAAGTGCGGAAATCCTTCGCCGTAAACGGCTGGCCGGTGATCTCTTGCAAGTAGGCGTTGACCTCGGCGCTATCGACGCTGCGGCGCTCGTCGTTTTCGTCGAGGTATTGGAAAAGCTCCTGGCCGGGCAAGTCGCGCAGCTTGCCGACGATGCGCGCCAGGCGCGGGTCGCGCAGGGCGATGTCGTGGTCGATGCCGCTTTTGCCGCGAAAGGAAAACTCGACCTTTGCGCCGGCGACTTTCACGTGCCGGTTGCGCAGCGTCGTCAGGCCAAAGCTTTTGTTTTCCTGCGCGTATTCCTCGTTGCCGACGCGGATGAGGGTTGTTTCCAACAATCGCACGACGCAGGCGAGCACCTTCTCGCGCGGCAGGCCCGGCTTTTCCAAATCCGCCGCCACGCGCTGGCGCAAGCGCGGCAGTGCGTCGGCAAACGCCAGCATCCGCTCGTATTTCGTTTCGTCCGCCGTCGCGCGCCATTTCGGATGATACCGATACTGCTTGCGTCCGCGCGCGTCGCGCCCGGTGGCCTGGAGGTGGCCGCGCGGGCTGGGACAGATCCAGACTTGTTCGTAAGCGGGCGGGATGGCCAGCTTGCGGATGCGCGCCAATTCGTCGGCGTCGGTGATTTTTTTACCCTCCTTGTCGAAGAAATCGAACTCCTTCTCGCCTCGACGCTTTCTCGTATAGCCCGGGCGAGTGTCAAGATAATAAATTAACCCGGCTTCCTTGGCGAGCTGGACTGGCTCGGGCTTGAGCGTTTCGGCATCTTCGACGGTGGCAGCGGCGGCGGTGGTGGGCATGGGGCGGGGAGGAGCAACGCGAAATCGCGCAGCACGCTCCGGCCGGCTTTGGTTCCCGCCCGGCTAGCGTCTGCGGCTGATGCCGAGCGCCGCCTTCAACTCGTGCGTGTAGGCGGTATTGGCCTCAAACTCCGTCGTCGGCAGCACTTCCAAAGTGACCTGCTCGGTGTAAGGCGTGCATTCGATAAAGCCCACGGTCAGCAGGCCGTTCAGCACGTCGGTGAGGTCCTCCGGCTCGATTCGGGTGACCTCGACAAGGTCGCTGCCAGGCAGCGGCATGCCGAAGCCGATGGCACGGACCACGGCGGCCTCACGACCGGTGAGCTTGATTTTACGCATAAATAAAAAACGTCGGAAACGGGTGTCTCTTCTAAAAAACAAGCAGGGATCGCGCCGTTCGCCGCTCAACTTGCGGACAAAAGTTCGTCGAGCGCGTCAAAAAAGCCGGGCCTCCGCGGCGCCCAGCCGCCGGCGAGGGCGCGGAGTTTGGCGTTGCAGACGCGCTTGCTCGTCCAGCCGCGTTTGCGCCCGAAGTCCGGCGGCGCGCTCGGCGGCAGCGGCCGGCCGAGGCGTTCGCTCAGGCCGTGATAGAGCGCGAGCTGCGTCAGCGGCGTGTCGTCGGCAACGTTGAAGATGCCGGCTGTGACCGGTGAGTGCGCGAGATGCCAGAGCGCGGCGGCGGCGTCGTCGCGATGGATTTGGTTGAGCCAACGGCTGCCGTCGCCCTCGATCACCGCCTCGCCGGCGAGGAATTTTTTTAACAAAACCGAGCGCCTCGGCCCGTAAAGCCCGGCCAGCCGCGCGACGGTGCCGCCGGGGTGTGCGAGGACGTGCGTCTCGGTCTCGCGCAACACGCGACCGGTCTCGCGCGCCGGCTCGGCCGGGCTGGTCTCATCGACCCAGGCGCCGTCGGTCTGGGCATAGACCGACGTGCTGCCGACGAAGATGAACCGCGCCGGCCGCAGGGCCGCGAGCAGGTGCCGCGCGCCGTCGAGATAGACGCGCCGATACGTTTCCGCGCCGCCGCCGCGCCCGCCGGCGACGCACTGGATGACGACCTCCCAGCCGCCAGCCGCGGATGCCGGATTTTCCCGGCCGAGGTCGGGCCGGGAGATGTCGCTCGGCTCGACCGGATAGGGTTTCAATGCCGCCAGCCGCGCCGCCGACGCAATGCTGCCGGTCCAGGCCGTCACTCGCCAGCCCCGGGCGTGAAAAAAATCGGCCGTAGCTTCGCCGAGAAATCCACAACCCACCAAGAGCAGCGAGGGAGCAGCGTGGTCAGCGGTCATGGCAGGATCATTTTTTAATAAAAGCTGACTGCCCGGACGGCAAGATGCCCAGGATTGTCGAAGGATTTGATTGAATGCCGATCAACTTTCAGGTGAATTACCAAGCTGTTGTGCCAAAAGAAGACCTAGGGGCGGGGGAATCAGCGGAGCAGCGGATGTATTTTGCGACGACGTGCTGGACGACCGTTTTGGCGGCGACGCAGCCGACTGGCGACCGAAGTGCTGCGTTGCAAGAGCTTTGCAAGATCTATTGGCAGCCGGTCTTCGTCTTTTTACGCCGGCGTGGATATTCCCGACAGGACGCCGAGGACGCCACGCAGGATTTTTTTCTTAACCTGCTCGCGAACGACGTGCTCGGTCGCGCGGACAAGGGCCGGGGCCGGTTTCGCTCGTTTTTGCTCACCGCATTGCGTAATTTTACGGCCGATGCGCACGATCGCACGCGAGCGGAGAAGCGCGGCGGTCAATACGAATTTCTTTCCTGGGAGACACTCCGGGCTGCTTCCGATACGACCGTGTGGACCGAGCCGGCGGACCAGGTGACGCCGGAGGCCGCCTTCGAAAGACAATGGGCGCATGTGCTGCTCCGGCAGACGCTATCCCAACTCCGGCGCGAGATGGCCAGCCGGGGCAAGGAGGCGATTTACATCGCCCTGCTCCCTTTTCTCACGGTGAAAGGCGAAGCGGGAGCGCAGGAGCGCGCCGCGCAAAAGCTCGGGTTGTCTCTGGCAAACTGGCGCGTCACGCTGTTCCGAATGCGGGATCATTATCGGCGATGTCTGCGCGCCGAGGTCGCCCGCACCCTGGAGGCGCCCGGAGAAGTGCGCGACGAACTGCGGCATCTCGCCGCCGTCCTGCGCCGCGAGGGCAGCGAAGGGTAGGCGCGCACGCCTAAGGGGGAATGTTTGGAATCCATCCGGCGCGCGGTGCGGGCTTTCCTCATCTCGCCCGGTAATACTCCGCCAGCCCGGCGGCGACGGCGTCGGCATATTCACGGTAAATCGACGGATGGCGGAGGCCGTGGACCTCGCGTTCGCCCGCGTAATCGCCGGCCTGGACGCGGTCGAAAACGTCGGGGGAATTCATGACGTAAGGCTCGAGGTAGAGCACGGGGCATCGGTAAAGGCGATTGGCCAGGAGGTTGCGCGCCCAGACGTAGGGATTTGGGCCGACGCGGATGGCGTTGCGGCCGGGGTATTCGTAGGGCGGCAGGCCGGTGGCGCGGGCGACGGCGTTGGCCAGCGGGCTGGCGGCGGCGAGTTCTGCGGCGTGGGAGCCGTTGAGGAGTTTGAGGAGCAACGCGAATCGGGTGTCGTCGTCGGCCAGTTCATCCGGGCCGTAACAGCCGTGGATGAGGAGGTGAAAATGGTTTTTGTCCACGAGCGCCGG
Organism: Verrucomicrobiota bacterium; assembly: GCA_019241085.1. Lineage (GTDB taxonomy): Bacteria > Verrucomicrobiota > Verrucomicrobiia > Chthoniobacterales > SZAS-18 > JAFAXH01. Next base: position 7,628 of record JAFAXH010000060.1, on the reverse strand, counting down.
TTTTTTCGGATCGCCCCACGGCTCGGCGTTGAAGTGCAGGCAGAGGACAAGGTCGGGATGGAGCGCGGTGTTCACCCGCCGGGCGCGGGCGAAGATGTCGGCGCGCAGGAGCAGGTGCAGGCTTTCCCACTGGATCGTGTTCAGCCGGTTGGCGTCGGCTGTGTCGGCGAAGGTGAGCGGCGGGTCGGCGATGCCGCGGGCGGCGAGCACGGCGCGGGCGAGGTCGTGGAAGTCGTCGGGCCGGGGCGGGCGCGGCGGCTGGGATGGAGTCAACGCTTGCGGCTCGGTGCCGTCGCGGACGAGGACAACCTTGGCACCGAGCGCGCGCAGACGCTCGGCGAGCAGGCGGGCGACGCGCAGGGTCATGTCGCCCTCGGTCACCGGTTTGGTTTTTGCATCAAGGCGAAACCAGCGTTCTTCCGGTTGTGCCCAGCGTCCGCCGAGGTGGCCGGGGTCGAGGCCGATGACGAGGCCGGCGAGCGGTTGCGCGGCGGCGTCGGGCGACGGCGGCACGGCCGAGCGCGGCCGCCAAAAACGGGGCGGCAGCGGTTTGACGGCGTCGGCGGTCGGCGCGCAACGGAGGGTGTAAAAGTTGTCGTCATCCGCCGCTGTGGGCGCTGTGGCGGCGGCGTCAGCGGCAGGAGCGGCAGGCGCGGATTTGCGGATGAACACACGATTGGCGTCGGGGTTGATGCGGAACCACGGTTCCCAGCCGCCGTTTGGCACATAGATTTCGCGCAGGAGCCGCTCGAATTCCGCAACGGCGATGGTTTCTTGAAAGCCATCGAGCTGCGTCCAATCCGGCGGCTGGCCGAGCGGGCTGAGGTGCGATGGCAACTGCTCGGCACGGACGCCGGTGGTGAAGGCCAACAGCAACAGAAGCCTCCCGCAAAGCCGCCAAGCCGCAAAGAAGGAGAAGAGACAAAGATTAAACTCCCCCTGCCTTTTGCCACTTCCCTTTGCGGCTTGGCGGCTTTGCGTGGGGCTTCTCCGACTTGTCATCGAGGCGATGCGGCTTGGCCAAGTGGCAGGCGAAGGGTAGGGTTGGCGCGAGTTAATTATGCTGAAGATTCTCTTTCTGGGCGACATCGTGGGGGAGCCGGGGCGGCGGGCGGTGATCGAGTCGCTCAAGGGCATCCGGGAGGAACTGGCGGTTGATTTCGTCATTGTCAACGGCGAGAACGCGGCGGGCGGGCGCGGGATCACGCCGAAGATCGCCATTGATCTGCTGCGGGCGGGCGCGGCGGTCATCACCACGGGCGACCACGTCTGGGATCAGCGGGAACTGGCGGGGTTCATCGGCACGGAGCCGCGCGTCTTGCGGCCGGTGAATTATCCGCCGGGTGCACCGGGCGCGGGGAGCGTGGTGCTGGAAACGGCGAAGGGAAAAGTGGGCGTCATCAACGTGCAAGGGCGGACCTTTACGCAGCCGATTTTGGAAAATCCGTTTCGCGCGGTGGACGAGGAGGTCGAGAAAGTGCGGGCGGAGACGCGCGTGATTTTTGTCGATGCGCACGCGGAAACGACGAGTGAGAAAATCGCGCTGGGTCGTTTTCTCGACGGCCGGGTGTCGGCGGTGGTCGGCACGCACACGCACGTGCAGACGGCGGACGAGACGATCTTCCCCGGCGGCACGGCGTTCCTGTGCGACGCGGGAATGTGCGGGCCGGTGGAGTCAATCCTGGGGCGGGAGATCGAGGCAATTGTCGGGCGGTTCATCACGAACCTGCCGGCAAATTTCCCCGTGGCGCGCGGCGACGTGCGGTTGTGCGGCGTGACGTTGGAGATTGATGAGGAGACGGGCCGGGCTCAGCGGATCGAGCGTTTCCAGCGGGTGATCGGCGCCGCCATGGCGGCTCCAGCAACGTCGTTGAGAGAAGCGCCCGCGGAACCGACGACGCCCTTGGGGACGAACTGAAATTTATTTTTTTTGACACCCCCTTGGCCCTAGTTACTGTGCCTGCGCTTTTTTCGTCAAGGAAAGGCGCGGCATCCCGGGGTATTTTCGCGTGCGGAGGCACCGATGACGCCTTGGGATTTTTTGCCTTTCCTGCGCGCAAAAACGTGGTTGATTACCAAACCCGTTTTTCCGGCCGATGTTGTCCGCGTTCCGCGGCAGCCACGTGTCGGGGAAGCGGGTTCGCTGTCCCGCCCACATAGCTCAGTTGGTAGAGCACATCCTTGGTAAGGATGAGGTCATCGGTTCAATCCCGATTGTGGGCTTTCGCGGCAGCCGACCTATAAACACCATTTGGCGGGGCGCGCGCGGTAAAGCGCTGCCTTGCCACGAAACACTTGCACTCGCGAAGAAATTCGCCGACAGAGACAACCCACCGAATCGATTGATTACCCGCTATGGCTAAGGATAAATTTGAAAGAAATAAACCGCACGTGAACGTTGGCACCATCGGCCACGTCGATCACGGCAAGACCACGCTCACCGCCGCGATCACCACCGTGCTGGCCAAGACGGGCAAGGCGAAGGCGATGGCTTATGACGCCATCGACGCAGCGCCCGAGGAAAAGGAGCGCGGCATCACGATCAACACCGCCCACGTCGAATACGAGAGCGAGAAGCGCCACTACGCGCACGTCGATTGCCCCGGCCACGCCGATTATGTCAAAAACATGATCACCGGCGCCGCGCAGATGGACGGCGGCATCCTCGTCGTTTCCGCCGCGGACGGCCCAATGCCGCAGACCCGCGAGCACATCCTGCTCGCCCGCCAGGTCGGCGTGCCGGCGCTCGTTGTGTTCCTGAACAAAGTGGACATGGTCGATGACCCCGAGTTGCTCGACCTCGTCGAGATGGAAGTGCGCGACCTGCTCACGCAATACGAATTCCCCGGCGACACGATCCCGATTGTGAAGGGTTCCGCGTTGAAGGGTTTGAATGGTGACGCCGAGGGCGAGAAGCAAATCCTGCAGCTCGTCGAAGCCATCGACTCCTACATCCCGGTGCCCGAGCGCCCGATCGACCAGCCGTTCTTGATGCCGGTCGAAGACGTGTTCAACATCGAAGGTCGCGGCACCGTCGCCACCGGTCGTGTCGAGCGCGGCATCCTCAAGAAAATGGAGGAAGTCGAGATCGTCGGCATCACGCCGACGCAGAAGACGACTTGCACCGACATCGAGATGTTCCGCAAGCTGCTCGATGAAGCTCGCGCGGGTGACAATGTCGGCGTGCTGTTGCGCGGCATTAAGAAGGAGAACATCGAGCGTGGCCAGGTCATCGCCAAGCCCGGCTCGATCAAGCCGCACAAGAAGTTCAAGGCGGAAGTCTATGTCTTGAGCAAGGAAGAAGGCGGCCGTCACACCGCGTTCTTCTCGAACTATCGGCCGCAATTCTACTTCCGCACCACGGACGTGACCGGCAGCGTGAAGCTCCCGGAAGGCGTCGAGATGGTGATGCCGGGCGACAACGTGCAGCTCGAAGTCGAGTTGAACAACCCGATCGCCATGGAGAAGACCATCCGCTTCGCCATCCGCGAGGGCGGCCGCACCGTCGGCGCCGGCCGCGTGTCGGACGTGCTCGACTAAACTTATAATAGAATAAGCAAGCTATCGAATTACAACGCCCGCGCTCTTGTCGAATGGTAGTAAGCATTCGGCAAGATGCGGGTGTTCTTCCCAAAAACGCCAGTAGCTCAATTGGTAGAGTTACGGTCTCCAAAACCGTCGGTTGGGGGTTCGAGTCCCTCCTGGCGTGGGCTTAACTGATTCTCTCATCCGTTCTTCTTCCAAGCATGGCTGCCTCTTCCGCCACCGTTTCCAAGCAGAGCAGCAGCGGCGGCGGCAACAAGTCGCCGGCGGTGGTCGGACGGACGCGCAACTTCGCCAGCGAAGTCACGACGGAACTGCGCAAGGCGACTTGGCCGTGGGACCCGAAGGAAAAGGGTTTTAAGAAATACAAGGAACTAACGGATTCCACCATCGTCGTCACCATCGCGATGCTCCTGCTCGGCGGTTACGTGGCGTTCTGGGATTTGATCTTGTCGTCGATCTTTGGCCTGCTCTCGCGCTGATACCTGAACCAATGGCTGCCATCCCACCAGCAAAGGACCAGTGGTTCGTCGTCCACGTGCTCTCCGGTCAGGAGAAGAAAGTGACCGACAGCATCAATCGGCGCATCAAGACCGAAGAGATGAGCGACCTCATTTTCGAGGTGCTCACGCCGACCGAGCGCGTCAGCGAGATCAAGCGCGGCAAGAAGACGGAGACTACCCGCAAGTTCTTCCCCGGCTATCTCATCGTGAACATGCACCTGCTCGATGAGACGAGCGGAAAGGTGATGGATCGCGCGTGGTATTTTATTAAAGACACGCCGGGCGTCATCAATTTCGCCGGACCAAAGGACAAACCGGTGCCCATGCGGCCGAACGAAGTCGAGTCGATGCTCGCCCAGATGCGCGAGCGCGAGGACAAGGTGAAGCCAAAGGTTTCCTTCGAGGTCGGCGAGACGGTGAAAGTCGCCGACGGCCCGTTCCAAAACCAAAACGGCGTGGTCGAGGAAATCGATCCGATCCGCGGCAAGCTGCGGGTGTCCGTCACCATCTTCGGTCGCGCCACGCCGGTCGAACTCGAATACTGGCAGGTCGAGCGCGGTTAAAATTTTTTTTCCCGGTCTCTTATAACCCTCAACTTTCAACTCTCAACTTTCTCCAAATGGCCAAAGAAGTCGTCGCACAAATCAAACTCCAGATTCCCGCCGGCGCGGCGAATCCGGCTCCGCCCGTCGGTCCCGCGCTGGGTCAAAACGGCGTGAACATCATGGCGTTCTGCAAGGAGTTTAACGCCGCCACGCAGAAGCAAAGCGGCGACATCCTGCCGGTCGTCATCACGGTTTATAAAGACAAGACGTTCACCTTTATCACGAAGTCGCCGCCCGCCGCGATCTTGCTGAAGAAAGCAGCCGGCATCGCCAGTGGCTCGAAAGAGCCGAACAAGACGAAAGTCGCCAAATTGAAGAAGGCGCAGGTCATGGACATCGTGAAGATCAAGATGAAAGACTTGAACGCGCGCGATCCCGAGGCCGCTTTCAAGATCATTGCCGGCACCGCGCGGCAGGCTGGCATTGAGATCGTCGATTAGTATTTTTCGTCAACAAACCCAGGAGAGCCAGCGCGCCACGCGCCGGTTCGCTCGCACTGACCAAAATCATGGCACAACAAAAACGCAGCAAACGCTATCAGGCCGCGGCGAAAATCGTCGATGGCAAGCGCGAATATCCACTCGGCGAAGCAATCGAGGCATTGAAAAAAATGCCGGCGCCGAAGTTCGACCAGACCATCACGCTCAGCTTCCGGCTCGGTGTGGATCCAAAGCAGAGCGACCAGATGGTCCGCGGCACCTGTCCGTTGCCGCATGGCAGCGGCAAACAAGTCCGCGTGCTCGTCTTCGCCACCGGCCAATCGGCCAGCGCGGCGCGCGAGGCTGGCGCGGAATTTGTCGGCTTCGAGGATATGATCAAGAAATGCCAGGAAGGCTTTCAGGATTTCGATGTCGCCATCGCGACGCCGCAAGCCATGAGCGAAGTCCGCAAACTCGGCAAGGTGCTCGGTCCGCGCGGCCTGATGCCGAACCCGAAAGCTGGCACCGTGACCGACGACACCGCGAAGGCGGTGAAGGAAGTCAAAGCCGGTCGCGTGGAGTTCAAGCTCGACAAGAATGGCAACGTCGCCGTGCCGGTGGGCAAGTTTTCCTTCGCACCCGAGCAACTCGCGGAGAATGGCAACGCCGTCATTGATGCCGTCGTGAAGGCGCGTCCCGCCACGGCGAAAGGCCGCTTCGTCAATACCATCACCCTCGGTGCCACGATGCTGCCGGGCGTGCCGGTGGACGTGAGTCCGTATTTGAAGAACTAAATCGGCGCAGTTTCACCAACCAACTTTCCTATTCAACGTGAGACCCGAAAAATCCAACATCGTCCGTGACGTGGTCGCCCGCCTGAAGACCTCGCCCTTCCTGATCGTCGCTGATTACAGCGGCCTGAAGGTCGATCAATTCAGCGACCTGCGGAACAAGCTGCACGAAGCCGGCGCGCGTTGCACCGTGGTGAAAAACACTTTCGTGGCCCGCGCGACGAAAGAACTCGGCCTGCCCGACCTCTCGTCGCACTTGAGCGGCCAGACGGCAGTTGTCACTGGCGACAAAGATGTGGTCGCCGCGGCGAAGGTGCTGAAGAAATTCGGCGCTGATTCCAAGAAGTTCGCCCTGCGCGGCGGCGTCGTGGACAACACGCTCGTCGATGCCAAGGGTCTCGAATCGCTCGCCGATTTGCCGAGCAAGGAGCAGCTCCAGGCGCAACTGCTGGGCCTGCTCAACGCTCCGGCTTCCGCGTTCGTGCGCCTGCTGAACGAGCCTGGCGCGAGCCTCGCGCGGTTGTTGCAAGCGCGCATCGACAAGGAAGGCAAACCCGCCGAAGCGGCGGCAGCGTAAGTTTCGAGGATTTAGACAGAATTAACAAAATTTACAAAATTATCAGAGGCAGAATTTAGGTAACGATTTCCGAACTCAGTTACTCCTAATTCTGTAAATTCTGTTAATTCTGTCTAAAATCCGTTTCCCAATTTTTCCTATTCTCCGCCCGGCGGGTTGCCGCGGCGGCCTTAAACCAAACCAAACCAAAACACTGGCGCTGTATCGGACCGGAGGCTTTCGGTCTCAATTGCTCCGCGGCTGCGGGGCGCGATGAGCAGGGCCGCAACGACAAACACACAACATTATGGCAGACATGACCGCATTGGTTGACCAGATCTCTGGCTTGACCCTCTTGGAAACCGCCGACCTCGTGAAGGCGCTCGAATCGAAACTCGGCGTCAGCGCCGCCGCTCCCGTGGCGGCAGCCGCTCCGGCCGCTGGTGGAGGTGGCGCCGCAGCCGCCGCTCCGGCTGAGGAGAAGACGGCTTTTGACGTGATCCTCAAGGAAATGGGCGCGAACAAAATCGGCGTCATCAAGGAAGTCCGCGCCGCCGTGCCGGGCCTGGGCCTGGCCGAGGCGAAGGCACTCGTCGAGGGTGCTCCAAAGACGCTCAAGGAAGGCGTCACCAAGCAGGAGGCCGAAGACATCAAGAAGAAAGTCGAAGCCGCCGGCGCGAAGGTGGAGATCCGGTAAGCTCTGGTTCGCTTAACTTAAATTCAGTTCAAAACAAAAGCGCGAGCGCGTGGTCGAAAAAACGGCCGCCGCTCGCGCTTTTGTTTTCCCATTGCGGCGAGTTCTTCAAATCAATCACCGAGACATATAATCAATAATCATGCTACTAATCCCGGCTAGAAATTATCGTCCCAGTAGATCGATCGTCCCAATGGAAGGAGCTATCTGATACCGCAGTAAAACAGGCAAGAATCGCTACAGCGGTAAGGCCAATTAACCATTCGGCGAATGTTGCTGACCTCCTTGGCCCCCAGTGATCGATAGCGACACCGTATGTTGAGCAAGCACCGACACCTAGAAGTGCGAAGAATGCTACTCGTGGACGCCATCGGCCACGGAAAATCAGTGCTAATATTACAGGGATAATCAGCAAACCAATGGTTACTCCCGTTATGTAAGCGAGACGTGCTGCGCATACAAGATACCAAGGCTGTGCGTTTGTCGCTCCAAGAGTTTGCAGTTGGCGGTTGATCTC
>JAFAXH010000105.1 GCA_019241085.1 Verrucomicrobiota bacterium | reverse complement strand
TTCGACGAGTAAGATTTTGTGCAGTTCGCGAATCGCCGCTTCGGTCAGCACCTCTTTGTCGCGGATGAAGCCGAGCAGATAATTTATCGCATTGCTGTGGCCGCGCAGGTCGAGATGATCTTTCAGCGGCTTCCCTTTCGCGGTGAGTCCTTCCATGAGGAACATCTCGGTCTCACCTTGCGTGAGGCTATTTCCTTCGATTGCGTTGGAATGATAGGTCCACCAAAGCCGGAATTTTTGCATCACCCGAGCTTCGCGCTCGCGATCCAGCGGGCGCATGCTGTCGAGTTGAGCCTTCGCGGAATCAACTCGCTGCAAGAGCGCTTCAAATGTGGTCATGAAGACATGCTAGACAGTAGAGGATTGCTCCTCAACCAAGGAATACAAACGTAAGGCGGAGCGCTTGAACGGTATTTGCAACTTCGTTCTTTGCCGCGTTAAGTGGGGACCCGCCTCGGCGGTCATTATCTTTTGCTTTTTCCTTTATGAATGGATCTGCCGCTAAAACCGCCATCACGCCGACGCGCGCGGAGAACTTTGCCGAGTGGTATCAGCAGGTCGTGCGCGCGGCGGAGCTCGCGGAGCCGTCGGATGTGCGCGGGTGCATGGTCATCAAGCCGTGGGGCTTCGGGCTTTGGGAAAATATCCAGCGGCAGATGGATGCGATGTTCAAGGCGACGGGACATCGCAATGCGTATTTCCCGCTGTTCATTCCAATTTCGTATTTGGAGAAAGAAGCGGCGCACGTCGAAGGCTTCGCGAAGGAGTGCGCGGTGGTCACGCATCATCGGCTGGAGGTCGGCGCGGATGGGAAGATGCGGCCGGCGCCGTCGGCGGAATTGACGGAGCCGCTGGTGATCCGGCCGACTTCGGAGACGATCATCGGCGCGACGTATGCGAAGTGGGTGCAGAGCTACCGCGACCTGCCGATTTTGATTAATCAATGGTGCAACGTCGTGCGCTGGGAGATGCGGCCGCGGTTGTTTCTTCGCACGGCGGAATTTCTCTGGCAGGAAGGCCACACGGCGCACGAGACGGAGGCCGAGGCGCGCGAGGAGACGCAGCGGATGCTGGAGGTGTATGCGACGCTTGCGCGCGAGCATCTCGCGCTGCCGGTGTATGCAGGCGAGAAAAGCGCGGGCGAGCGTTTTCCGGGCGCGGTGCAGACGCTTTGCATCGAGGCGATGGTGCAGGATCGGAAGGCGATCCAAGCGGGCACGTCGCATTTTCTCGGACAGAATTTTGCGAAGGCGAGCGGGATCAAGTTCCAGTCGCGCGCCGGCGCGGAGGAGTTCGCGTGGACGACGAGCTGGGGCGTCTCGACGCGGCTGGTTGGCACGTTGCTCATGGCGCATGGCGACGACGACGGCGCGATCCTGCCGCCGCGCGTGGCGCCGACGCACGTGGTCATTTTACCGATCACGCCGAAGGCCGAAACGCGCGACGCGGTGCTGGCGGCGGCGGACGTTCTTGCAAATCGTTTGCGCGAGCAAAAATTTCACGGTGCAGGGCTGGAGGTCGAAGTGGACCGGCGCGATCTCGGTGGCGGGGTGAAGAATTGGGAATGGATCAAAAAGGGCGTGCCGTTGCGCGTCGAGCTTGGGCCGCGCGATTTGGAGAAAGGCAGCGTCGCCGTTGCGCGGCGCGACCGCGGGGTGAAGGAGAAGGAATTTTTGGCAGCGGATGCGTTCGTCGCGCAGGTGGCGGCGACGTTGCAAAGCATCCAGGACGGCCTCTTCGCCCGCGCGCTGGCGCAGCGCGACGAGCACACGCGGCGGATTGATTCGCGCGAGGAATTCCATGCGTTTTTCACGCCGAAAAACGCGGAGAAGCCGGAAGTCCACGGCGGCTTTGCGCTGACGCATTGGGACGGCAGCGCGGCGGTGGAGGAGCAGGTGAAAAACGATTTGAAAGTGACGATCCGCTGCATCCCGGCGGACGCCGCGCTCGGCGGCGGGCCGGGCGTGTGTCCTTTCACCGGCAAGCCGAGCGCGCAGCGCGTGCTCTGGGCGAAATCGTATTAGTTTGAAAATTCGAAATCCGAAGGTCGAACCGGAGCGAAGCGAAGATGGGCGCAGCCTAATCCGAATTGAGCACGAGGAAAAATCGTCGAGCGCGATCTCCGCTTCCTCTTTTGTCATCCTGAGCTTGTCGAAGGATCGCTTGCTGACTGTCTGACTCGATGGATGAACAAATTGCCGACACGGCGCGCTACGAGCCAAGGCAAATAGTAAGAGGTCCCTCGACTGACGCTCGGGATGACAAAGAAAAGAATCCAGCCGCTACTTTCTCTTCCTTTGCGTGAGGCAAATCCCTTCGCCGCTCGTCTTGCCAATTTCACTTCGCGCTGCTAAAGCCGCTAGTCAGCGATGAAGCGCCTGCTCTGGCTCGATGTGACGAAGGGGTTGGCGATTCTTTGGATCGTTTATTTCCATTTCTTTTCGACCTACACGAAGACGCCTTCGCCGATGGACGCGGACTTTGTGTCGGAGGTGGCAGGCGAACACGGCTGGGCAAGTTTCGGCGCCAGCGCGCACACGCTGGCCAAGCTCGCGTGGTGCGCCGTCTCGCAATGCGGTTTTCACGCGGTCGGCTTGTTCATTATTCTAAACGGCTGGGCGCTGGCGCAAGCAACGACGCGTCGGGCCGCGCAGGGGCCGATGGCGTGGGGCGAGTGGTATCGCGCGCGGTTCGTGCGGCTTTATCCGATGTATTGGGTCGCGCACCTGGTTTACCTCGTGTCGCCCTTCGTGGCGCGGCTGGAGCCGGTGGACGGACGGATCGTGTGGAGTTTGCTCGGGCTGCGCTTCGTCGATATCGGCATGAACTTCATGTATCTGAATGCGGCGTGGTGGTATTTCGCCATGCTCATCCAGTTTTACCTGCTTTTCCCGCTTTTCTTCGCGGCGTTGCAACGGCTCGGGCCGTGGAAGTTTCTCGCGGCGGCGTGCGGGGTGGGAATGGTGACGCGCTATCTGCTGCTCGCGGTGTTTCAGCAAAGCGGACTCTGGGTGCTCGGCGGCTGCGCGATTTGCCGGCTGCCGGAGTTTGCGCTCGGCATGGCGCTGGGCGTCTGGCACAGCCGCGCGCCGGAACGCATCGAGCGCTTTCTGCTCGGCGGCGCGGGGCTGGCGGCGGGCCTGGCGCTGTATCCGGCGGCGTTGCTGACGTATCGCGGCTTGATCCCTTACATTTTCAGCGACCTCGCCACGGGCGTCTGCTGCTTTCTCGCCGTGACAGGCGTGGCGGGATTGCTCTCGCGCCTGCCGCGCGTGGCCAAAGTGCTGGCGCTGGTCGGCGCGTTTTCCTACGGCATTTTCCTGACGCACCAGCCGTATGTGATCTGGCTGGGCCAACGGATCGAGGAGCAGCCGGTGTGGGCGTTTCTGCTCTGCGTCGTCGCCGCGCTAGCCGTGCTCAGCGCGTGGGGGATTTTACTGGAAAAAGCGACGAACGCGCTCGTGGACAAGCTGCTGCCCACGAAGAAAAAAGCGCCCGCCACGCAGGCTTAGGCTCAATACAGCATCACTTCCGCCGGCGGATCGCTCGGCGCCACGCTCTCGGCGCGGATGACGGCGGTGCGCGTGCCGTTTTCCACGGGGAACTGCACCTTGCCGACGACTTTCACCCACGCCATGTCGGCCGGTTTGGAAGCGGCGGCGGCGGCGGTCGAGTTGGCAGTCGTGGTTGGCGGCGGCTCGACGGAGACGGCGATGGGCCGGGCGTCGGCGGCGCAGCAGACCATATACATGCGGACGAGATTGAAGCGGCTGCCGTCGGCGTGGTTGCGCGTGTCGGGCAGGTATTGGCCGATCAACTCGACGGTGCGGCCTTCAAAATCCGGGCGCAACGTGTCGTCCGGCGCGGCCATGAGCAGGTCGAAGACGCTGACGAGCAGGTGGCCGTCGGGCGTGGTCTGAAGGTATTGCGAAACGTCGAGCTTGGTGTCGTCGGCGGCAGCGGGCGACTGGCCGGGCAACGGCGGTTCGGCGGGCGCGTTGGCGGTCGAGGGAGTGGTCGGCAGCCGGCCGCCGGGCAGGTTCGCGCCGTCGGTGACGAGGCCGCGGTGTTGCACGACGCTGCTGCTGAAGCTGTCGGACGAAACGGCGACCGCGCTGGCGACCGGCAGGACGAGGACGAGGAAAGCGAAAATTTGCATCGCCCGCGAGCGGCGCGGCAGGGCGAGATCGTCGGCGAGCGTTGGCGTAGCCGGATTTTCCCGGCGCAGGCCGACGAGCATCAAGCCGGCCAGTCCGAGCATGAGAAAGCCAGCCACGGCGACGAACGGCCGATAGACGCCGACGAGGTATTCGTTCAACCGGCCGCTGAAATAAAAGTAGAGCAGCACCGCGCTCCAGACGAGCAGGGTGAGAGCGGAGAGCAGGCGGGAAAATTGGCGATTTTGCATCAGTTGGAAATTACAGGCTCAAGACCGACAGGCGCACGCAAATTAGCCCGATGGCGACGAAAAGTCCAAGCGCCAGCCAGACGATGAAGCGGCGGCGAAAGACGAGCGAATAGAGAAACATCAGCTTTACGTCGAACATCGGCCCGAAGGTCAGAAACGCGAGCCGCGCATACCACGGGATCGAGACGTGCAGCGACGCAGCGATGAAGGCGTCGGACGTGCTGCACACGGCGACGAAAAACGCCATGAGCATGAGCGTGCCGACGGCGGCCCACGGATTTTGCGCGAGCAACTCGATGATGCGCTGATCGACGGCGGTGTTGAAGACGCTGGCCAGCGCCGCGCCGAGGATGACGAAGATCGCCACGTCGAGAAAATCCTCCGCGCCGCGCTGGAGAGCCGTCAGCAGCCGGCGGCCAAAGCTCGGCGGCGCGAGGTCGGATTCGAGCACGGCCGCGAGCGGATCATCCGCCGCGGGCGCGGCGCCGTCGCCTTTGCCGCCCGCGGCTTCGCGGCTGAACGGCGCGACGGCTTCGGCGGCGGCACCGCCAGCCAGCGCGGGCGCGGGCGCGGGCGTGAGTGCGCTGAAACGAAACGCCGTGCGCCGGGTGGCCGCGCCGGGGAGCGTCTCGACCACGCGCGGATGGAGAAATTGCGCCGGCCGCAACCGGGTGACGACGAGGCCGACGCCGACGGCGACGACGTAGGAGAGCACCAGCCGCCAGAGGGTCATCTCCGCCGGGTTCTGGCCGCGAAAGGCCGCGTAGGTGCTGACGGCGACGATGGGATTGAGCACCGGCGCGGCGAGCAGATAGGTGATCGCGCACGACACGGGCAGCCCTTTTTGCATGAGCCGGCGGATGACGGGCACGACGCCGCATTCGCACATGGGAAAGATCGCGCCGAGCAAGCCGCTGAGCGCCACGGCGGCGACGGGATTTTTCGGCAGCAGCCGGGTCATCAAGCGCGCCGGGACAAAGATTTCGATCAAGCCGGAAATGAGCGCGCCAAGGAGCAAAAACGGCACGCTCTCGAAAAGCACGCTCAGGAAGGCGAAGGCGAAATCCTGCAGGTGAAAGCTAAACCAACTCATGCGGAGCGTGCGGGCGTGCGGGCGGGCGAAGCGACGGCGGAAAAATCGGCTGGATTGCGGCGTTTTCAACCCGCCGGCTTTTCCTGAACCCGCGATTTCGTGCTTCGTCGTGATTTCTTCGAGGTGGCAACGGTCGGACGGTTCATTCGTCGGCAGAAAAATTTGGGCAATGGCTCGGTTTGTCTCCCGCGGCCGATGTTCCGCGGGTAGGGCGGGCGTCCTCGCCTGCCGCGCCGGGCATCCTGCCCGGTGCATCGAAGGCGCAAGCAGCGTTTTTTCACTTTGCCTTTGTGTGTTCTGCAAGACGCGGAACACGGCAGGCGGGACGCCCGCCCGACCCGAAACCACGCGCAATGAAAAATTTGTAATGGCGCGGCGTCTTGGGTTTTGCCAATGTTGTATTTCCCCTGATGCGTTCGTTTCCTGGCAATATTGCGGCTGGCGTCGCGATGGCGGTTGGCTTGTTGCTCGTAGCGCCGGCGGCCGTCTTTTCCCAAGAAACGATGACGCCGACGCCGTCGCCAGCCGCGGTGGGCACCGGGCGGCCGGTGCGATTTACTTTCTGGAACGTCGAATGGTTTCCCGGCCGGCGACCGAATGCCGGCGTGCGGGCGCAGGCCAATCACGTCGCCGCCGTGGTGCCCGTCGTGCAACGGCTCGACCCGGACGTGCTCGGTCTGGAAGAAGTCGGCGAGGAAGCCGGGGCCAAGCGGGTCATCGAACAACTGCCGGATTTCCATCTCGACGTGGTGACCGGCTTTATCCGCGAGGGCACGGGTGAACTTACCCATCAGCAGACCATGCTCGCCAGCCGGCTGCCGCTGCTCAACGCCTGGTGGGAATCCTGGAAAAAAGCGGCCAACGGCGGTCCCGCGCCGGCGCGGGGATTTGCCTTTGCCGCGTATCAGCCCGCGCCGGGTCAAGTCTTGCTCGTCTATGGCATGCATCTGAAGAGCAACCGCGTCGATAACAGCGGCGGCGGCGTGGACCCGATCGTGCAGCGCGACGAATCTGCCAGGCAACTCCTCGCGCACCAGCAGGCGATGGCGGCGGCGTATGGGAAATTGGGGAATGTCACCATCGTAGTCGGCGGCGACATGAACACGTCGCTCGATGACGCGCGGTATTTGCGCGAGCAGTCGCTGCGTTCGTGGCAAAAAGGCGGCTTTGCGTGGGTATTTAAAGAGGTGCCATTTCCGCAACGCATTACGCTGCCGGGTGAGGGACGTTATCCGGACGCTTGTTTCGATCACATTTTCTTCTGCGACGGCGGCAGCGGCGCGCGGCTGGTGAGCGCCAGCGTCGAGCGCACGGGACGCAATTGCAGCGACCACCGACCGGTGAGCGCGGCGATCGCTTTGCAGTGAAGTCTGGAAATTCACGCGCCGCCGGTTAGAATTTTGGCGAAGAATTATTTTTATATGAACCGCCGCCGTTTTTTCTCACTCCTCCTGCTGGCCTTGATCTGCACGGCGGGCGCGCCGTTTTCCCGCGCGGCCGATCCGGCGACGTTTGTCGTCGGGCCGTTCACGTTCAAGCGGCCCGCGAGTTTTTCGTGGATGCCGGTGAATCCGGCAGGGATGCGCAAGGCGCAGTTGAAATTTGCCGACCCGGCCAGCCCGTCGGGGCCGGGCGTTGACGTGGTCTTTTTCCACTTCGGCACTGGCCAGGGCGGCGGCGTCGAGGCGAACATCTCGCGCTGGCTCGGGCAGTTCAGCGAGACCGGCGACAAGCTCAATCCCGTGGTGGAAACGGCAACCGTCGGCGGCACGAAGGTGACGCGGGTGCGGGTTGAGCGCGGGACGTTCAGCAGCGGCATGCCCGGCGGGCCGACGACGCCGATGGCCGACTACGGCATGCAGGGGGCAATCCTGGAAAGTGCGCAGGGCGATGTCTTCATCAAAATGACCGGCCCGGCGGCGGCGGTGAAAGCGGCCTCGGCCGACTTCGAGGCGCTCGTGAGCAGCGCGTTGCAGGGCGACAAGGGAGCGTGAGGAATTTTAAGCAGTCACGGCGGCGGGTGCGTGCGGCTTGAGCACCAGCCACTCGCCCTTGCCGATGGGCACGAGCGAAGTGATAAACGCGCCGCTGTCGGCAGTCACCAGCCGCCTGAACTCGGCGACTTCGTCGGCGTGCGAGATCACGTTATCCACGACGAGCAGCCCGCCCGGCGCCAGCACGCGGCGCAGCTCCGGCCACCACGGCACATAGTGCGAGCGGTCGGCATCGAGGAAGATGAACCCGGCGCTGGCGTCGGGCTGTTCGCGCAAAAAATCGCCGCCCTCGGCCTGGCGTGACTCGATGTAGGGACCGAGGCCGGATTTTTCAAAATTCGCCTTGGCCAGCGTGAATTTGCGGGCGGAAATCTCGGCGGTAAAAACGCGCGCGCCGCCGCCGACCTGCCTGGCCGCGAGCGCGAGCCAGAGTGTGGAGTAGCCGTTGGACGTGCCCAGCTCGAGGATGCGGCGCGGCTTCGTCGAGCCGACGAGCACCCGCAGGAGTTCGCCGACCGCGCGGCCGATGTTCAACATTTTGTCGGAGCGCTCGATGCCGGGGCGGGTGTCGTTTTCGGTGCCAAAACGTTCGAGGTCGTTCAACAAAGCTTGGATGCTCATAAGGTAGTTGGGCCGCGTGGCTTGCCGCGCACGGCGAGGCAGGCGGCGGGTTTACTGCTCTTATCGCGCCTCGGTGTCAGGCTGAGCGCGACCGATTTCCCACGCGGACAAGAAACCATCGACGAGCGCGGGCAGGTCGTCGCTGTAGCCGCCTTCCAGAACGGCGGCGACCGGGCAAGGCGCTTCTTTGTGCAGCCAGCAGCCAAGCGTGGCGAAGTCAGCGGCGCGCAAGGTCATGTCGGTGATCGGATCGCCCACGTAGGCATCGAAACCAGCGGAAACGAGGAGCAAATCCGGGCGGAAGGCGACGATTTCCCGCCAGCTCGCGGCGAGGATTGCCATGTGCCGCTCCGGCGCAGTGCCCGGCGGCACGGGGAAATTGCGGACGTTGTCGAACGACCGCGCGCCGCTGCCCGGCCAGCCGGGAAGCTGATGAACGCTGGCGAAAAGAAAGCCGTCGCGCCCGCGCAAAATCGCCTCCGTGCCGTTGCCGTGGTGCGCGTCAAAATCCCAGACGGCGACGCGCCCGCCGGCTCCGAGCGCCGCGCGAGCGTGGAGCGCGGCAATGGCGACGTTGGATAAATAACAAAAACCCATCGCGCGGTCAGCGAGCGCGTGATGCCCCGGCGGGCGCATGAGCGCAAAGCCCGGCTGGCGCTCGCGCCAGGCGAACTCGGCGGCGCGCACGGCCGCAGCGGCGGCGCGGCGGGCGTGGGCGTCGAGGTCGGGATGGCTGGGGCAATCGGCATCGAAACCGTCTGGCGGTGGATTTTTCAAAGCCGCCAGATGCGCCGCCGTGTGTGCCCGCAGCAGCACGTCGTCGCCGGGACCGGCGGGCGGGATTTCCCAAGTCCAAGCGGGATGTCGCGCGCGCAGGTGCGCCGCGGTGGCGAGCACACGGAGCGGTCGTTCAACGTGGCCGGGAAAGGCATAAGCGGCGCAGGCGGGATCGTGAAAAACGTGCATGGAGCAGGCTCGCTTGCGAACTGGGAGAGTGGAATTGTCTTGACTAAAAATCTCTTATATAAGTTTAAGTAATTTAGTCGCCCGATATGCTTTTACGTCCAAAGAACTTGAACGCTACGCACTTGGCTGGCCATCACCTCGCCTTTCGCCCCGGTTCGCTGGCGGCGACGGGCCGGTTGACAGCCCGGGCTTGACTGTTACGATACGCCCCGACTAAACAACGCAAGTTATCAAAAATATAAAACGCTGCCTGCCAGCGTGAGGGTCTGCTTCACCTAACCTTAACCTGACCCCACGCCAAGTCGGCTCGATTGGCCTCTTCACCGAGGCAAGTCGCCCGGCGGTGCAGCGCGACGCCACATGAGATTTCCACTCGCCTTAACCAGCAAGATCGCCGCCCATATCGTCGGTCACAAACTCCGCGGCACCAAGAAATTTGCCACCGTGCTCCAACTGGAGCCGCTCCACACCTGCAACCTCACCTGCACGGGCTGCGGGCGCATCCGGGAGTATTCCACGAGCCTGAAGGACGTGATGTCCCTCGAAGATTGCCTGCGCGCGCCGGAGGAATGCGGCGCGCCGATGGTCTCGATCTGCGGCGGCGAACCGCTGATTTATCCGCACATCGAGGCGCTGGCCAGTGGCATCCTCGCGCAAGGTCGCGTCGTCTATCTCTGCACGAACGCGATGTTCATGCGGCGGAAGATGCGCGCGCATCTGGCGAAGGAATTCGCCCGCGACGCGGCGGCGGTCGAGCCGATCCTGGCAAAGCTCCAGGCGGCGGAATTGATCTCGGAAAAAGAGACCGCCGACGTGCGCAAAGGCCCGAAGGACCCGGCCGCGCCGACGATGGCGCCGCACCCGTTTTTTTATTGGAACGTCCATCTCGACGGCCTCGAATACACGCACGATCTCATCGTCGAGCGCGAGGGCGTTTTCAAAGAGTGCATCCTGGCGATGCGCATGGCCAAAATCGTCGGCTACCAGGTCGCCACGAACACGACGATTTATAAAGAAACCGACATGGCCGAGATCGAGGCGCTCTATGAGTTCCTCGGCGACATCGGCATCGACGGCCACACGATCTCGCCCGGCTACGAATATGACGCCGCGAAGCAGGACATGATTAAACGGCTCAATTTGCAGCCGGAAAATTTCTTCCTCACGCGCGACATGACGCGTGAGAAGTTCAAGGATTTGCAGGAATGGACCGGGCGTTTTCCGATTCTCGGCACGCCGGTTTATCACGAATTCCTCGCCGGCCAGCGCGAGCTGACCTGCTCGGCCTGGGCGATCCCGACGCGCAACATCGGCGGCTGGAAAGGCCCGTGCTACTTCATGACCACCGCCCACTATGCCAGCTACCAGGAGATGCTGGAAAAGGTGGATTGGAGCCAGTTCGGCGTCGAAAAGAACGGCACCGCGCGCGATCCGCGCTGCGACAACTGCATGACGCAGTGCGGCTTTGAGCCGACGGCGGCCATCGGTATCGATGCGCAATGGGGTGACACTTGGAAGAATATCAAGTTCAACTTCGGCGCGCGGCCCAAGCCAAGCGGTCGCGGGAACGCGGCGGAAGCATACAACGGCGTCACGTCCGGCCGCGGCCACCTCACGGGCAAAAAGAAGGAAGCCACCGAGGCCGCCGCTGCCGCTGCGATGCTGGCAGCCAGCGCCCCGGCAGCCGTCGAAGCCGCGGCGGAAACCTCCATCGCCGCTTGAGCATTTTTTCCAGCAGCACGCACACGTTCATCCCGTGATCGTCCGCGCTTTCCCAGAAAACGGGCCGCAAAAGAGCAGCAATCTTAGCGGCGGCAACAGCAGTAGCGACAACGCGAACGGCCCTGCCGCCGCGTTCGCCAAACTGGCGTCGGTGGCTGAGCGGCTGCAAACATCGGTCTCCAACATCATCCGCCTGCCCGACGTGCGTGCCGAGCGTGCCGCCGCGGCGGCGCGCGCGCGCATTGCGGCGTTGCCGTCGGTCGCGCACGACGCGGCGGTGAGCGACGAAGAAGTCCAGCTCGGCATCAGCTTGTCCCAGGAGCAACTGCTCAGTCTGCAAAAGCCCGACGGCTACTGGATCGGCGAATTGATCGTCGATTCGACGCTCTGTTCCGACCATGTGCTCTACATGCACTGGCGCGGGAAGGTGGACCCTGAACTACAGGAAAAGTGCGTGCGCCACATCCGGCGGCGGCAGTTGCCCGACGGAGGGTGGAATATTTACCACGGCGGCCCGAGCGAAATCAACGCCTGCGTGAAGGCGTATTTCGCGCTGAAACTCGCCGGCCATTCGCCACAGGCGCCGTGGATGGCCGAGGCGCGGGCCAACATCCTGCGGCTCGGCGGCATCCCGAAATGCAACACGTATTCCAAACTGTATCTGGCGCTGCTGGGACAGTTTCCGTGGAAATATCTGCCGATCATCCCGGTCGAGCTGATCCTGTTGCCCGACTGGTTGTATTTCAACATCTACCAACTCTCCAGTTGGAGCCGGGCGATGCTGATGCCGCTGGCCATCATCAACCATTTCAAGCCGACCAAACAGTTGCCCGAGGAAAAGCAGTTGCACGAGTTGTATCCGTGCGGCTTGGAGGGCGCCGATTTTTCGTTGGCGCGCTCCCAGCGGTTCCTGACGTGGCGCAATTTTTTCCTGCGTTGCGACGGGATTTTGAAATGGCTCGACGCCCTGCCGTGGCGGCCGTTCCGCGCGCGGGCGCTGCGCCGGGCCGAGGCGTGGATGACCGAGCGCATGGGCGAGGGGAGCGACGGGCTGGCGGCGATTTTCCCGGCCATGCTCAACGGTCTCATCGCGCTCGAAGCGCTCGGCTACACGGAGCGCGACGCGATTTTCCAAAAGGCGACGCGGGATTACGAAGACCTCTTTGCCGACGACGGCGACGACTTCCGCATCCAGCCATGTTTTTCCCCGGTGTGGGACACGGCCGTGACGAGTATCGCGCTGGCTGAGAGCGGACTCGATCCGGCGCATCCCGCGCTGCAAAAGGCGAGTTCGTGGCTGTATTCCAAGGAAGTCCGCATCCGGGGCGATTGGGTAAAACAAAACCCCTATCGCGAGGCGAGCGGCTGGGCGTTTGAGTTCAACAACGTTTATTACCCCGACACCGACGACACCGCGATGGTGCTGATGGCCTTGCGGCTGATGAAACCGGAAAATCCGGCGGCGGCGAACGCGGCGTTCCAACGCGCGCTCGGCTGGCAGATGAGCTTCCAGTGCCGCGACGGCGGCTGGGCGGCCTTTGACAAAGACGTGACGAAAGGCTGGCTCGAAGACGTGCCCTTTGCCGATCACAACGCCATCCTCGATCCGACCTGCTCGGACCTCACGGCGCGCACTTTGGAGTTGATCGGCTACCTCGGCCGGCCGGCGGTTTACGAGCGGTCCGTGCAGCGCGCATTGGCGCACTTGCGGCGCACGCAGGAGGACGACGGTTCGTGGTATGGCCGGTGGGGCGTGAATTACCTTTACGGCACCTGGCAGGTGTTGCGCGGGCTGCGCGCCATCGACCAGGACATGACGCAGAGCTGGGTGCGCCGCGGGCGCGACTGGCTGGCTTCGTGTCAAAACGAAGACGGTGGCTGGGGCGAGTCGTGCGCGAGCTACGACGATCCGTTGTTGAAGGGCAAAGGCCCGAGCACGGCGTCGCAAACGGCCTGGGCGTTGATGGGCCTCATCGCGGCCGGCGACCTCGATTCGCCGCACGTGCAGTTCGGCTTGCGCTATCTGCTCGACGCGCAGAATGCCGATGGCTCGTGGACCGAGGACGAGATCACCGGCACCGGGTTTCCGCGCGTGTTTTATCTCAAATACGACATGTATCGGAACAATTTCCCGTTGCTCGCGCTGGCGACGTATCTGAACGCCAAACGCGGGATTTTCCGCCTTTCGCACGTTCAGTTGGTCCGTTAGGCACGATAGGAGTTCTGCCGGCGGTGTGTCGGCAGCCAAACTCTTATTGCGCCCAAATTTTATGCCCTACGAACTCCCGCCTCTGCCTTACGCCAACAATGCTTTGGAACCGCACATCGATGCGAAGACGATGGAGATCCATCATGACAAGCATCACGGCACGTATGTCACCAATTTGAACAACGCACTCAAAGACCACGCCGACCTCGCGTCGCAGCCGGTCGAGCAACTCATCGCCGACCTCAGCAAAGTGCCCGAGGCCGCGCGCACCGCGGTGCGCAACAATGGCGGCGGGCATGCGAACCACTCGTTTTTCTGGCAACTCATGGCGCCCGGCGCGGGCGGTCAGCCGACCGGCGAACTGGCGGCGGCGATCAACGAAACGTTCGGATCGTTCGATGCGTTCAAGGAAAAATTGCAGGCTGCCGGCGCGGGTCGTTTCGGCAGCGGCTGGGCGTGGCTGGTCGTCAACGGCGGCAAGCTGGAAATTGTCTCCACGGCGAACCAGGACAGCCCGCTGATGGGCAAAGCCGTCGCGGGCGCGGAAGGCAAGCCGGTGCTCGGCGTGGACGTGTGGGAACACGCCTATTATCTCAATTACCAGAATCGCCGGCCCGATTATCTGAAGGCGTGGTGGAACACGGTGAATTGGGCGCAGGCGAACAAAAATTATCTCGCCGCGAAGAGCGCGTAATTATCCGCGTCCGACGTTCTGCCCCGTTCGATCCAGACGCTTTGCAGATATGGCTCGCCGGCGAAATCGGCGGGCATCGGCGCGGATCGCCTGCGCAGGCCGCTGCCGCCGTCGGCGGGCAGACCGGACGCGAGCAGGCGGTCGAAGGTGAGCGGCGAGAGCGTGCGCTGATTCGTGGAGCAGAGCATGATGCCGCCGGCGCGCAGCAGCGGAAAGGCGAGCGCGACGAGTGCGCCAAAGTCGCGCTCGACGCGGAAAATTTTCCCGTCGCGGTCGCGCGAAAACGTCGGTGGATCGAGCACGATGGCGTCGAAGCGACGACCGCGTTTCGCCGCGCGCCGCAGGAATTCGCGCGCATCGGCGGCGTAAAATTCGTGCCCGCTCGCCGGCGTGGGATCGAGTTGGTTGAGTTGAAAATTCTCCCGCCCGCGTGTCAGCGAGACGCTGGAGAGATCGACGCTCACGGTCTGCGCACCCGCCGCAGCCGCGGCGACCGAGAAGGCGCAGGTGTAAGCGAAAAGATTCAGCACCGCGGCGGGCGCTTCGCGTTGCTCCGTGGCGACGCACCAGCGGCGCAAGGCGGCGCGGTTGTCGCGTTGATCGAGGAAGATGCCTTGCGAATAGCCGGCGGCGAAATCGACTTGGAAACGCAATCCGTTTTCCACGATCTCGAACGGCGCGGCGACGCGCTCGCCCGCCCAAAATTGCGGCGGCTCCTTGTCTTTCACCTCGAGCCGCTTCCAGTAGATCGCGCGCGGCGCTGGCGCGACTTGCCGCAGCCAATCGGGCGGCGGGAGATTTTTTGTGGAAACCAGCCAGCGTCCGGCGAAGTCGTCGATGGTCAAGCCGGTAAACTCCGGACCGTCGCCCGCACCATCGAGCAACCGCAGCGCGTCGGTCGGACCGAACGCGCCAGCGCGCAACGGCGCGCGGCGGACGCGAGCGGCGGAGAAATTTGCCAGCAGGGAGTCCATCACGCGCGGGCGGCTCGAAACACAACGCACTTTGTTGTCTTCTTTTATGAACGAATCCCTCCTCAAGCAAATCCAGGAAGCTGCCGTCAACGGCAAACTGCGCGAGTCGAGCGCGAAAAACATCGCCGCCATGCTCGGCGGCGGCACGAGCGCGCTCTACCGCGAGAGCGTGGCCGAACTCGTGGCCGGCGGGCAATGGGGGGAATTGGACGACCGATTTTTCACGACGCTGGCGTTCGGCACGGGCGGGCTGCGCGGGCGGACGATCGGCAAGATCGTGACGCGCGCGGAGCAGGGCACGCCGGATGCGCTCGGCCGGCCGGAGCACCCGTGCGTGGGCACGAACGCGATGAATTTTTACAACGTCCGCCGGGCGACGATTGGGCTGTGCCGGTATTTGTTAAAATGGCGCGCGCAGCAACCAGCGAACGTCGGCAGCCAGGGCGGCGCGCGGCCGAAGATCGCGGTGGCGTATGATTCGCGGCATTTCTCGCGCGACTTCGCCGAGGAAGTGGCCAAGGCGGCCACGGCGCACGGCTGCGATGTCGCGGTGTTCCGCGAGCCGCGCTCGACGCCGGAGCTGTCGTTCGCCGTGCGGCTGACGGGCGCGCAGGCGGGCATCGTCATCACGGCTTCGCACAATCCGCCGCACGACAACGGCTACAAAGTGTATTTCAACGACGGCGCGCAGGTCATCGAGCCGCACGCGAGCGGAATCATCAAAGAAGTCAACGCCGTGGCGGATGAAAACGCGCCGGCGCCCGCGGGCACGGAGCCGGGCGAGGTGCAGCGGCTCGGCGAGGAAGTGGACAGCGCGTATCTGGAACGGTTGAAGACGCTGGTGCTCGCGCCGGAATTGTTGAAAGGCCCCGGCGGGCGCGACCTGCGCATCGTGTTCACGCCGATTCACGGCACCGGCGGCGCGCTGACGTTGCCGGCGCTGGCGGCGTTTGGGTTAAACGTAACGGTCGTGCCCGAACAAGCGGAGCTCGATGGCCGGTTCCCAACGGTGAAATCGCCGAACCCGGAGAACGCCGAGGCACTCGCGCTCGGGATGCAACTCGCGGACAAGATCGGCGCGGACCTCGTGATCGCGACGGACCCGGATTGCGACCGCATGGGCGTGGCGGTGCGCGGCGACGATGGGAAGCTGGCGCTGTTCACCGGCAACCAGATCGGCTCGCTGATGGCGTGGTATCGGGCGAAGACGTATTTTGACCAGGGCGTGCTCGATGACGCGAACAAGGCGCGCGGGGTCATCATCAAGACATTTGTGACCACCGATCTGCAAAAAGCCATCGCCGAACATTACGGCCTGCGCTGCGTGGAAACGTTGACCGGCTTCAAATACATCGGCCAAAAGCTCGGCTTGTATGAGAGCGCGGTGCAACCGGCGGAGAAGCGGATGCACTATCGGCAGCTTTCGGAGCACGAGACGCGGGCGTTGCGGCTGGCGAGCGCGAGCTTTTACGTCTTCGGCGGCGAGGAGAGCTACGGCTACAGCGGCGCGGATTTTGTGCGCGACAAGGACGGCAACGGCGCGGCGATCATGTTTGCCGAAGTCGCGGCGTATGCGAAGTCGCGCGGCGTGACGATGCCGGCGCTGCTCGATGAGATTTACGCGCAGCACGGTTTTTATCTGGAAAAAAACGGCGCGCTCACGCTCGAAGGCGCCGACGGCGCGGCGAAAATCCAGGCGTTGCTCGCCAGCTACGACCAGTCGCCGCCGACCGAGATCGCCGGGCGCAAAGTGGCGGGGGCGACCAACTTCGCGCGCGAGGAAATCCGCGATGTCGAAGGCCAGCTCATCCCGAAGGAAAAGATGCTCATGTTCACGCTGGCCGACGGCGGGCGCGTCGCCGTGCGCGGCTCGGGCACGGAGCCGAAGATCAAGTATTACCTCTTTGCCAAGCGCGCGCCGGAAGGCGGCAGAACCTTCTCGACGGAAGAGTTGAAGAAAATTAAAAATGAGGTCCGCGAATTGCTGGATAAAAGCTGGGACTGGTTGCAGCAAGACGCCAACACGCGCCTCGCCGCCGCGGCCGGTTGAAGTTTAACCATCCACGGACTCATTTAATCCAAGAAGTAACGCGACCTATTATGCCTAAGGAAATTTCTTTAACCGGCAGCGAGATTACGGTGATCAAAACGCTCGGCTTGTCGGGCGCATTGATGTTTGGCGAGATTTTGTGCGAACGGCTCGAAGACATGGAGGACTCCGAGCTGGTCGATACTTTGCAGGGATTGATTACGGAAGACTACGTGATCACCGACGCCTCTTGGATTCGGCGCATCGAAGACGTGGAAAAGGCGAAATTCAAAGTGAATTCCGTCGTGCTCAAAGAGCTGCGCGACGCCTTGCACCCGCAGCGTGAGCGCGGCCGCGAGCGCCGGCGCCGGCGGTCGTAACGCACGCGGCGCGTGCAAAATCGGTGCCGCTTGCTTACATTGCGGCATGGAGAAAATCGTCATCATCGGCACCGGCTGCGCGGGTTTGACCGCGGCGATCTACGCGGCGCGCGGCGGCCTCGCGCCGCTCGTGCTCGAAGGCCGGCAACCGGGCGGGCAGCTCTCGACGACGACGCTGGTGGAAAATTTCCCCGGCTTTCCCGAAGGCATCGACGGCCCGGAACTCATCATGCAGATGAAGGCGCAGGCGGAGAAATTCGGCGCGCGCTTTGATTACGCCGAAGTCACCGGCTTCGAGCCGCAAAAAGGGAGCGTCACGTTGGAACTCGATGGCGAGCGGCGATTGCACACGCGCGCGCTCATCATCGCCAGCGGCGCGAGCGCGCGCTGGCTCGGGTTGCCGCGGGAAAAAGAACTCATCGGCCACGGACTGACGAGTTGCGCGACGTGCGACGGCGCGTTCTATCGCAACGTGCCGGTCGCGGTCGTCGGCGGCGGCGACTCGGCGTGCGAGGAGGCGACGTTTCTCACGCGCTTTGCATCGAAAGTTTATCTCATCCATCGTCGGGAAAAACTGCGCGCCAGCCCGATCATGGCCGAACGCGCGCTGGCCAATTCGAAGATCGAGCCGATCTGGAACGTCGCCGTCGCCGAGTATCTCACGGACGCCGAAGGCGAAATGCGCGGGGTGCGCTTGACCGATACGTTCACCGGCAAAGACCGCGGCGAACTGGCGGTAAAGTGCGTCTTCGTCGCCATCGGTCACGAGCCGAACACGCGGCCGTTTCTCGGCAAACTGGCGACGGATGCCGACGGTTATTTGCTCAAGACACACGGCGCCACCGCGACCGCCATCCCCGGCGTTTTTGCCGCCGGCGACGTGAGCGACCGCGTCTATCGCCAGGCCGTCACCGCCGCGGGCGATGGTTGCGCGGCGGCGCTGGATGCGGAGCGTTACCTCTCGGAATTTGACTTCGAGGAAGAGGCGCACCACTTGCCGCCGGCGGCTGCGGCAGAGAAGGCGCAAGCCTTGGTCGAGTCAATCTCCACGTGACAATGAAGCCGTGGCTCGTTTTTGCGATTCTCTCGGCGGTCTTCGCGGGGTTCACGTCGGTCATCGCGAAGCTGGGGCTGACCGGGATTTCCGGCGAACTGGGGCTGGCGGTGCGGACGATGTTCGTGTTCGTGCTGGTTTTTGTCTTCGCTGTGTTTGCCGTGCCGGGACGCGATTGGAGTGCGCTGAGCGCCGGTAATTTTTGGTGGCTCGGCTTGTCGGGTGTGACCACGTCGCTGTCGTGGATTTTTTATTACAAGGCATTGAAGGATGGCGAGGTCTCGACGCTCGCGCTCATCGACAAAGGCAGCATCCTGGTGGCCATCCTGCTCGCGGCGTTCGTGCTGAAGGAACAAATCACCTGGCGCACGCTGGCCGGCGGCGGCTTGATCGTGTCGGGCATCCTCTTGCTGGCGCGAAAATGAAGCAGCCTGCGCGACACTTTGAAAATCTGCGACCTCACCCAGTTTTATTCGCCGGTCAGCGGCGGGGTGAAGCGTTACATCGCCGAAAAGGTCGCCTACCTGCGCCAGCACGGCGCGCCGGGCGACCGGCACGTGCTCGTGGTGCCAGGTGAGCGGACGACGCTGGAGGAAGGCGAGCGGTCGCGCGTTTATCACATCCGTTCGCCGCTCGTCTCGCGCACGGCGCAATACCGGATGCTCCTGAATTTGCGCGCCGTCGAACGCATCCTCGAAAGCGAGCGGCCGGATTTGATCGAGTCAAACGATCCGTATCAACTCGCGTGGAAGGCGCTCGCGAGCGGGCGCGCGCTGGGCATTCCGGTCGTTGGCTTTTATCACTCGCACTTCGCCGAGGCCAACGTGCGCACGGCGATGAAATACTTTGGCCAGGCGGTGACGGAGATGATGATGGAAATCACCCGCCGCTACGTGCGCTACGTCTATAATCAATGCGCGCGGACCTTCGTGCCCAGCGCGCCGCTCGCCGCGGTGCTGCGCGAATGGGGAGTTGAAAACGTGAGCACCGTCGATCTCGGCGTCGATGCCGAAACGTTCCGACCGGAGGAAAATTCCGCCGAGAGCGACGCCACGCGCGCCGCGCTCGGACTGCCCGCGCGCGGCACCGCCGTCATCCTGCTCTACGTCGGCCGGCTGTCGCCGGAAAAAAACGTGACGACGCTCTTCGACGCGTTCGATCAACTCCGCTCCGGCTCTCAATTCTCAACTCTCAACTCTCAATCCTTCCCCTGCCACCTGCTCATCGTCGGCGACGGCCAGCAGCGCGCGTTGCTCCAGGCGCTCCAGGCGCGCCATCCGCGAGCCGTCACCTGGCAGCCGTATTGCGCCGACAAGCACGAACTCGCACGACTTTACCGCGCCGCCGACCTCTTCGTGCATCCGGGCGTGCAGGAAACCTTCGGCCTCGTCACGCTCGAAGCGCAGGCGTGCGGCACGCCGGTCGTCGGCATCCGCGGCTCCTACATGGACCGCATCGTGCTCGGCGATTTACTCGTGCATTGGGCGGAAAAAAACACGCCCGCCGCGCTGGCCACGGCCATCGCCGGGCTGGCCCGGCGCGGTCCAGCGGACTTGCGCGCGCTCGGTCTCGGGACGAGTGCTCCCGTGCGCAAACGCTATGCGTGGCAGCATGCCTTTGACCGGCTCTTTGCCGCCTACCGCGTGACGATCGCCACCGAAGCGGCGCGCCGACAACGCAACCGCACGGCTTGATTTTAATGACGACAAACCCATCCCACGCGGCTGCCGCCGACGCACCCATTGAGGCCGGCGGACTGCGCATCCGCAAATATCGCCCGAGCGACCGCGCCGCCGTGCGCTGGCTCTGTTGCCAGACTGGATTTCTCGGCCAAGCCATCGACCCGGTGTTCGAGGATCGGGAATTATTTGCCGATTTTCTGACGAACTATTATCTCGACACAGAACCCGAGAGCGCCTTTGTCGTCGAGACCATCGCCGATGGCAAAGTCAGCGGCTACTTGCTCGGCTGCCGTCGGCCGCTGCGCAATCAAGTCCATAATTTTCTCCAGAACGGCCGGCTTTTTTTAACCCTGGCGTGGAGGTATCCGCGCTACTCCGCGACCAGCCGGCGTTTTATCCGCTGGATCCTTTGGAACGGCTGGCGCGAGGTGCCGGCGGCGCCACGCAGGACGGCGCACTTTCACATCAACCTCCTGCCCGAGGCGCGCAGCGTGCCGGGCACCCGCGCGCTGATCGACGCCTACCTGAGCTACCTGCGCGCGCGGGGCGCAAAGCGGGTCTATGGCCAGATGGTTTCCTTCGCCAATCGGCGCGGGGAAAAGATGTTTCAACGCTACGGTTTCAAGCTGCTGAATCGGGCGGAAATCACGAAGTATCGGCGGCTGCACCCGGAACCGGTTTTCCTGTGCACAGTGGTCAAGGATTTGGAGGAAAACGAACGGCTTTATGCGGTGGCGGAGTGAAGCAAATAGTGTTCATAAAAACACTTTGGTAAACTATTTTTCTGTATATTTGCAAGCTGCTCAATAAGAGAGAGATAAACTTGCAGAAAATCGCTTGATGCGGGTGGATTTTTCATGGTGATGTGCGATGTTTTCGCACGATGAAAAACAGCCCTCCAGCAACTTCCCTACGGGATGAGAAACAGGTGTCTTTGGCGCTCGATCCGGCCGCGAGCGCACTGAGCGTGCAGCAGGTGCTCGGTCAGGTGCAATTGATCCAGCAGATCCTCGCTTCCACGATGAAGGAGGGCGAGCACTACGGGCGCATCCCCGGCTGCGGCGACAAGCCGACCTTGCTAAAGCCCGGCGCGGAAAAGCTCTGCCTGACTTTTCGCCTGGCTCCGGCCTACAACGTCGAAGAGCGGCAACTGGAGCGCGGGCATCGCGAGTATCGCGTGCTCTGCACCTTGAGCAGCATCACCACGGGCGCGTTCATCGGCCAGGGTCTCGGCACCTGCTCGTCGTTGGAGGCGAAGTATCGCTTCCGCGCGGGCCAAGGCGAGCCGACGGAACGGCCGGTGCCGCGGGCGTATTGGGATTTGCGACAGGAAGACCCGGCCAAAGCGCAAGAACTGCTCGGCGGCAAGGGCTTCTCGACCCGCAAGATAGAAGGCAAAGGCTGGATGATCTGCCAAGGCGGCGAGAAGGTCGAAAACGACAATCCGGCCGACACGTTCAACACGGTGCTGAAGATGGCCAAAAAGCGCGCGCTCGTCGATGCGGTGCTCACCGCGACGGCCGCGAGCGACATCTTCACGCAGGACTTGGAAGACATCAGCGCGAACCTGGCGGCGCACCCGCCGGTGACGGCAGCGGCGTCGGCGACGACGGCGGTTGAAGAGGAGCAGACCGAGATCGCGCTCGATCCGCCGCGGTCGCCTGCGGAAAGCGGCAAGTCATCATCGCGTCGCAACGGCACCTCAGGCCGGCGCACGCAGCAGACGCAGCAGCCGACCGACGTGGACCTCGAAACTGACAAGGAAAGCGGCAGCGACGCCGACTTCCGCGAAGCCCGCGTCCACTTCGGCAAGAATCGCGGCCTGACGCTCTCCGAGCTGACGCCGAATCAAGTCCACTGGTATGAAACCGAGTGGATGCCGAAGAAGGAAACCAGCGGCATGATCGGTCAGGACGACCTCGCGTTGATGCAGGCGCTCAAGGCATACCGTCACTGGCGCGATCAGCAGAAAAGTCGCAGCCAAAGCAACGGCAGCAGTGATGACAATGAAGCCGTTGATCTCGCCGCGGCGCGCGTGTGAGTTGAGCGCGGACGTTAAAGCACAAAACAAAAGGGCGCTGGTGTGAAAGCCGGCGCCCTTTTTGTTTTGTGAGCGTGATTCTTAAAAAGCGCTCGATTCAACTTGGTTCTTCCGCCGATGATGCCGCGCTCCAACGAGCAGGCCGAGATTAACCAGTTTTTGAAAGAAACCGCATGACTGAAACCGTGCAGATTGCTGTCATCTCCGACACGCATGGTCTGTTGCGGCCCGAGGCGGTCGCGGCTTTGCGCGGAGTGGACTGGATTTTGCACGCCGGCGACTTTGGTTCGGCGGAAGTGCTGGCCGCCGTGCGCGCGCTCGCGTCGGAGCCGGGGCAATTCGCCGCCGTGCGCGGCAACGTGGACCACGGCGCTTGGGCGAAATATCTGCCAAAACGCGTGACCGTGAAAATCGCCGGAGCACGCATTCACATGCTGCACGACCTTGGCGAGTTGGACTTCAACCCGGCGACCGAGGGCTACGCAGCCGTCATCAGCGGGCATTCGCATCAGCCACGGATCGAGCAGCGCGGCAGCGTCATTTACATCAATCCCGGCAGCGCGGGGCCGCGGCGATTCCGGTTGCCGGTGACCGTGGCGCGGCTGCGCATTCCCCAAAAAAATCCCCGAAAAATTCACGCCGAAATCATTGATCTTCTGCCCGGCGGCTGATTAAATCCGCGCGCTCGGCAGCAACGGCATTCTTTCAAAAAACCTCCCATGACTCCAAAAAACAAAACGACCGCGCTTCTTCTTTGCATTTTCCTGGGCGGCGTCAGCGCCCATCGTTTTTATGTCGGCAAAACCGGCAGCGCCATCCTGCAAATCGTGACCTGCGGTGGCCTCGGCGTCTGGCTGATCATTGACATCATCAACATCATCCGCGGCGAGTTCACCGACAAGGACGGCAACAAGCTCGTCCAATCCTAACGCAAGCTCGGCGCTGAACACTTCACGCGCTGCTGCCGCTTGGTGCCCGCATGGA
>JAFAXH010000097.1 GCA_019241085.1 Verrucomicrobiota bacterium | reverse complement strand
TCTGCCGCGCACCGCGGGCGGTCTGCAACTCGACTACCGCTATTACTTCGCCCACCGCGCCGAGTTGGAAGCGGAGTGCCGCCTCCCGCGGCCGGACATTATCTTCGACATCGGGGAGGCGCCGGAGATGCCGGATTACACCGTGGTCTATACCCAGGGCGGACGCATCCGCACCGACTCGCGGCTCTTTCCGGGTTACCAGTGGGAAGCCAGTCAATTCGTCGCGGTGCGGAACGATCTGCTCCCGGCGTTGCGCGACGCATCCTCCGCGGCGCGGGAATGATCACCGGCGTGATCCGCCTGCTTCAGCCGCCACCTGCGAGAGCACTGCGAGGAAGGCGGCGTGGACCTTTTCCCGGTCGAAGCGCGCTCCGTCGGCGCGGGCGGCATCGGCAAGTTTTTGCAAATCACTTGCACGGAGCGTCGCCGCGCGATCCAGCGCCGCGGCCAGCGCCGCCGGTTCCGCGGACGCCGGCACGACCGAGCCGAACCCGCCTGCGCGGACCGCGTGCGCCAACTCGCTGTCCGCGTCGGCCACCGCGAGCACCGGCCGCGCAAACGCCAGCGCGCTGAGCATCTTGCTGGGAAAAAAAAACTGGCCCGTGCCAGGCGCTTGCGTGATGAGCGCGAGATCGGTGTCCACCATCATCTCGCGGTAAGCCGCGTCGTCCTGCAACGGCAGCAGCCGCACGTTGGCCGGCTGGTGCGCGTCGAGCCACGCGGCGAGTTTGTCGCGTTGCGCGCCGCCGCCGCAGAGGACGATCTTCACGTGCGGCTGCGACACTTTGCCCGCTGCCGCGAGCACGGTTTCGAGACCTTGCTTCACGCCGAGGTTGCCGGAATAAACCGCGAGAAAATCCTCCGCCGCGAAGCCGTGCCGCGCGCGCCACTGGCCGCGCGCCGGCAGCGTCGCGGGATCGAGCGGCGCGAGGCCGTTGGGAAACAACACGCGCTTTTTCTCCGGCACGCCCTTTTGTGCAAATGCGCGCAGCATTCCCTGACTGATGCCGCTGACCCGCGCGGCTTGCCGGTAGGCGAACGCCTCCAAACCATAGAGCGCGCGCGTCAGCAAGCTCGGCTTCAACATCCCGAGGCCCACCGCGGCGTCGGGTTGCAAATCCTGCACGTGAAAAACGAACGGCGTCTTCCCGCCCCACAGTCGCGTTAACGTCCACGCCGCCGCGCCGAGCAAGAGTGGCGGCGAGACCACCACGAGCACGTCGGGCCGCGGCAGGTGCGACAGCGCGCGCCACGCCGAGCTGAGCACGAAGCTGCCCTCGTGCAAAATGCGTTTCGGCGCGGAGACGCGCGCCGGCACGTAATGCCAGCAACGATGCACGGGCACGCCGTTGAGAACGTCGTCGCGATAGATGCGGCCACGGTCGGCGGGCAACTTTTTCCAGTTCGGATAATAGGCGAACGTCGTCAGCATCCGCGCGTCGTGCCCGTGCGCGCGCAGGCATTCGCAGAGGGCGACGTTGCAGGGCGCAATGCCCGTCAGCTCGGGCGCGTAATTGATGCCCCAGACGAGGATTTTCAAAACGAGATGTTTTTTCTTGCCGTCCTCCCGCCAATCACCCCGACGTGATCCGAACACGCCGCGGGAAGCCGCCGGGCCAACTCAATCGCCGGCCAGCACCACGAGTTCGTAAGGCTCCCGCGGCAAGGTTTCCAGTGGACGGCCGCGGAGGCGATACGTCGGGTAATCCACCAGGTCGCGAGGCATTTCCCGGAGGTAACGCAGCCACGGGCGCGTGGCGACCCAGGTGGCGTTTGCTTCCGGCGGATAAGAGGTGGCGTAGCCAGGGATGGGAGCACTGTAAAAGAGGTCCAACGCGCCGGTAGGCAGCCGGTAGTCGAAAAAGTAACGCGCCGCCGCCGCGTCGAGCCACACCGTGCGACCGGGTGAAGCCGCGGCGAGCGCGTCGTAGCATTGCCGCGCTGCCGCGATCTCCGGTGCGGCAGGCGGATGCAGGAAGAGGGTTTGCACCCACCAGAGCGCGGTCGCCAGCAGAAAGATGCCGTAGGTCACGCTCCTCACCCAGACCCGACCATTGCCTGCGGCCAGAGCCGCGATGAAAAAGGCCAGCAAAAAACTCACCCGCGCGTTGAGCGCATAGTAGGTCGCCACGCAGGCCATCACGATCAAAAAAAGGCTCACCGTCAGCAGCCGGGTGCGCGTCGGCAGCCGCCAGTTGTTCCCCCATCCGCCCAGCGCCGCCACGGTCGCGAGGGCAGGAAAAAGCACGAACGCCGGCAGCGCGAGCAATTCTTTTTTGACCACGACGAGGCTCTTCCACAGCGCCGGCAACGCCGGGGCGGCGCGCAACGCCCGACAGGCGAGGAACACGCGCAGAAACTCCCGCACCTCGCCCTGCACGAGGCCGAGAAAAACCCCGCCCACCAGCAACGTCGCGCCAGCGAGCGGCAGCAGCCACCGCGCGAGCAGCGGCCAGATCAATTGATCCTCCCGAGCGGCGGACGATCGCGCGGCTTCAGCCAGCGTCAGGCCCGCTGCCCAGACCAAAGTCATCGGATAGCACAAGACTGAAAATCCCATGAGCGCAAACGCCGCCAGCGCGCGCGTCCAATGTCCCATGCGCGGATCGATCAGCAGCCCGGCGCCGGCGAACAGCAGCGCGAAGGCAGCGACATCCGGCCGCCCACCCAGCCAGAGCATCAAAACAAGATAAATGGGAAGCAGCCAGAGCACTTCCTCCAAGCGCCAGCCGAACCGCCGGAGATACGCCGCCAGGCCGAGCGCGCCTGCCGCGTAACAAACCCAGTGAAAAGACAGGATGCCGAGCGTGCTGACCCCGCAGACTCGCAGCCATCCGGCGAGCAAATAAGGGTGCAGCGGCATCTGGAGGAAGTAACGGTTGGTGCCAAAGGGCGCTTCCCAACGCCGCAGGAGCGGATTGACCAACTCGCCCGTTTCCACGATTCGCAGCGGCGCGCCAAAAAAGAACAGATCGTCCACGTCCGGCGCGGGCAGCCGCTTCCAAAGGAAAAAGCTGACGCAGAAAAACAACCACAGCGCGGGCCAGCGCCAGGAACCAGCCGATCGGGGCGAATGCAGAGGCATCGTTCGCATCATTGAACCTGCCGCGCGCCGGAGAGCTTGGTGCGTCGCTCGTCCGGGTCGGCGCGGATTATCCTCCCAGCGGCTTGGGCTGAAGAAAATAGCGACGCCAACCCTTGAGAATTTCCAGCGGACCAAACCGCAGGGTCAGCGGACGCGTGATGTCGAGATCGCGCCGCGCGAAGCAATCGAAGCCGTGCCCGACGTTGACGTGCGCGTGGTGCAGCCGGCGGGCGTTGCGCCGCGCGATGCGCGCGCAGGCGCGGCGCAGCGTGTGGATGCGCGTGTCGTC
This sequence comes from Verrucomicrobiota bacterium, assembly GCA_019241085.1. Lineage (GTDB taxonomy): Bacteria > Verrucomicrobiota > Verrucomicrobiia > Chthoniobacterales > SZAS-18 > JAFAXH01. Next base: position 27,888 of record JAFAXH010000097.1, on the reverse strand, counting down.
GAGCACGACGAGCGCGTCCGTCGGCAGGCTGAGCACGGCGCAGAGCGTCGAGATGCGGAAGGGCACGTGAAACGGCGAGTCGATGAGCACGAGATCGGCGACCGCCACGGCGTCGGCCAGTTCCCCGTCCAGGCGCCAGTCGCGAAACGGAATGCCGCCGCGCCACTTCAGTTTCAGCGGCTGGACGCGCGCGGCGTGCCGGCGATCGGGGATTTGCGCCTCATCGAGCTGGCGCAGTGTGTCGTCCATCCAACGCGCGTCATCTTCGAGGCTGGTGACGTGCAATCCGTGCTGCAAAAACGCGCTCGTGCTGCGTCCACTGCCGAACTCAAAGACGCGTTGCGCGCCGAGCGCGTCGGCCGCGCGCAGCAAAAAGTGGTGCAACGAATCTGCCGGCGCCGCGGCGTGATCGCCCGGCTCTTGCTCGGCGCGCAGAAACAGGTCGGAACGAAACAGCGCGGTCAGCCGCTCCGCGCGATTGCCGCCGGCGGGAGCAGTGGTCTGCGACGGCTGGGGAAAAATCTGGCTCATGGCAGAACAGAGCAGGAGTTGGGTGAGGATTTTTTTAGACGCCCGCAACCGCGGATTCCTGCGCGGAAGCGGACGACGGTTGCCGCCGCAGCTCGCGCATTTTTAATCCAATCAAAAATTCGTAGTAAGCCATGTTCACGCAGTAGTCGCGGCCGGCGCGGCCTTCGAGGAAACCGCGCTTGAGAAAAAACATATGCACAAAGCGCGCCAACGGCCAGCCGGGCAACCGGCTGAGCAGCGGCTTGAGCGCGCGATTGCGCCGGGAGCCGTCACGGGAAAATACGTCGTGCCACCGCGGACGGACGCGCAGGCGCTCGGCGGCTTCGAGCGAGGAATAGTGGTTGTGCTTTTCCAGCCAATGCGTCCAGCCTTTGCTGAACGCATGGTGTTCGTAAGGTTCGCGCACGTAGCGCAACTCGCCATCGACGACGCCTTCCTTTTGGCCGTGGCCGCTGTCCTGAAAACGCGCCCGGCCGCGGCGCAGGAGGCGGAATTGCCACTTGGGAAACGAGTCGCAACGCCGCAGCCAGGTGCCGTCGGGTGCCAGGGTTTTCCAGCAGCAAAAAAAGCCGGCGACCGCGGCCGGCGCCGCGTCGATGGCGCGCGCGACCGCGGCGCGAAACGCTGGCGTGGCGACTTCGTCCGCGTCGAGAAAGAGCACCCACGGCGTGGCGATTTCGCAATGGTCGAGCGCCCAGTTGCGCTGGTCGCCGAACGAGGTGAACGCGCGCAGCTGCACGCGCGCGCCCGCCGCCCGCGCCAGCTCGCGCGTGGCGTCGTCGCTGCCGGAATCGAGCACGACGATTTCCGCGCACCACTCGCGCAACGCCGCCAGGCAACGCGGCAGATCGCGCGCTTCGTTTTTCGTGAGAATGATCGTGGTAAGAGGCATCCCGGCTCATTTCACTTCGCCGCGCGAACGCAAAACCCGGCACGGATTGCCGACGGCAATCGCATCGGGCGGCACGTCTTTTGTCACCACGCTGCCGGCACCGACGATGGCACGTGCGCCGATCGTGATGCCGGGCATGACGAACACGCGCGCGAAAATAAAAGCGTCGGCTTCCACGCGGATCGGCGCCGTTTGCAACGGCAGCCGCGGATCGTCGAAATCATGCGTGCCGGCGCAAAGATAAGCCTCCTGCGCGACCGTCGCGCGCGGGCCGATTTCGATGGGGCCGAGCGAGTAGGCATTGGCGCGGTCGCCGAGCGTGGCGCGGTCGTGCAGGGTCAAATTCCACGGGATTTGAATGCGTGCCCGCGGGTGGACTTGCGGCTGGCCGTGCAGCCGTGCGCCAAACGCTCGCAGCACCAGCAGACGCCAGGCATTGAGCGGCTTCGGCGTCCATGCGCAGAGCAGTGGCCAGACGAAATGCCAGAGCAATAGCCCGAGTCGTTCGCGCGTCGTCCACGGGGAATCCGTGGCGCTTTGTTGGTGCGTGAAAGTGTGCAGCGGCGCAGGCATGATGGAAAAAAATTCAAACGCGCACGCCCAGCTCACGCAGTTGCCGCGCCAGCGCGGCGGCGGCTTGGTCGATCTGGAAACGCCGCGCGTAGCACGCTCGCGCCCGCTCGCGAAATGCACGACGCGCTTCCTCCGGCAGCGCCAGCCAGCGCCGGAGCAAATCGAGCGTGCCGTCGAAATCATCCGCCGCCACGAGGCCGGCGCCGTCGGCGCTGACCTCGCGCCAGATGTTCACTTTATCCGAAAGCAAAACGGGCGTGCCGCAGGCCAGCGCCTCAACCACGGCGAGGCCAAAATTCTCCTGATGCGACGGCAGGATGAACGCCTCCGCCGCGCGCAATGCGCCCCATTTCACCGCGCCCGAAAGCATCCCGACCCAGCGCACATTTTCCCGCGTCGCTTCGCCGCGGCGCAGGTCGGCGACGAACGCCGAATCCTCGCCCGGCCCGGCCATGACGAGCGTCACGTCGTCCGGTCGCGACGCCAATCGCGCGAAGGCGTGGAGCAACAAGTCGCAGCCTTTTTTCACCACGAGCCGGCCGAGAAAAAGCAGGATGCGCCGGCCGCGGAGGTCGGGAAATTTTTCAAAAAAAAGGGCGCGCTGTTCATCGGCGTCGCCGGGCGGCTCGACGATGCCGAGGTTGGCGACGGCTTCGCGGCAGCGGTAAAGCCAAAACGATTCGCGGGCGAGCCGGCGTTCTTCTTCGCAGGTGAAAAACACGGCGCGCGCCTGGCGCAAAATCCAGTATTCCGCCCACGGCCAGTAGAGCCATTTTTTCAGATGCTTGCGCGGATACGCGCGCTTGAACCACGGGTCGAGCATCCCGTGCGCGAACACGAAGCGCGGCGAGCGCCGCCACGCGCGCCACGCGGCGAAGCCGTGGTGCTGCCAGAGTCCATGCACGATGAGCGCGTCGTCCGCGCCGCTCGCGTCGCGCGCGCGCAACCACTCGGGCGCGCGCGGCGCGAACTGGTAGCTGCCGCGATTCGGCCCGAGCGCGTGGGTTGGAAAAGGCAGCGTGTCGAGCCACGGCGCGCCGGGCGCATCGAGCGTGGCGGCGGCGTTTGTGTGGCCTGCGCGGTCCAGCGCGGAAGCGAGTTGGACGACGGCTTCCGAGGTGCCGCCATGGCTCGGATCGAGCGTCGAGATCAGGTGCAACAAACGCATCGGAAAAGCGTGAGAAATTTGCTCAGCGACGGCGCGAAATGGGGTGTGATGTTCCGCGGGTAGGGCGGGCGTCCTCGCCTGCCGCGACGGGCATCCTGCCCGGTGCAGACGCATGAACGGAAGACTCAGCTTTTCGCCAGAGCGTTTGTGGATTGCGCAAGATGCGCAACCCGGCAGGCAAGATGCCCGCCCTACCCACCGAACATCTCTTGGGCGGAACGACCGCAATCTTTTTCTCCATCTCTTAATCAATGTAACCCTCCGCGCGCGAGAAGAACCGAGCGTCGGCGGGCAAGGACACGACCGGCCGCGCGGGCACGCCGGCGTAGAGTTGACCCGGCTCGACGTGCGCTTTGTTGAGCAGCGACAGCGCGCCGAGCACCGAGCGATCCGGCAACGCCGCGCCGCCGAGCAGCACGCAGCCGGTGCCGACAAAACAATACGCACCGATCGTGATCGGCTCGCTGTGTTGCCGCGACTGTGTCAAGTCAATCGAGTGCGTGAGAATCTGCGAACGGAACCCGGCGAAAATCGAGAACGCGCCGATCTCGACCCGATGCGTGCAGTCGATCATGTGCCGGTGCGTGACGGCGGCGTGCGCGCCGATGTGCAGCTCGGGCCGGCGCTCCGGCTGGTGCGCGAAATGCCGCGTGCGCAAGCCGAGCGGGAAGCCGGTGATCCAGTTGAGATTGCCGATGAGGCCGTGCTCGGCGATGCGCACCAGCGCCAAGCCCTTGATGACGTTGCCGTGCCCAATGCGCGCGCCGGCGGCCAGCTCGAGCCGGTCGGCGAGCACGAGCGAAAGGCCGATGCGACTGGTCGGATGCAGCTCGTATTTCCAAAGCCAGGCGAGCAGCCGCCGCCGGAGCGGCCACGGCAGCAAAAGCACGAGCAACGCGCAAAGTTTTTTCACGACGAGCGGCAAGAAGCGGCGGCGGTTTTCGCCGCGATGGCGAGCGCGTCGTGATAGGCGCGCAGATAGTCGTCGAACATCCGGTCGGTGTCGAAACGGCGCAGGTTGGCAAAGCCGCGCTCGATCAGGCGCGCACGCGCGGCGGGGTCGCGATCCAGTTGCAAACAACTTGCAGCAAAGGCGTCGGCGTCCTCCGCGGGCGCGAGCAGCGCGCCGTCGCCCGCGACCTCGGCCAGCGCGGGCGCGTCGGCGCTGCACGCCACTGGGCAGCCGCACGCCTGGGCTTCGATCACCGGCCAGCCGAAGCCTTCAAAGCGCGAGGGAAACAGGAGCGCCAGCGCGCGGCTGTAAAGCGCGGCGAGCAGATCGTTGTCGGGATTCACGAGCTGCAAAACGCGGCCGACGCGCGAGGCGTTGAGGCCGGCGGCGAGCGGCTGCAAATCGGGCGGCAGCGCCTCGCCGGCGAAGACGAGCTGGCCGCGCCAGCCTTGCGTCAGCATCCGCGCGTAGGCGCGCAACACGCCGTCGCGGTTTTTGCGCGGCAGGCTGGAGCCGACGTGGAGCAGAAACGGTTTTGCCGGATCGAAACCGAGCGGCGCGAGCCGAGCCAGGCGACTGTCGGCGAGCGCGGCGGGCACCGGTTGAAATTTGAAATTCAACCCGATCAAAATCGTGCGCGTCGCGGGAGATTGCCGCGTCGGGCCAGGCGCGCAGACGAGCCGGCGCACGTCGCTTTCCGTGGCCGCGGAGTCGCAGGCCACGAGATCCGCCCGACCGAGCGAACGGCGAATCCAACCCTGCAAAACGCGGCCGGTGCGCGAGGCTGGGCAATACGTTTCGCGGGCTTCGCCAAAGGCGCCGCGCACGGCGCCAAGATCGTGGCAGGTGACCACCACGGCGCTGTCACCCGCGGCCGTTGACGTGCGCAACGCGGCGCGGGCGTGCGGCGCGTAAACGGCGTTGGAATGATCGCAAATGTGAACGACGAGCGGCGCGTCGGGCGCGGCGCGGCGCAACTCGCGAATGCGTTGGCGCAACATGCGCGGGAAGCGCAGATATTTGTCGGCGTAGGCGAGCCATTTGCCGGGGCCGGAAAACGTCGAGCCGCCGCGTCGTCCGCCGAAATATGCGGGCGGATTGAGCGTCTCGACCTGGACGCCGCGTGCCCTCAGCCCGGCGTGGAGCATTTCGGCGAAACGGCGCATGCTCTGCTGTTGGTCGGGCGCGTAATTGCCGACCAGCAGCACGCGCGGCGCGGACGCGGGCGGGCGCGCAACCGGCGAGGCGCCGTCGGGTTCGGCCGCGGCCGGCTTGGGTTGAGCAAGCAGCATTTTTTTCTCAAACGGACGCCGCCGGCGGCGGAGGCGCGTTGCGCGGCGGCGGCGCAGTCGCCGTTTCGGAGCGGCTTTTGTGCATGCGTTCAGCGTAGGCGGAACGCCCGCGCGGCCGGGCTGGCGAAGGTGACGACGTGACGGCGGCGGCAGTGCGGATTTTTTCCCGCTTTGGATCGCCTTGATTCGGAGCAGGCAATGCTGCTTCGGCCGCGAGCGCACCGTCGTCCGCGCCGGAAGCCGCGGCGCCGGGCGATTGCCTCAGCGCGCTCAGACACAAACCGGCGGCGATCACGGCAAAGCCCAGCTCGGTGGGTTGCGCATATTGTCCGATGAGGATGCTGCTGCCGCCTGCGCAAAGCAGCAGCAGCGGCAGCGGCCGGCCGTTGCACCGCAGCGCCCGGAGCACTTGTTGAAACAACCAGATGACCAGCGCGTAGCGCAGGAGGATGAAGGCGCTGCCGAGGAGCGGGCCGCTCTCCACGATTACCCGGTCGAACTCATTTTCGGCGAGCATGAAGTAGCGGCGGCCCATGATGAGCGAGGAGGCGACGTTCGTGCCCATGCCGAGGCCGATGCCGGCGAAGGGCGCGATGTCCCAGATGTTGGGCTGCGGCAGAAACGTGCCAAAGTAACGGACGAAGAAAGTCTTCTTCACGTTATCCTCGTCGCCGAAACGATAGGAAAACACGTCGAGACCTTCCCGAAACACGGCGAATGAACCGAGCGCGAGAAAGATCACGCCGCCCAACGCAAACAGCAGGTAAGTCGATTTCCAATAGGCCGGGCGCAGCACGCAGGCCAGGGCCACTCCCGCGAGCACCAGCCCCATGATGCCGGCCGTGGCGCGGCTGCCGGAAAGCACGACCATCAGCGTCAGCGCCCCGCCGGCGGCCAGCCAAAGCCCGCGGTGGAACGCTTTCTTTTCCAGGATGCAGAACAGGAAAAATGCCGCGAGCAAGGCGGTGAAATCGCACATGCCGTTCGTGAAAGAAAACGTCCCTGACGGCCGCACGTGGTTGAGCGCGCTCTCCATCTGCCGGCCTTCGCCGCCGGCCGCGATGTTCAGCCAGTGCGAGGGGTCAACGCGGAATTGCGCGAGCACGAGCGCGGCCATCGGCAAGGCGAGCAGCAGCACCCAGCGACCGATCTTGCGCACGTCGGACTCGTCGAAGATCAGCGGCGCGAGAAAGATGAGCGGCAGGTGCAGGAAATTGGCGCGAAAGCCGTAGGCGATGACATACCACGGCGCCTGCGTGGCCACGAAGGCGCAGAGCATCGACAGCACGCCGAGCGCCAGCACCGCGACGACAAACGGCTGCCGCCAGGGAAACACCCGCCGCTGCATCGCCACGGCGTAGAGCAGCAGCATCACGGGGTCGCGCACGATGAGCAGCGGATTGGCCAGCTCGGGCAGCAGCCATTTGCGCAGCGAACCTTCGATGACCCAGAGCAAAAGGTAGAGCCAGACGAGTTGCCGCGGCAGGCGCAACCGCGGGTCCGCCGAGGGCGGCAAAGGCAGCATCTCGGCGGCGGCGGTTTTCGTGGCCGCCGCGTTGCGTCGTGATGGCGCGAACGGCTCGCGCGAACGCGTCGTCGTGGTCATTGCCGCGGAAGGCGGCGGAGAGGTGGAAATTGTGGACGGCATCAGGGACGCAAGGAGTGCGGTGGATAAGCCAAGAAGCGAGTCGCGTGCCGACGACGACGCATTCTCTCGCAAATGGCAGCTGGCGTAAAGCGCCGCCGCTCTCAAGACGCCGCGCCGTCGCCGAGTGTCTCCGCCACCCGCTCGCGCAGTTGGCGGCGATGATCTTCCCAACGCAGCGCGCCCGCCCGCGCGAGCGCCGCCCTCCGCATGGCTTGCAAGCGGGCGCGGTCGTTTTTTAATAATTCCAGCTTCTCCGCGATGGCCGCCGCGGAGCGCACTGGCACGAGGAAGCCTTCGGCGCCGTCCGTCGAAAACACATCCGGCGCGCCGGTGTGCGCGGTGGCGATCACCGGCAGACCGCGCGACATCGCTTCAAGAATCACCAGGCCAAAGCCCTCGAAGAGCGACGGAAAAACGAGCACGTCGTGGCGACTCATCTCCGCGAGCATCGCGGCGTGCGGCAGGCTGGGCACCCAGCGGTGCGTTTGCACCGCACGTTCCAGCGGCGCGCAATCCGGCGCGGTTTTCTGGCCGATGAGCGTCAGCGTCGCGCCGCGTGGACCGAGCAGGGCGCTGGCTTCGAGCAAATACGACAGCCCTTTGCGCTGGCCCAGCGAGCCGGCAAAGAGCACGCGCAGCGGCGCGTCGTTTTTCCGTTCTGCGTCGCGCCGAAGCAACAGCTCCTCCGCCACCGGCGCCGGTGCGCCATAAGGAATGACATGCACGGGCGCGCGCAGCGCGGGCGCCTGGCGCAGCGTCTCGCGCGTGAACGTGCTGGCAACGAACACCGCGTCCGCGCCGGCCAGTTCCGCGTCCTTGCGCGCCAGCTTTTCCGCGCTGTCGCGGGTGCCGGTCAGCGTCGGCGCCCACTCCGGTTCGCGCGCCGCTTCCTCGGCAAAGATCGCCTGCCCGGCGCGCCAGTAGCCGATGGGCAGATCGTAGAGTCGGCGCCAGCCGCGCGCGCCGGCTGCGCGGAACGTCGCCACCGCGCCGTCTTCATAAGCATAAACGGCCCGCAACTCCGCGCTCGCCGCGGCATTCCCACTCACCCGCCGGGCCACGGCGCGGTCGAATGCCCGGAAGACCGCATCCACGCTGCACGGGCCGCTTTCGTGCCGGCTCAGCCACGCGCCGAGGGCCGAGCCATTGCGGCGATTGACGAGATGCCGGCAGACCTCGCGCCAGGTCGCCGCCGTGCGCACTTTTCCCCGCAGTTCCGCGGGAAACGAGCGGCGGGCGAGTTGGGCGCGCACGCGGGCGGGCAGCCATTTTGCCGGCGTCTGGTTTTCGTCGAGCGACCAGTTCAGGCACGTCCAGAATTCGCCGAGCAAGCCGCCTTCGGCCAGGGCGCGCGCGGCTTCGCGCACGTTCATGTTCCCGAGCGGATGCGCCACCAGCAGCTTCGCCTTCATGGCGTTTTTACTCTCCGGGCGAAAACTTCGAGATACGCTTCCGCCACCCGGCGCGGGTGGAACTGCGCCAGGTGCGCCGGCGCGCGCTCGCGCAATTTCGCCACGAGCGCCTGGTCCGTCAACGCCCGGGCCAGTTGCTTGGCCAGCGCATCCGAGCGGTTGTTGGGAAAGGTCAATCCCGCCTCGCCGATGGCGTCGCCGAGGCCGCCCTGGCTCGAACCGACGACGAGACAGCCGCACGCCGCGCCTTCGAGCGCCACGACGCCGAACGGCTCGGCCAGCCGCGACGGCACCACCAGAATCCGGTGCCGGTTCAGCGCGCGCACCAGGTCGTCGCCGGTCACGGTGCCCGCGAACGTCACCTGCGCATCGAGACCCAGCCGGGTGCATTGTGCGCGCAAGTGCGGCATTTCCGGGCCGTCGCCGAGGACCGTGAGCGACGGCGTCAGGCGGTGTTCTTTTTTCAACAGCACCAGCGCGTCGAGCACGAGGTCCATGCCTTTGTCGCTGACCAGCCGGCCGAGAAACGCCAGTTGCCGGTCGCGCGGCACGTCGGGCAGGATGCGAAACCGGCTGGCTTCATACGGATTGCCGATGATGACCGTGGGCACCGGCAGCAGCGAGGTCGCCATCGCGCGGCTGATCGCAATCGGCGAGCCGAAAATGATGAGCATCTGTTTCAGATGATCCTGCCAGCCGCGGTGGCCTTGCTCGCGCGTCAGCCAGGTCTGGTGCGCCACGACCCACGGACGACGCAGGATCAACAGCGGCCACCACGTTTGCAGGCTGATGTTGTTTTGAAAAAAGATGTCGCACCAGCGCGTCAGCTTCAGCAGTTGGACCGCACTCGGTTGGCGATAAACGGGAAAGCCAAAGCGCTGCGCGTCGTCATCATCGGACGACGCGGGCGTGGGCGTGACCAGGCGCACCTCGTGGCCGAGCGCGCAGAATTCGTTGGCCAGCACCTTGGCCACGGTTTCCAAGCCGCCGACGAGCGGATGAAAGGCGTGCGTGAGGAGCAGAATTTTCATCAACCTTTGCCGGCGGCGGGAAGCAGCCGTCGTTTCCAGTGCAGCCACGCGCGTCCGGCCAGGTTCGTCAGACTCGGCCAGCGGTAGCGCGCGAGGATGCGGCAGAGCGTCAGCGCATCGGCGTCGGTGCCGTTGAGGCCGATGTCCGTGGTGCAAGCGGTGCGGTAGCCGGCTTCTCCGGCCAGTTCGCGCGTGCGCGCGTCGTAGTCGCCGTAGGGATAGCACAAATGCCGCACGGGACGGGCAAACGCGTCTTCGAGCCGCGCGCGGCTGTCGCGGAGTTGGGCGCGCACGGCGTCAGTCGGGAGCTGGCTCAGCTTGGGATGATCGAGCGTGTGCGAGCCGATCTCCTGGCCCGCCTGGAGCCACGCGCGCACCTGGCCCGTATCCATCAACGGCTCGGCCGGTTCGCCTTCATCCCGGTCCCAACGGTTCGTGTCGCCAAGCCGGTCGGCGACGAGGAATTGCGTGGCGCGCAAGCCGAGCTCGGTGAGCGTCGGCAGCGCGTGGGTGAAGACGTTGCGAAAGCCGTCGTCGAACGTGACGCAGAAGCCGCAGCCGCCCGCTTGCGCCACGGTCAGCGCATCGTCGAGCGTCGGCAGGCACGGCAGCCCGGTTTCCACCAAGCCGCGCATCTGCCGGCGAAAGAGCGTCGGCGAAACGTAGAGCGCCTGCGAGCGCGCCGCCGCCGGGGCGTGGCCGATGCGGTGATACATGAGGATCAACACCCCGTCCTCGGCAAACATCGCGCGGCTCGCATGCGCAGAACTGAAATACGGCGGCGGTTGATGTTTGTTTGAAAACAGCATCCCGGCATTCAAAAGCGCGGTCGCACCCGGCGTGTGACGCTCGCCCTGATTCGGCGGTCGTTCGTTCGCTGCGCTTTCCCCAACCAGTCAGAGCGACGGGCGCTGCTGGCCGCGGCGCTCCTTGCGCCAATCACGCGCCGCGCACATAACCCGGCGCAAGGAGCGCGCGGCCGAACCGGGCAGCGCCGCGCAAAACCGCAGCGCCCAAGCCGACAGCCGGCTCGCGTCGCGCGGATAATATTTACTTTCCAAAAACTCGCGCGCCAGCCGCTTGTCACCGCGGGCCAGCGCGCGGGAAACGGCGTTGGGGAGCAGGCCGCGCAGAAACGTTGTCTTGGCCTCTTGCGCCGCTGGCTGTCCAGCCGGCAGGGCGAGCAGCCGCCGCGCGAGGCGGTCCGACCAAAGCCCGGCGGCCGTGGCCGCGGCGTCGTGCAGGCGGTATTCCGCCAGGCGCGCGGGCACGAAGACGAAGCTGGCGCCGGCTTGCGCGAGGCGCAGGAAGAATTCGAGTTCCGGCGTGTTAAGGTCCTCGTGAAACGGAAAGCGGCGGGCGAAATCGGTGCGGACGAGCGCGGAGAGCATCGGCACGGCGTTGCGCCAGAGCCAAGGCTCGGCTGGCGCGACCGGGCCGGGCGGGAGAGTGGCGCGGGCGAACTGCCGGGTGCGCTCGTCCGTGGCGGCCTCGTCGCGCTCGCCGGCGGAGTTCATCACAAAATGATCGCTGAAAACCACGTCCGCCCCGTGCGCGTCAGCCGCGGCCAGCAGCGTCGCGGCGAACTCGGGCAGCAGTCGGTCGTCGTCGCCGGGGATGACCACGAACTCGCCTCGCGCCGCCGCGATGACGGCGTTCCAGTTGCCCGCCAGCCCGAGCGGACGCGGCGCGACTTGGTGCCGGATGCGCCCGTCCGCCGCGGCTTCGCGGCACCAGGCCAGCAGCGCGGCGTCGGGGCCGGTCGCGGGAAAAACGTCCTGGCTGATGAGCACCTCGACCTCATCCGCGCGGGCGAGGTTGGTTTGCGCCAGCGCGGCGGCAACGGCTTCGCGCAACAGCGCCAGCCGCTGCCGCGTCGGAATGCCGACGGTGAGCCGGGGCGCAGCATGGCGAGCCGCGGTCATGGGAATTTTTTACGCCGTTGCCGACGCCGGCGCCGCCTCGGGCCGGGCGACGAGGATGAATTGGTAGCCGAAGACGTTGGGAAAGCGTCGCAGCGCACCGCGGTCGATGCTGGCCGAGAGCGCCGCGCCCAGCAGCGGCCGGAGGCCGGGCAGCGGAAAGACGCCATCCGCCTCCGCGGATTCGAGGCGGAAGCCGTTGTCGGTCAGCAGCGCGCGGGCGCTTTCCCAATCGTAGAACGCCCGGTGCGTGCGGTCCATGATGCCGCCCTCGGTGTAACGGAAATGGCCGCGGAGAAATGCCACCCGCTGTTTCCAGAGCATCACGTTGGGCAGCCCGACGACCAGCCAGCCCGCGGTGGCCGGCGGCGCGAAGCAGACGCGCAGCGAACGCAGCAGCGCGGCGGGATCAAGCAGGTGTTCGAGCACATGGCTGCACACCACGCAGTCCACGCCGTCGGCGAAGCCGGGTTGCGTGCGGATTTCCGCGGGATCGAACGCGTCGAGATTGCGCACCAGCACGGCGTCGAGCCGCGGACGCGCCGCCGCCGCTTCGTCTTCGGAAAACGTGACGCCGAGCACCCGGCAGCCGGCGCGCTCGGCCTGCAGCCGTTCGCCGAATACTCCCGTGCCGCAGCCGAGGTCGAGCACGCGCCGCGCGTCGCGGGGAATCCGGCGCAGGAGCGGCAGGTTGAGGGCTTCGTAGATCATGAGGTTTTTTTGCGATAACGCCAGAGCCAGACTGGCACGTAGCCGGCCAGCAACACCAGCTCGGCCGCGCTGCGCCAGGCGACGCGGATGAACTCCCCCGGCGTGCGGCAGGCCAGCAGGGATTTGAGCGCGGCGCGCCATAGGACGTGCGGCCGAAAATTCATCTCCCGCAGCGGCACGCCGCGTTTGCGGGCGAGATAGAAGCTCGACTCCTGCACGCGCACTTGCCGGAGGATTGGCAGCACGGGACGCGGCGGATGGATGACGAGCGCGGCGGGCACAAAGGCGAGCCGCGCGCCGGCGTCGCCCAGGCGCAAGCGGAAATCCACGTCCTCTAAGTGCGGATATTTGAATCCCTCATCGAAGCCGCCCAGCCGCTCGAAGAGCGAACGCGCCAAGGCGAGGTTGCACGACCAAAGGAAGCCGCCGTGCTCGTTCTCCGGCGCGGCGAGCAAGGGGCTGTAATGCGCGACGCCGCTGCGGGTGCGGCCTTCCAGCACCTCCGCGTCCCCAGCCAGCGCGCGGGCGAAACTCTCCAGCCATTCCGACGACGGCTGACAATCGTCGTCGGTGAAGGCCAGCCACTCTCCCCGCGCAAGCCGGGCGCCGTGGTTGCGGTTGGACGCCGGGCCGCGGCGTGGTCCCGCCGTCCAGCGCGCCCACGGGAAGCGTTCGCGCACGAGCGCCTCGGCGGTCGGATGCACGCCGTCGTCGGTGACGATCACCTCGTAGCGCGCGGGGTCGAGCGTCTGCGCGCCGGGAGCCAGCCGCGCGAGGCAGGCGCTGAGATCGTCCAACCGGTGCCGGGTGGGCACGACTACGGAGAAGAGCGGGGTCGGCGCGGCGGAGGGTTCCATGGCGCGGTCAGGGATCGAACGCCGGACGGCCGGCGGCCAGGCGCGCGAAAATGTCGAGGATGCCGGCGGCGAAGGCGTCGGAGTTGAACCCCTCGTCCACCAGCCGGCGCGCCGCGCGGCCCATGCGCAAGCTTTCCTCCGGGTGCGCGTGGAACCACGCAATCGCTTCCGCCCAGCCGTCGATGTCGCCCGGCGCGATGCTGCGGCCGATGCCGAGGGCTTCCACGTCGAGGTCGAGCAGCGGATGGCGCGTGACCACCAGCGGCTTGCCCAAGGCGAGCGCGTCCACCACGCTCGTCAGCCCGGCGAGGTTGCTCGGGTCGTCGAACAGCGGCACCGCCAGCGCGCGCGCCCCGCGCAGGGCGGCCATCATCTGCGGATAGGTGAAGGCGTCGCCGGCCGGCGGGGTGCGGACCTCCACCGCGCCGGCGGTGAATTCCGCGAACGCGGGCTGCACGTCCGCAGCCAGACACAGGATCGTCGCCGGCGCGCCACCAGCGCGGGCGGCGCCGCGGCCAAAGGTGACAAAATCCCGCCCCGTGCGCCCGGCGGCGAGCACGCCGACGCCCGGATTATCCGCCGACGGCATTCCATAAAAACGCCCGTCCGGCCCCCACGGCAGCGCGCGGGCCTTCGGCGGCGCGCCGGCGGGCAGGCGGGCGCAAGCGTTCACCGCGTCGGCCACGGCGCGGGAGAGCGTCGGCAGGGCGTCGGCGCCGCGCAGCAGCCGGCGCACGACGGGCGCGCGCCAGCGGGCGAGCCGGCCGGGATTGGGCGGATGATGCACGACCGTGACCACCGGAATCCGCAGCCAGCCGAGTCCGCGCAAGAGGTTCAGCAGCCCCGAGCGGTCGCCGCTGGCGCAATAGAGCAAGTCCCCCTCGTGCAGCCGCAACGCCGCGACCTGATGCTCCAGGTCCCCCAGCGGCACGCCGCCGCGGGCGAGGAGATAATTCAGCCCCGCCAGCACGCGGCGGGTTTCCCGTGGCACAAAGCGCACCTCGTAGCCGGCGGCGGCGAAGCGGTCCACGCCAAAGAGATGGTGCGCAGGCTTGTCGCCCCGGCGCACCTCCTCCCACACGGCGTCCAGCGCGTAGTTGTTCAACACCAGCACCCGGCTGCTGCGAGCGGTCGTCATGCGCCAAGAAAATGACGAAGGCGGAAGAAGTTGAGAGTTGAGAGTTGAGAGTTGAGAGCCAGAGAAGAAGCGGAGTTTTTAACTTAACCAACTTTAGAAATAATCGGGCGTTAGCGTGCTGCGTTCCTTCCGCCTTCCGCTCGGGGCCGCGCGGGATTGCCCACCACGATGGCGCCCGGCGGCACGTCGCGGGTGACGACCGCCCCGGCGCCAACGATGGCCCCAGCGCCAATCGTCACGTTGGGCAGCACAATCGCCCCCGCCCCCAGCCACACGCCGCGCTCCAGCCGCACGGGGCCGGCGAGCGTCTTCACCCGTTGGACGAGGTCGGTGTCCGTCGGATGCGTCACGCTGGTGATGACGCAGTGCGACGAGATCATGCAACCGTCGCCGATGCGGACCGTGCCCCCGGCGAAGATGTGCGTGTAGTCGTTGATCTCCACGTCGTCGCCCAAGCTCAGGCGCACGGCGGTATTGATGCGGACCGTGGGGCTTAACACGACGTTGCGCCCGCAAGCGGCGAGGCCCTTCAGCGTGCGACGCACGAGGTAAGCCTCGTAGTCGCGCCAGAAGCGGTCAAACAGGCGGAAGAGGAAATCCACGGGGGAGAAATCGTTGAGCGCGAGCGGTTCGTGCTTGGCCATCGAATGGTCCGCACGCAGAGGCGCAGCGACGCGGAGGAGTTTTGATTCTTCTTCCTCCTCTGCGTCTCTGCGTCTCTGCGTGCGGCTTTCAGGAGCCGGCAACCGAGCCAAAAACCCCTTGCGCCAAGCTCCCCGGCCCTCGAACCGCCCTCCTCGGCACGCGAACCAGCCTCGGCGGCACGCGAACCGCGCTCCTTGGGACGCGAACCGCCCTCCGCGGGACGCGAACCGAAGCCCGCCGTCCGAGGATTCTCAAGCTCCGCCCGCGGACGCTGAGGCTCGGTTCGCGTCCCGCGGAGGCTGGTTCGCGTCCCAAGGAAGACCGCCCGCAGGCGGCGAAGCTCCGTCCGCAGGCCGAAGCGGCCAGTTTGCGGGCTGGCAGACGCGGTTTCTCGCCCGAGCCATCCAGCCAGACGCAACCGGAACTTCGGCGTCCGCCGGGCGGCCTCACTCCAGCGTTCGCGGCAGGCCCAAGGCTTCCGCCGGCAGCACGGGGGACGCGGCGGGGGGCGGGACGCCGGGGGAGCCCGCCCCAGCGGACCGGGCGAGGCCGCGCCAGCCGAGCCAGACGTTCACGAAGAACGCGGGCACGTTGGAAATGATGCCGAAAACGAGCACGCCATGGACGGAGCCGAGGTCCACGCGGGGCGCGCAGGCGGCCTGGACGGCGAGGGTCAGCGGGATGTTCCACCAAGCGCCCGTCACCCAGGCGCGCGAGGAGTTCAATCCCCACAAGGTCGCGCAGAGAAAGCCGAGCACGGCGCTGCCAACCATGAGCGGCAGGGCGCTGCCGAGGTGCAGATACTTCGGGCCGAGCAGGCGCAGGAAGAGCTGGGGAAACGCGCACGCGGCGAGCAGCAGCGCCACGCCGAGCGCTGCCGCCGCGCCGGCGATGCCGAGGTAGCGCCAGCGCAGCCCCGCGGGGTCCTGACAGCGGGCGAAGCGGGGGAAAAGGAGGCTGTTTTGCACGCTGCCGGCGATGGTGAAAAGGACCGCCAGCCGCCCGAGCGCGCCGACTTCGGCGATGCTCGTGGTGTTGCCAAACAGGCCGATGAGCCAGAGGACGATCTGGCCTTGGAAACAGTTGAAGACGGCGAGGGCGGCCATGCGGCGCACCGTTCCCAGGATGCGCCGGCGGTCGTCGGGGTCCGGCGCCGCCGCCGTCCATGGCCCGAGGACGCTCGTGACGAGCCGCCGCGTGAGGCCGACTTGCGCCAGCGCCGCGATGGTGGACACGGCCAGCGCGAGGGGGGCGTTCAACCGCCACGGCAACAGCAGCGCCAGGCCGCCGACGCGCCCGAGCGCGCCGAGGAGGTCGATGCGCTGGAGCCGGGCGACCTCGCCGCGGAACCGGGGCACGACGCCCAGCAGGTCGATTTCCAGATAAAGGATGGCGCCGGCCAAGACGAGGCCCATGAGCAAGGCGGTGGTCGGCCAAGGCGCGCCTTTGTTCACCAACAGCCAGCCGAGACAGGGCATTCCCACGAGGGCTAAGGTCACAGTGAACCCGCGCCGCAGCCGGCGGGCCGTGGTGATGAGCCGGGCGAAACGGCGGCTGTCGGTCCACACCTGCCCGGCCGAGGCGGACAACCCCGCGCTGATGCCGCTGTCGGCCAGGAAGCCGAGGGTGCCGAGCACGGTGGTCGCCAGCACGTAGTAAGCGTATTCGCGCTCGGGCAGGGTGCGGATGATCCACAGGCCGATGGCGAAGTTGAGCGCTTGGACAACGAGCTGCACCGCCACGAACTGCCCGAGCACCATGCCCCACGAGCGCCAGGCCGTGCCAAAGGCGAGCCGGGTGGCGGAGAGCGTGGTGGCCGGCATCCGTGCGGGGAAAAAGGGCGAGGCTGGCTCAGGCGACACTCGGGGATTGGGCGGGAGCGTCGGCGGCGGCGGGCGGGGCATCCGCCGTCACCATCCGGCGCACCACTTCGTCCATCTTGACCTGCGGCTCCCAGCCCAGCTCGCGCCGGGCGCGCTCGGGATTGCCCCAGCCCTTCTGCAAATCGGTCGGACGCAGCAGGCGCTTGTCCGTCTCGACGTGCTCGCGCCAGTCCAAGCCGACGCAGGCAAAGGCGCGCGCGACGAACTCCTCCAACCGCCGGCTCTCGCCCGTGGCGATGACGAAGTCTTGCGCGCGCTCCTGCTGGAGCATCAACCACATCGCCTCGACGAACTCCGGCGCCCAGCCCCAGTCGCGCTCGACAGCGATGTTGCCCAGGCGCAGCTTCTCCTTTTGCTCGCCGCGGGCGATGCGGCGGGCAGCGGTGACGATCTTTTGCGTGACGAACCGCTCCGGGCGCAGGGGAGATTCGTGGTTGAACAGGATGCCTGAGCAGGCAAACAGCCCGTAGGCTTCCCGGTAGTTGGCCACCGCCCAGAAGGCCGTGGCCTTGGCGACGGCGTAGGGACTGCGCGGCGCGAAGGGCGTGGACTCGTCGGCCGCGCGCCCGCTGGTGTCGCCAAAGCACTCGCTCGACGCGGCGTTGTAAAAGCGCGTCGGCCGGCCGAGGAAGCGGAGGGCTTCGAGCACGTTGAGCGTGCCGGTGGCGATGCTCTCCAGCGTTTCCATGGGTTGCTCGAAGGAAAGGCCGACGCTCGTCTGGCCGGCGAGGTTATAGACTTCGTCCGGCTCGGTCTTGGCCAGGACTTGCAGGACGCTGCGGAAGTCGGTGATGGCCGCGCTGGCGAGGCGGACTTGGGCGTGGATGCCGAGCCGGCGCAAGTTGCCGAAGCCGGCGACCTGCGCGTCGCGCGAGGTGCCGACGACGCGGTAGCCGCGGGCAAGCAGGCTTTGCGCGAGGTAGGCGCCGTCTTGCCCAGAGATGCCAAAGATCAACGCGGTGGGCATGGGAAATGGTTCATCGGAACGGCGCGAGACTTCAGGCCATGCTACCGCCCGTGGCTGCAAAACGCAGCGGAAATCGCGGCCCACGGCGAGCCGTCATCACGGGATGGCTGGGGAAGCATGGGAGTGCCTCCGCGCGAGGATTAGCAGAAGTGCGTCGCGCGCACCAGCGGACACCGACGCCAAGGCCGCGCGGCTGCCGGCGTCGCCCGCTCTCCATCGCGCGTCTCACGCCGCGGGGTCGGCGTGGGCGGCGTCGCGTCGCAAGGGATGCACGATGGAGCCGAGCACCTGTTCGACGGTGACTTCCGTTTCCATCTGCCGGCCGAGAAATTCCAGCAGCACGCAGACGCGCTGCCGCGCGGGCAGATAGCGGGTGACCACCGTGCGCAAGCCGTCGAACGCGCCGCCGACGAGCATGATTTCCTGGCCGGGCTGCGGCTCGGGCGGCAGCACGATGGTCGTGGCCGTGGGATCATCACTGCCGGAGCCGCCTGCTTCCGCAGACACGCTGGCGCGCAGTGCTTCGATGACACCGGCCGGCACGGGCGCAAACTCTGTGCCGAAACGCACGATGCCGCGCACGCCCGACGTGCTCTGGATTTCGCGGTGCCGCGGGTGCAGGGAAAATTTCGCGAACAGGTAGCCGGGAAACATCGCCTCCGTCGCCCAGACCCGGCTCGGATCGGCATAGCCGGCGCGCGCCCGGCGCGGACGCTGGAAACGCAGGCGCGGACAGAAAACCTCGACGCCCGCCAGCCGCCGCAGATGCGCCGCGGCGATGGCTTCATGTTTCGGCTGCGACCGCAGACAATACCACTTGGGTTCGGTCGCCGCGTCGGTCACGGTAAAGCAAGATAAAACCCGAAAAAAATCCTCCCGCGCTCTCCGCAGCTTAATCGTAATCGTAATCCTAATCTTAGTCTCTGCCGCCGGAGGCACGCCGCTCGGGCGACGCGCCGCGAGCACAGAAGAGGCTAGGATTAAGATTACGATTAAGCTGACGGAGGCAGAGGGGCTTAACTCACCTTGGCCGGAGTCTCCACCCGCGGCTCGGGAGCCGGCGAGTGGTAGTATTCGGGATACTGGTAGTAAACGAACT
Organism: Verrucomicrobiota bacterium; assembly: GCA_019241085.1. Classification (GTDB taxonomy): domain Bacteria; phylum Verrucomicrobiota; class Verrucomicrobiia; order Chthoniobacterales; family SZAS-18; genus JAFAXH01. The sequence goes on along the minus strand of JAFAXH010000097.1, from coordinate 9,167 downwards.
CCGGCGACTTCGTGTCCACGAAATTCAGGATCAAACCGGGGATGTTCGCCTGTCGTTTTTCGAGAATTTCCAGCGCCTTGCGCGTCATCTTCGCCGGCGTGAAGGCCAGCCGCACGACAAAGAGCACGGCGTCGATCTTCGGAGCCAGGCTCGCGGTATCGTCGGCGGCGAGCAGCGGCGAACTGTCGATGATGATGTAATCGAACTCGCCGTAGAGGTCTTTCAACAACTCGTCCGTCGTCGCCTTCAAAAGCGTCTCGCTCGGCTGCGGCAGATTGCGCCCGCGCGGCAGGAGGAACAGGTTTTCCACCTTGGTTGTCTTGACCGCATCGCGCCAGTGCGCCTCGCCGTTGAGCACGCCGGAGAAGCCCGGCTCGCGGGCGACGCCAAAAGAATCGTGGATGGCGCCGCGGCGCAAATCGCCGTCGATGAGCAGCGTCCGCATCCCTGCGAAGGCCATGACGAGCGCCAGGTTCTGCGCGATGGTGGACTTGCCCTCGTTGGGAATCGCGCTGGTGATGAGCAAGGTGCGCGGCCGTTCACCGTCCATCGGCATGTAGAGCAGGCTGGAGCGGATGTTGCGATAGCTCTCGACGAGCTGGTGCCGGGCGTCGTCAAACTTGAGCAATTCGTCGCCGCCGTGCTCGGCGTCGCGCGGAATCTGGCCAATGACGGGTTCCGAGAAGAACGCCTGGAAATCGCTGAACGATCCCATCCGGTCATCCAGACGGTCGAGCAGGAAGAGCACGCCCAGCCCGGCGCCGGTGCCGATGATGAATCCGAAGAGCAGAGCTTTGACCCAGCCGGGTTTCGCGGGCACCGGCTCGGAGGCGCGTTCGAGCACGTCGATCACGTCGGTCTGCACGGTGCTCTCGGTGCGCAGGTCGGCGACGCTGCGGTTGAGCGTATTGTAAGCCTGCTGATCGCGCTCGAGCTTGGCGCGCAGCTTGTCGAGTTCGGCTTTTTTGAATTGCACGTCGAGCGATTTTTGCTCGGCTTTGACGATCTCTTCGTCCGTGCGCTTGATGAGCGAGCGCACCAAGGCGAGGCGCTGGCCGTTGGTTTCACGGTTCTGCTTGCGCAGGTTGTCGAGCAATTTTTGCTGGGCCTCGATTTCGCTTTTGAGCCGGAGCATCTTCGGATGCCGCGGTTTGAGGTCGCGGGCAAAGTCGTCGTATTCCGCCTGCAATTTCACGACGGCCTGCTCGGCCATGCGCACGTCGCCGCCGGCGTTCGCCTCCACGTCGCTGCCGGGGCCGCGCGCGCCGTTGTTGCCCGCAGAAGCGTCTGCGCTGCCGCCGTTGCTTGAGTTGACGCCGCTGCCAAGCTCCGCCGACATCGGCGCGGCTGGCTTGTTCGGGTCTTGGAGTTCGAGCGCGTCGGCTTGAGATTTGAAAAAGACGAGCCGGTTTTTCAGATTGTTCAGGTCGCGGTTGGCCTCGTCGCTGTCTTTGGAAATGATGAATTTGTTTTCGCGTTGGAACGTCAGGATCGCTTCGTCGTCCGCCTTCAGTTCCGCCTCCAGGTGCATGATCTGGCCGCGCAATCCCTCGGTGGCTTTATCCATCTGATTGGTAGCCAAACCGCGGCGCACCGCGAGAAAGGCATCCATCGAGGCATCGAGATATTTGCGGGTGAACGTGGGGTCGAGGCCGGTGGCCACGATGGTAAAGATCGTGCCCTGGGCAGTCGCATCCAGACGCACGCTATCGACCAGCGCCGGCGGCAGGCTGCCTTCGCGCGCCTCCAGATTTTTCAGCGCCGCCTGGCGCGTGCTGTTGCTCGTGATCAGTTCGATGATCGTCTTGGCGTAATCATTGGTGATCATCTCCACCCGCCGCGTGCTGCGGTCTTGCGACTGCACGGTCCCGCTCATGATGACGCGTCCGTAGGCTTGGTAAGCCGGCGGCTGGTTCATGACGCGCCACGCCTGGACGCACAGCGCCAGCGAGATCGTCAACGCCAGCACCCACCAGCGCCGACTCAACAGCGCGCGGTAGCGATGCACGCGACTCCAGAAAACTGCGGCGAGCGAGCCGCTGGCGGAACCACCGGAAGGGAGTGTGTTCATAGGAAGAATAATTCGGAGAGCGGGGCGGCGGGTGAGCGAAACCTCACATGCCGAAATTGATCCATTTCTCGGGCACCAGCACGGTGTCGCCGGGTTGCAGTTCCACGTCGCGTTCGATCTTGCCGGCGAGCACTTCTTTGACGTTGACGATGATCGGCTTCGAGCCTTGGCGCAGGATTTTCACTTTGCCGCGATCGGCGAAATCTTTGAAATTACCCGCGCGGATCACGGCGCGGCTGACCGTGAGAGTTTCATCGTAAGGAATTTCCACTGGCCCGGGCACATGCACCGCGCCCGTGATATACACGCGGCCCTTGCTCGCCCGCGGCGCCACGCCGTCGAGGCCGAGTTGCACGGTGGCGTGGACATATAGATCGCGCTCCAGCGCGCTCTTGACCTCCCGCTGCAATTCGCCGCAGGTTTTGCCCAAGGCATTGAGCCGGCGATCCAGATAAGGCACCTCGATCTCGCCGGAGTCGGTAACAAACAGCTTGGTCACCGGGTCGCGATCTTCCTTCACCTGGTAACTCAGCCGGTCGCCGCGGTGCAGACGATAATCCGGGCCGACATTGTCCAGCACCACGGCCGAAGAGCCGCCGTTATCGACCGGCTGCGCCGCGGGCGCGCCCGGCATCATCTGTTGGTTGCCATAATTTCCCGGATTAGCCGCGGCTCCGTTGTTGCCCGCCGCTCCACGATTGGAATCAAACAGCGAGCGATTGCCGCCGTAGGAACTGGGCGGCGGCGGCATGGAGGAAAAACGATCCTGCGCGCGCAGCTCTGCGGCTGCTGGAAACAGCAGCGCAGCGCACCCCGCCGCGAGGAACAACAAAGGACGCCGCCGGAGCTTGGCTGCCGCAACGGCGGCAACAACGGCGCGGAGATTGGTGGGCAAGGAGAAGCGGCAACGCATGCGGATAGTCATCATAGCAAGGGGAATGCCGCGCCGCGTGATTGCCACGGACTGCCGGCAATTTTTTCCCGTGCTTCTGATGCTACCGTGCCGCCGTCCGCATTAAAAGCGGTAATTCACGTCGATACCCGCCCGATTCTGATAATACGAGCGAAACTCCTGGTTGCTGTCTTTATTGACGTAAGCGTAGTGGAGGAGCGCGGAAATGTGCTGGTTAAACGAGTAACCCAGGCTGATATCGAAGCCATAACGATCCAGCGTCTCGTTGACTGGTCCGCCCGACTCTTTGTCGTGCTCGTAAAACGCGCCGGTGCCAAAGGAAACATCGCGCAGAATCCGCCAGGCGGCGTTCCAGCGCACGTAGTTGACCTCGATGTAGTTGGAGGTCAATCCGAGATCGTTTTCCCGACCGCCCGACAGGGTTTGAGTCAGATAGGCATTCAGCCGATTCTCGATCGTCAGGTTGGCGTAAAACGAGTTCAAATCCGACGTGTCGCCGAACTGCCCGCCAGTATCGAAGTTGGCTACCTGATAACCGCCGCGGGCAATCAACCGCAGGTTCGGGTTCATGGTCCAGTCCAGGAACAGACCCACCGTGCCGCCGACGGAATCGTTGTTGAAATTCCGGTCGTAGTTCGTGATGGCTGCGGTCCCCTCCACGCCCAGGAACGTGCGTGGCGCGATGTTAAAGACGACGCTGCCGAAGAACTGCTCCGCGGAGCGGTCCAGATAATCGAAGGTCGAATTCAGCGAGAGATAATTAAAATGATCGTAGCCGGCGGTGACAACGACGCCGTTGTAGTCGGCGATGAGCGTCAGCCCCGCCGTGTTCGTGAAGCGCGCGAAGTCAGTCACATTCGACAGCGTCGGATTGTCGATCGGATCCTGCCGCAGGTCGAAGCGGTCGTGGATATTGATCCGGTAAGTGTTGGCAATGTAGATGTCAAAAGCCACCTGACTGCCGGGCGCGATGAGGATGTTCGTGTTCGTAGCGTTCGGATGATCGACGTAGCGCAGGTAGCCGATGCCGATATTCACATCGAGCGTGTTCAGGCGGGTGATGTTCCAGATCGCTTCCAGATTCACACCGAAGCGGATCAGCACGTCGCTGATCCGATTGTTTTCGGAATAACCAATGTTGTCGCTGTATTCCGCCCCGGCATACGCCGACGCGAGGAACCGCACCGGGCCGACGCGCAGGTTGTAGTTTTGCTCCTCCATGCTCGGCCGCCGCGCTTCCGCGACATCCGCGCCCGCCAGCGAATCACGCATCAATTCCTGTCCGTGAGCCGCCGGGGCCAGCGCCCCGCCGACGAGCGAACCCAAAGTCAGCGCCGACAACGCGGCGCCACCGAGCACCGAAGTCAGGGCAGTCGCCGGACGGCGACGGCGTTGAAAGAAGGAACGCGCGGCTGACGGCATCCGTCGTGCTTTACCAAAGGAACCCGCGGTCGCTGTCGGGCACACGGTCTGGGCGATGGAGGACAAAATTTGATTCATAAACAAGCGAAATGATTTAAACTTTACGACGGCTGCATGAGGAAACCCATGCAAGCTTCATGCCCGATGTAGCGGTCGCTTGGCAACTATAAAAGTGCGCAGGCAGGGCAAATCAGAAGAAAATTTCCTTAACGGCACGCGCGGAACATGAAACGGACCCTCTGGCTTCAAGGCATCCGCGCAGTCACAACCGCGGGGTTGTTCGCCTGCGCAACGCTGCCGCCAGCCGCGCGCGCCTTCGACTGGCGCGCCAACGAACGCTCCCAGCAGGAAGCCTCCTCGCTGCTGCAACAAGCCTATGCCGCGCACGAAAGCGGCAACAGCACCGCCGCGCTGGCGCTGCTCGACCAGGCCGACCGGCTGCGGCCAAACATCGCCGACAGCGCGAACTTGCGCGGCACCGTGTATTTGCACCAAGGCGCGTTTGACAAAGCCGAGGCGGCCTTTGCCCGCGCGGTGGCTTGCGATCCCAACTTGTGGGCGGCCCGTTTCAACCTCGCCGAGGTTCCGTTTCGCCAAAAAAATTATGAGCGCGCCAAGGCTCGTTTCGACGCGCTCGTCGCGCAGACGAATCGCTTCAAGGAAGGCACGCGCTGGGAACTGGCGCAATACAAGGCGTTTCTCTGCTGCCTGCTGCTCCACGACGACGCCGGCGCGCAGAAACGCGTCGCACGTCTGCCCACCGGCGCGGCGGCGCAGACCCCGGCCCGGTTGTGCGCGGAGGCCGCGTTCGGGTTTGCGCGCAAGGACAACGCCGCAGCCACTCGTTTGCTGACTGATGCGCAAGCAGGCAAATACAAAGCCGACCTTGCCGCGCTGTTTTTCCGCGCGCTGGAGCAGGCTGGCTGGTTGAGCGCGCCACCGCCATCGCCGCTGGGCAGCAACACTCCCGCGCTCGCCGCCGCCACGACCAATTACGGTGCGGGCATGAGCCGCGGCGGCACGGCTCCCGGCTTCGTGCCGATGCAAAACGTGCCCATCCCCGAGCCGGACTTGCCCGTTGCCGACGGCGCCGCTCCCCAGCCAGTGTCGCCGACCGTTGCTCGACCCGCGCCGGTTCTCAACGAGAATCCGCCCGAGGAGAAGAAAACCGACGCGACGCTGCCAATTCCGTAACGATCCGCAACGGCAGGCGGCACGAGGCAATTGCTCCCGCGCCCGAGCGAGCGAGCGAGCACGCCGCTTCAGCAAAAAAGAAAACGGCCGTCGCGCACGGTCATTCCCGCACGCGACGGCCGGATGTGAAGAAACCTAAAGCGATTGCAACTTTGCGCAGCTTCAGCTCGCGCGCGGCACCAGCGTGAAGACACTGATCTGACCTTCCGGCGTGACTTGCACCTCGGTGAGTTCAAATGACGGCGGCAGGTGTTCGAGCGAGGAGGCCTGGCCAGCGCCGGGCGAAAGTTTCAACAGGACATGGGCCGAAGTCGGCTCCAGGCGCATCGAGCCAATCTCAAAAAGCGGCGTGAAGTCTATGCCAGCAATCGCAAAGGTAGCGAGCACCTGCACGCTGGTCGCACTGGTGTGCGCCGGGGTGATCTGGATCGGCCCGGCCTCGGCGCCATGCGTGAGCTGCACTGCGTTGACCGCCAGCTTGGGTTGCGGCGTAGCGGCGGCGCGCGCCTCGGAGAGCGGCTTCAGCACCAGCGACTGCACCGGACCGTGGTTGCCGCCACCCGTCGTGGCCGTTAAAATTTCAAAAGCAATGTTCGCCGACAACGGATTGGCGCCTGCGCCTGATGCGTTGCCATCGCCATGCGCGAGTTGCATCGACACCACGTTCGACAAGGGTCGAAGTTGCACGGAGCCGAGTTTGAAGAAAGGAGTCAGTTGCAGCGAGGCGACTTCAAAGCTGAAAGTCAACTGCGCGGTGGCGCGTTCGCCACTGGAGGTCGGGGCATTGGTCATAATGGATGCGAAGTGTCGGGTAGTAACGTGAGTCGGAACTGGTTCCGGCGGCGCGGGTTGAAGGTTGGCCACCGGTGTCTCTACAGTAGAAACGGGCGCCAGCATGGCAGGTGCAGGCGCAATGTCAATCGGGGCAGGCAATTCCCCGGAGCTTTTTTCCGTCGAAAATTCCGGCCTTGGTGCAATCGGGGGCACTTCCATCAAAGAAGCCTGGGCGGTGACTGCCGGCTCTTCGGGATGCGGCGCCAGCGTCGGCACTGGGACTGACTCAGGTGCGTGCTCAACAGGCACAGGTTCCTCATGTTGTGCTTCGGCCTCGGCGCCGACCGCAGCAGGAACTTCTTGCTCCGCCACGACTGGTCGCTCGTCCTTGTGTTCTTCCGCGATAGCCGGGGAAACCACCGGCGCCGGTGCTTCCTGCATTTCAGGCGAGGAAACGGGTTCATGGGCAGCAGCGACGGGTGGCACTGGTGCGACTGGCTCTGGCGCAGGGTGCGCGGCGGCAGCCACGCTCTCGGGGGCAGGCTCAACCGGTGGTGCTGGCGTTTCCGACACGGGAGGCTGTGGTGCTTCGTGAGAAACTGGCAGCGGCGCAGGTTCGGCCGGCGTTTCCGCGGCGGGTGGCTGAGTGCTGCCGACAGGGATCAAATCCGCGCCCGGCTGCGAGACCGGTTCCGTGGCTGCCGGAGTCTCGCCGCGGCCACCCGATGCCGGCGGAACGACGGCCGCTGCGGGAGTTTTTTCCGACAAATCCCGGGCACGGGCCGCGGCAAGAGCGGGTGATTTCGGCGGATTGAGATCCGATTTGATACGCAGCGAAGAGAACTCCCGGGTCAGGAAGATGCGCGCCGGTCCGACGGAGCGCCGCGCGATCACGGGACGCCCGCCAGTAGCTGACCCTTCTTCTGGCTTGGCTGCGGCGGCAGAGGTGGGCGCTGGAGCAAAGTCCGATGAGGAATGGGTCGTCCTGGTTTCTGGGGCACCGGAGGGTTCGGAGGTCATTTCGGAAAGGGATTCTGCCGGTGCAGCAGGAACGACTCGCTGTTCGGATGTGGCTACTGGAGCAGGAGTTGCACCCGACGCAACTGGCATCATGAGGTCAGCCGCGGGCGCGCTCGCGGCTGCGGCCGCGGCTGGCCTGTGCTCGGTGGCGAGGGCAGCGACTGCGACGGCAAGCGGTGTCGCCAGGTCAGCCGGCGGCGCGTCGCTTCGCAACGTCAAGGAACTGGTAATGGCGGGCGTGACGGTGGTGACTTCGGCGGGTGCGGCTGCCGCGGCAGGCTCGGAGGCTGCCAAACTGACGGCCACGGCCGGCTCCTGCCTGACCAGCGGAGGAACAGGGAGGTCACTGGCGGGTTTTTGCGAGGTGACCGCAGGTTCCGCAGGTGTTTGCGCGGCGCTGCTGCCCGTCGAGCGCAGTTCGTCACGCGAGAACGCGGCACCGGACGCCGACGAGGAAAACCGATCCTTGGCCAGACCGGCGACCGCAGGCTTTTCCTCAGCGCTTGCCGTGGCGAGCGGGGCTTTCTCGGCAGGAGTCTCCACCGTCGGCAGACCGATGGCGGGAACGGGCACGCGCCGCGTCGGCCGCGCTGGCACTGGCGTTTCCACAGGCGCTTCGGGCTTGGGCTTGGTCTCGGCGGCAGAGGCACTGCGTTCGGGAGCCGGGGTTGTCCCGCTGGAACTCGTCGAGGTGGCGGTGACTGGCTCCAGCGAGGGCTTGGCCTTTTCCACACCCGATGTTTCCGGCGCGGTGACTGGCACCGAGCCTGCGCCCACAGCGGAAGCCGGCTCGGCCGCGACACCTGAATCCGATGATCCGCCGCCGTCTTGCAAGTGCTTGCGCCGACGCGGGCGCCCGCTGGCCACCGCTGACGACCCACCACGGCTGCTGCTGAATGAGGCGGTGGCCAGCGCGGGCGTGGCGCCGCTGTGCGAGGCAGGGTGCGGATCGAGATGGGCGGATTCCAATTCGTCCGAGGAATCCGACTGGCTCCAGGAAAGGAACCATTTCAAAAAAAGCGTGTTGAGAACAAAAATCGTCAGGGCCAAACCGACCCATTCCCACCGGCTGAGTTGATTAAATAAGTCTGGCATGACGACGAGTGACTCTGACGCTGTTAGCAGGACATAACACGGTCAGACTTTGGAACTACGGGCGAATTTATCAGAAGGACGGCGCATTGGCACGGACATTCGGCGGGCTTTTCTGCGCCGGTTGCGGCGGAGCAAAGCGACGGCCATGAAAAACGGGGTGACGGCTACATACAGCAATACGAATGCCGGGAGCACCACGCGCACCAGACGATCCACCCACCCACCGTTGACAGTCGGGGCCGCCGTCGGCGTCGGGGTCGGCGTCGCCGCGCTGGCCACCCGTGGGGTCGGCTGAGGTGTGGCCGCGAGGGGAGAGGGCGACGGCTTTGGCGTGGCGCTGGCAGCCGCGACGGCTGGGGTCGGCGCAGGGCTGGCGATGGCAGGCGTGGGCGTCGGCGTGGCCGCTGCCACGATGGCCGGGGTCGGCACTGGCGTGGGGCTGGTGAGGGCAAAGGGCTGGCTGTTTTCCTCCGGCTCCGGCGGCGGCGTGGGCAGCGCCAGCGTCACGGAGGGCGGCGTGGGCGTCGGCGTGGCAGGCGTGGGCAAGGGTGACTCGCCACTGTTGTCAGCCGCGCCGGCGTCCGGCGTGTTCTGCGCCACGGTGGGATTGTTCGACAACCAGCCGATGCGGTAGAACGACTCTGCAAAGAGCGCCTCCAACTGCGCTGGAAACTGTTT
>JAFAXH010000161.1 GCA_019241085.1 Verrucomicrobiota bacterium | reverse complement strand
GCCCGCAGCGTTCCAAACTTGAAAAATTGCCCGGCGCGCTCGAAATCGCTGCGTCTTGGTTTTGACGTAAGTGCTTGAAAAACGCTGACTTGTGTTCTGATTTTCCGCCACTGAGGTCTAAAATCCTTCAGTCGCCGTCCGATTTTGAACCAGCGGGGTCTGATTTGCTCGCTGAGAAGTGCAATTTTCTGCGGATGGGGTCTGTTGAGCAGAGGGCGGGGTGCGTTGTTGACAGTCTGAGTTCCGTGGTCGGAGTCTTGCGGTGCTTTGGCGAAAAGGTGGGGTTCGGTTTTGATCGGTTGGGATGCGGTGAAAGGCAGGCGTGCTCTGATTTTCAAATCCTGCGGGCAAGGACGCCGCTTGCGGGAAAGGATGGACGATGGTTCGCTGCGGTCTCCCTTGCCGTCATGAGGAATGCCCTCCCGTCGCCGATCTCCCTCGCCTCCCCGGGCGCAGGCGTTCCCGCGGGTGCGGGCGGCGGAGCAATCCGAGTTTGCGTGAAGAAGAATTGCCGGCGCAATGGCGGACGGGAGTTGTGGCTGTTGTTGGAAGAAGCGCTCGCGGCGCGTGGTTTATCGAAGGCGATCCGGCTCGAAGCGGTCAAGTGTCTCGACCGTTGTCAGGCAGCGCCGAATGCGGAGTGCCGGGGCCGGGCGTTCCAGAGTTGTCTGCCGGCGGATGTCGAGAAGATCGTCGCCCGAGCGGCTGCCGGGCTGGAGCCGCCAACGGTCGCAAGTTAGGTTAAAACAAGATTGGCCGGCGATGGCAGCGTGGCGGGCGCGGTTCGCCGTTCCAGTTTCCCCCAAACTCCATGAAGAACGAAAAAGCGGAACGCGCGCCGGTGCATTACAGCGAGTATTTGCAGCTCGACAAAATCCTGAACGCCCAACAACCGGAGAGTGGCAAGGAAGGCGTGCGGGCAGATGACGAGATGCTGTTCATCATCATCCATCAGACCTACGAACTATGGTTCAAACAAATCCTGCATGAACTGGAAATCATCCGCGCGATCTTCGGCCAGCCGAATATCTCCGACAACGCGCCGGATATTTATAACACCGTCCATCGGCTCCAGCGCGTCTGCCGCATCCTCGAGATCGCCGTCAGCCAGATGGCGGTTTTGGAAACGATGACGCCGCTCGATTTCCTCGATTTCCGCGACCTCCTGCGGCCGGCCTCGGGATTTCAAAGCGTGCAGTTCAAGCTCATCGAAGCCACGCTCGGACTGGAATACGAACAACGTCACGGCAAAGGCTACTATCGCGCGCAGCTCAAGCCGGAGGAAATCGCGCGTGTGCAGGTGGCAGAAGAAAAAGAATCGTTGCTCGTGCTCATCAATCGCTGGCTGGAGCGGATGCCTTTTATCAAGGACGCGAAGTATTGGAGCGACGCGGGCGAGCAAGCCTCGTTCTGGCAACCATATCGCGCCGCCTATGCCGCGAGTTTGAATGAAGCGGAACAAGGAAATCTGCCGACGTTCGACCGGTTGTTCATGGACGACACACACTATCCTGTCGCCGAGCGCCGCCTGAGCGCGGACGCGAATCGCAACGCGCTCTTCATCATGCTCTACCGCGACTATCCGCTCATGCACCTGCCGTTTGAATTGCTGAGCGCGCTCCTGGAAATCGACGAGCTGCTCTCGCTCTGGCGGCACCGGCACATTCACATGGTGCAGCGCACCATTGGCAAACGCGTCGGCACCGGCGGCAGCAGCGGCGCCGAGTATCTACGCGCCGCCGCCGATCGTCACTACGTTTTCAAAGAACTCGCCGAGCTGACTTCGTTTCTGTTGCCGCGAAACCGTTTGCCGAAGTTGCCGGCGCGGCTCGTGAATGATTTGAGTTATCGGTAACTTGGAACGCGCCCGGGCTGAATACCAAGGTTAATGCTCATCCTGCCTCGCCCGCGGATTCGTGCGCCGTGGCAATGATTATCAATCCATGCCCGAACTTGCCCGCTTCTTCGGCATCATCATTCGGATGTTCTCCGAGCCAGCGGGACGCCATCATGCAGCGCATTTTCATGCTTACTATCAAGAGCACGTCGCCATCTTCGGCATTTCACCCGTGACGCTTCTCGCGGGTTCGATTCCACAACGACAACAAAGGCTCGTCGAAGCGTGGGCAGAGCTTCATCAGGACGAGCTTCTTGCCGATTGGGAGCTTCTCCAAGCGGGACGCAAACCTGCACCAATCCAACCTTTGCGCTAAGATAACTCTATGAGTCATCCCATTCATCGGATTGTGTCGTTCAAACAGGCCGGCTCGCACGCGTTGCAACTTCGCTTTGATGATGGCTTGACGCGCACGATCGATTTTGCCGACATCTTGCACGGTGAACTTTACGGTCCGCTGCGTGATCCTGCCTTGTTTGCACAGGTCCAACTCGATCCTGAGATTCACACCTTGGTCTGGCCGACCGGCGCGGACTTCGATCCGGCGATGTTGCACGATTGGCCCGAGCACGAGGCCGCCTTCCGCGCAGCCGCGCAACGCTGGAGCGAGTCCGTCGCGCTGACTTAATACAACATCTTACACCGAACCGGCGCGCAGCCAGCGCGCCACATCGCGCGCCCAATAGGTGAGGATGAGATCGGCGCCGGCGCGCCTGAAGGCGGTCATCTGTTCCATGACGGCGGCGCGTTCGTCGAGCCAGCCGTGGGCGGCGGCGGCTTTGAGCATCGCGTATTCGCCGGAGACGTTATAGACGGCAGTCGGGCGCTGAAAGCGTTCCTTCACCCGCCAGAGAATGTCGAGATACGGCAAGCCCGGCTTGACCATCACGAGGTCAGCGGATTCTTCGAGGTCGAGTTCGACTTCGCGCAAGGCTTCGCGCGCGTTGGCCGGGTCCATTTGATAGGTGCGCCGGTCGCCGAATTGCGGCGCACCCTCGGCCGCTTCGCGGAACGGGCCGTAGAACGCGCTGGCGAACTTCGCGGCGTAGCTCATGATCGGCGTCTCCGAAAATCCGCGGGCATCGAGCGCGGCGCGGATGGCGCCGATGCGGCCGTCCATCATGTCGCTCGGCGCAACGAGGTCCGCGCCCGCGGCGGCGTGCGAAACGGCGGTGCGCGCGAGGATTTCCACCGATTCGTCGTTGTGAACGTGGAAGCCGCCGTTGTCCCGCGAGTGGACCACGCCGCAGTGGCCGTGGCTCGTGTATTCGCACAGGCAAACGTCGGTGATGACGAAGAGTTTCGGCGCGGCTTTTTTCAAGGTTCGCACCGCGCGCTGCACGATGCCGTCGTCTGCCCAAGCGCCGCTGGCTTGCTCGTCCTTTTTTGCGGGAACGCCGAAGAGCAGCACCGCGCGGATGCCATCGTCGCGGTGCGCGTGGACGGCTGCATCAATCAGCGCGTCCAAGGGCAGCTGCGCCACGCCCGGCATGGAGGAAACGGGCGTCGGCGCGGTGACTTTCTCGCTGACGAAAAGCGGCCAGACGAGGTCGGCGACGCGCACCTCGGTTTCGCGCACGAGGTCGCGCACGGCGGGCGAGACGCGCAGCCGGCGCGGGCGGCGCGGAAGAGACAAGGTGGACACGACGACAATAAGACACAAAATGCCAGCGATGCACTCCGCCGCCGGCCGCGCCGATTTCCTGCTCATCGACATCGGCAACACGTTCACCAAATTGCAGCTCGCCGACGCCGCGGGCTTGCACGGCGCGCGGCGGCGCGTGCCGACGCCGGAGCTGACGCCATCGCGGCTGATCGCCACGCTCGGCCGCTGGCGCTATCGGCGAGTGGCGCTTTGCTCCGTGGTGCCGGCGGCGACTGAGATCATCGCGGAAACACTTGCAGAGCCGGCATTGATTTTGAAAGCCGGCGCGCGGCGCGCGGCCGCGCAATTCGGCGGCGTGGATTTGCGCGGTTATTCGCACCGGCACAAGCTCGGCGCGGATCGTTTGGCCAATCTTGCCGGCGCGCTCGGCCGGCACGGGCCGGGGCCGCTGCTCGTCGTCAGCCTCGGCACGGCGGCGACGTTCGACGTGCTCGATGCGGAGGCGCGATTTCTCGGCGGCGTCATCGCGCCCGGACCCGACGCGCTGGCCAACGCGCTGCACCACCGCACGGCGCTGCTGCCGTTGCTGGCCTTCCCGACGCACGCTTACGCTTCGCCCGCGCCGCCGGCGTTGGGTTTGTCCACGGAAGGCGCGTTGCGCGCGGCGGCGTTTCACGGCTGGCGCGGGATGGTGAAGGAAATCCTGCACGCGATCTGCGAGGAGCACGCCGCGCGACTCGGCTTCGCGACACACGGCGATTGCACGACGAAAATAAAAATCGTGTCCACCGGCGGAGTCGCCGCGCGGCTGGCGCAGGACGTGCCCGAGCTGCAAATCATCGACGCGGGCCTGACGCTCGACGGCTTGCGCCGCATCGCGCTGGCGGGCGGCTTGAGCCTGCTGCGGCGACCGCGAGTTGCAGCGGGAGCAGATGCAAACAGACCTGTGTCTGAAGCGACGATATCGGCGCGTAGCGGGGGGGATGATAACACGCTTCCCCTCGCGGGCTTGGGCAGCTAAGTTGCCGGCCACATGTCTCTGCGCAATTCTTTCCTTCCCAGATTTGTTCGCACAGCGAGCACGGCGCTGGCCGCCGGCTTGCTGCTCACCGTTTCCATCGGTTCTGTTCGGTCCGTCGTCGCCGAGCCGGCTGCCGCCGAAAGCGCGTTTCAAGAGCAAGCCGACGCATTTCTGCAAAGTTACTTTGCCGCGCGTCCGATGCTGGGGGTCAGCCTGGGCTTGCACGAATATGATGGCAAGCTGACCGACTTCCGCCGCGCGGCGCTCGAGGCCGAGGATCATCGGCTGCGCGCGGCGGATACGCAGTTTGCGGCGATCCCATCCGAGGAACTCAGCCCGTCGGCGGCGCTCGATCTGCGCGTGCTGCGGTTGGCGATTGCACGGGAATTGTTCTCGTTTGAAGACGCGCACGACTTCGACAAAAACCCGATGACCTACGCGGGCGCGCTCGACGTGAACGTGTATCTCAAGCGCAACTTCGCGCCGCTGGCCGACCGCTTGCGCTCCATCGTGGCGATTGAAAAACAAGCGCCGGCGCTGTTCGCCGCCGCGCGCGAAAATCTCGTCGATCCGCTGCCGAAGCCGAAGGTCGCGCTCGCCATTCTCATCGCCCGCGGCGCCGCCGATTTCCTGACGAAAGACCTCGTCGCCGCGGTGAAACCCGTGCAGGACGAGGCGCTGCTCAAGGAGTTCCGCGCGGTGAACGCGCAAGCCATCTCGCTCTTGCAAGATTACGCGAACTGGCTGGAAAAGGAACGACTGCCGAACGCTGACGACAGCTTCGCGCTGGGGCCGGAACGTTACCGCAAATTTCTGGAGGTGAGCGAAGCCGTGGCTTTGCCGGCGGAGAAAATTTTGGAGATTGGTCTGACGGAATTGAAAAAGGAACAGGAGCGATTCGTCGCCGCGGCGAAGATCATCGACCCGACGAAACCGGCCATCGAAGTCTTCAAAGACATCCAGCGGGAACACCCGACGGCCGCCAGCCTGATTCCCGACACGAAGAAAGATTTGGAAGCGATCCGGCGGTTTTTAGTGGACCATAAAACGATCTCGCTGCCGAGCGAGGTGCGCGCGCTGGTGGAGGAAACACCGAGCTATCTGCGCGCGACAACCTTCGCGTCGATGGACACGCCGGGGCCGTTCGAGAAACACGGGGCGGAGGCGTATTATTACGTCACGCCGGTCGAAACAAATTGGACGCCGAAGGAAAAGGAGGAATGGCTGACGGCGTTCAATCGCTACACGAGCGACGTGGTTTCCATCCACGAAGCGTATCCCGGACACTATGTGCAATTTCTTCATTTGAATGCGTCGTCGGTCAGCCGGATTCAGAAGATTTTTGGCTCCTATGCTTACATCGAAGGTTGGGCGCATTACTGCGAGCAGATGCTCATTCGAGAAGGCTACGGCCAAGGCGGCGACGCGGTGACGGCGGCGAAATATCGTCTCGCGCAATCCGACGAAGCGTTGCTGCGGCTCTGCCGCCTGTGCGTGTCAATCAAGATGCACACGCAAGGCATGAGCGTGGACGATGCGGCGATCTTTTTTCACGACAACTGCTACTACGAGCCGAAGCCGGCGATGCAGGAGGCGTTGCGCGGCACGTTTGATCCGGGCTACTTGTTCTACACGCTCGGCAAGCTGGAAATCCTGAAGCTGCGCGAGGATTATCGAAAGCAGGAGGGCGAGGCGTTTTCGATGCAAAAATTCCATGACGCCATGACCGATCACGGCCAGATGCCGGTGCGGCTTTTGCGCGAGGTTTTGTTGAAAGACAAAACGGCGTGGGAGGATATTTTGTAATGACTGCGGAAAGCTAAATTCGGCTGCGGACTATTTTTCCTGTCATCCTGAGCTTGTCGAAGGATCGCTTGCTGAATGTCTGGCTCGGTTGATTACACGAACTGCTTACAGGATGCGTTGCGAG
>JAFAXH010000077.1 GCA_019241085.1 Verrucomicrobiota bacterium | reverse complement strand
GTCTGCTGCCAGAACCTTGACCAACTCCAAGAGGAACTGGCCCGTGCCATCAAGGCTCTGCGCGCCAAACCTCGCCTCATCCAGGCTTGTTTTGGCACGGCAAAACTCAGCCTGCAATTATAACTTTTTTATGCAACGCTCAGTAATCCTAGTCCTTCTGCGCTGGCGGCAGAGACAAAGATTAGGATTAGGATTACGATCAAGTTGGCGGAGAGAAAAACGGCTCGCCAAGCCGCGCGCTCCGATTCAATTTCACCCCAACGCGTTTTTTTCTTAAACAAGCAATGCACCCGACCGCCACGCCCTCGCCCACTGTGCCCGCTTCCGTCATCAACGCTCCCAAGCCGACGGCTTCCGGCCTGACTTCGCTGGATCGGCGCGCGGCGGCGCTGGCGCTGATCGGCGCGGCGGCGGTGCCGGTGATTTTTTTGATCCTGCTCATCACGCTCCTGATGTCGTCAAATTACAATTTGCTCGACTGGATGGAATAGCAGCCGCCGCCACCGTGCGTTCCGCCGTGTAGAGCGAGACAATGCCGGCGGAGAGTTCCTCCGCGCGCGGCGCGCGAAAACCACACTCAGTCAGCAGCGCGAGCATCGCCGCGCCGCGCGGGAAGCTCTCGATGGAATCGCCGAGGTAGCGGTAGGCGGAACGTTCGCCGCAGACCAGCGCCGCGATGGTCGGCAGGCAATGGTGCAAATAGACGCGGTAAAGCGCGCGCAGCCACGGCCGGCTCGGCAGGGAAAAATCGAGCACGAGCAGATGTCCGCCCGGCCGCAGCACGCGGGCCATTTCCCGCAACGCGCCGGGCCACGACGCCATATTGCGCAGACCGAAAGCGACGGTGAGCGCGTCGAAACTCCCGTCGGCAAACGGCAACCGCAATCCATCGGCGGCGACGAGCCGCGGCAAGCCACGCTTGGCGCGCGCCTGCGCGAGCATGGGCGGGCAGAAATCCGCCCCGACCGCCCACGTCTCCGGGCTGGCGCGCTGGCAGGTCGCCAGCAGCACGCCGCTGCCGGTGGCGAGATCGAGCAGGCGGGCGGGCGCCCAACGCCGGATGTGCGCCGCGGCGCGCCGCCGCCAAAACCAATCGAGGCCGCCGCTGAGGATCGTATTGACCAGATCATAGCGGGCGGCGACCCGGCAGAAGAGCGCCTGCACGAACGCAGGGTCTTCCGCCGGCCGGTGGCGCGGTTGGGGTTCTTGGATCGCCGGGGCAGCGGGCGGCGCGGAGGAGGAATTTGTCACAAGGGAAATGGGCGGAGCAGGCAGCCAGCCGGAGCGTGCGCCGCGGATCGCTCGGGCGCAACTGCTCCGCAATTCTTGTAAGGAAAATGTCGCCCGGTTTCCGTCGGATCGGTGCGTCCGCAGAGAGCGCACCGGCTCGGCTCGTCGTCGCGATTGTCCGCTGGAAATCACCCTCCCGTGCGGACTTAGAAGCGAAAAAAACGTCTGGTGATTGATTTTGACACGGACCAAGCGACGCTCTCATTCGATTAGTTAATCGTGTGAGGCAAAATCAAGGGCGTGGTGCGCCTTTTCCGCCAGACTTTGTCGGGATTCGCGTCCATCCGCTCCGGACTGTGGATTTGACTCATCTTTTCAAACGGCATTTTCCAACCGGTTGAATTGGGAGCAGCCCGCAGGCGTTGATTTTCCGATCACATCCGCTGCCTAGTCCCCCCACCTCAGCAAAGACACTTAGTTAACATTTCAACAGCACCGTTCCTATGCAGATGCTCATCCTACTGGCTCAGGGCTTGCAACACCGTTCGCATCCAAACCCGGTCGTCGATACTTTCATCAAGGGCGGGCCGATCATGTGGCCCATGCTCTTGCTCTCCATCATCGGCATCACCGTCACGCTGGAACGCGTGGTCTGGTGGGCGCGGCAGAAGACGATGCGCGAAACCAGCAAGCTGGAAAAAGTCTTCACCCTCGTCGAGCAGGGCGACCTCAAGGGCGCCTCGGCTCTCGCGCGCACCTCGCAAGACCCGCGGCTGCGCACGATGTTCAGCGGGTTGAACCATTCCCACATCACCATGCAGGCCGCGCTGCAAGTGGCCACCGGCATCGAGGTGCAGCGCGCCAGCCGTTTCCTCGGCGTGATGGACACGACGATCACCCTGGCGCCGTTGCTCGGACTGCTGGGCACGGTGACCGGCATCATGGGAGCGTTCCGCGCGGTTGGCGATTCCGGTCTGGATGCGAACGCTGTCTCCGGCGGCATCGGCGAGGCGCTCATCGCCACGGCCTGCGGTCTCGGCATCGCGATGTTCTGCCTGATTTTTTACAATTATTTCAATTCCAAAGTGGACCGGCTTCGGTTCGAGTTGGAGACCGCCTCCACGAATCTGGAAGTGATGGTCAACATTCTCCACCGCGAGAAAGGTCTCACGGAAGCTGGTGAACTCGTCACGAGCAACGCGTAGTTCATCATCTCACCACACGATCAACCTGGCCGGCCATCCGGCTATTTAGCCTATGTCATCTGGAGGAGGAGCGCCCGGCCCGCACAAAAAGGCCCGCATCGAAATCATCCCGCTGATTGACATCATGTTCTTCCTGCTCGCCAGCTTCATGTTGGTGAGCTTGAGCCTGGTGAAATTGCAGGGAGCCAAAGTGGACCTGCCCTCGGCAGGCAAGCCATTGTCGGAAGACATCAAAAAGCCGGACTTCACCACGGTCAGCGTGGACAAGGACGGTAAGCTCTTCTGGACCACCAACGGCTCGAAGGACAAGGAGGAGATCACCATGATCGACCTCGGCAAGCGCGCGCGGGAGCTTTACGCCAAAAGCCGGCAGACCAATCCGCCGCAGGAAGCCAAGGTCTTCATCGCCGGCGACGAGCACGTGAACTACGGCGTCATGCTGGGCGTGATGGACAAGCTGCGGAAATCGGGGCTGACGAAGGTCACCTTTGCCGTGAAATCCCCCGCGCCCGGCGCCAGTTCGGACACGGGCGGCGGCGCGCCTGCAACGAATCCTTAATCCAGAACAACCTGTGCGGACTGCGCAAAAGTCCGGCGTTTTTATGCAACGTCCAGATCGGCGCGAGGTCAAAATGGAAGGGTGATTTGCCATGGACACACAACGCGCTTTTTACCGACGCCAATCGAAGGGCCGCGTCGTCGCCTGCTTCCTGGCCGTGTGCGCGCTGGACGGCGCGGTGGTCGCCGCCGGCGCATTCCACCCCGAGTGGTTCAAGCGCAACAAGCCGGTGCAGGAAGAGTTGATCGAGGTGCCGTTTGACGACGCCCCGCCGCCGCCCGAGCTGGTCGTCCCCGAGGATCAGCCGGACGATTCCACACCCGAGCCGACGCCCGAGGAAACGCCGCCGATGGAGGAGGAAACTCCGCCGCCGCCGGAGCCGGACGCGCAGTTCGTCGATCCCACGCCGTCGGCAACGCCCGAGAAACCGAAGAACGTGCCCAAGTTCACCGGCACGATCCCGCCCAACGCCAAGCGCGGCCCGACGTATGTGCCCGGCGTGGTCGGCGGCGTGCCCAACGGCACGCCCGGCGGCAAAGTCGGCGGCAAGGGCAAGTGGATGACGCCGAAGCCTCCTTATCCGCCGCAGGCGAGACAGATGAAAATTACCGGCAGCGGCAGCTTCCGTGTCACGACGGATGCCAGTGGCAACGTGACCTCGTGCTCGACGGTCCAGTCGATCAATCCGATTCTCGACAACGCAGTGAAATCTTACGCGCCGGGACATTGGAAAGGACCGCCGAGCTCTACCTCAACGGTGCCGGTGACGTTCCAGTTGCAATGATAATTCCATGAGCCGCGTCGAGAGCCGGTTGAGTGAACTCAATCTCACGCTGCCGTCGCCCGCCGCAGCGGCAGGCAACTATCTGCCGGCGAAAGCAGCGGGCGATTTGCTCTATCTTTCCGGCGCGCTGCCATTCGTGAACGGCGAACTCACCATGCGCGGCAAAGTCGGCGGCGACGTGACGATTGAACAAGGCCAGGCCGCCGCGCGGACTTGCACGCTGAACTTGCTGGCGGCGATCAAGGCCAGCGCTGGTTCGCTCGACCGCGTGGCGCAAGTCGTGAGCATTCGCGGCTACGTGAATTGTGGCCCGGATTTCACTGAGCAGCCGGCGGTCATCAACGGCGCGTCGGATTTGCTGGTGCAAATCTTCGGCGACAACGGACGCCACGCGCGCGCGGCGGTGGGCGTTTCCAGCCTGCCGAAAAGCGCCGCCGTCGAAATCGAGATGGTCGTGCAGCTAAAGCCCGGCTGACGCCGGGAAGTTCTAAGCCCCAAGTTCTAAGCTCGAAACAAATTCCAAGCTCGAAGCTCGAAAGCTGACGCCAGTGATTTTCTCGTGCTCAATATTTTGAACTTTGAACTTGAACCTTTGAGCTTGTTTAGAGCTTAGAACTTCGAGCTTTGAGCTTCCCGCGCGCAGCGGGCCTCAATCATCCCGCTCCGGCCGCGGATCGCGCAGGAGCAATTCGCGCAACGCCGCGGCGGGCGAGCGTTTTTCATAGAGCAGCGCGAAAACCTGGTCGATGATCGGCGAGTGAATGCCGACGCGCCGGGCGCACTCCTGCGCGCTGCGCGCCGTCGGCACACCCTCGGCAACCATGCGCATCGAGCCGGTGATTTTTTCCAGAGCTTCGCCGCGCCCGAGACGCTCGCCGACCTGGCGGTTGCGGCTGTGACGCGAGAAGCAGGTAACCATCAAATCGCCGATGCCGCTGAGACCCTGGAACGTCTCGCGCCGGCCGCCGAGTCGCGTGCCGAGGCGGATCATCTCGGCTAGCGCGCGGGTGACGAGCGCCGCCTTCGCGTTGTCGCCGAGGCCGAGGCCGTCGGAGACCCCGGCGGCGAGGGCGAAGACGTTTTTCAGCGCGCCGCCGAGTTCGACGCCCGCGAGGTCGTCGGTCGTGTAAGCGCGCAGGCTGTCGCCGTTGAAAATCGCCTGCAACTGCGCCGCGACTTCCGCATTTTCCGAGCCGAGCACCACGGCGGTCGGCGTGCCCCGCGCGACTTCTTCCGCGTGGCTCGGACCAGAGAGAGCGGCGATGGGATGTTGCGGAAAAAACTCGCGCGAAATCTCGCTCATCCGCTGGCCGGTGCCGTGCTCGATGCCCTTCGTGCAGGAGAGCAGCGGCACATCGGCGGAAAGTTCCACGCCGCTCCGCGCGAGCATCCCCGCCACGTCGCGCAGCGCCCGCGACGGCGTGACAAACAACACCAGTGCCGCGCCGCGCAGATGGGCGAAGTCGGCGGTCGGCGCGAGATTTTTCGGCAGCTCGATGCCCGGCAGATACGCGGCGTTTTCGCGCGTCTTGCGCAGCTTGGCGACGTGCGCCGGATCACGGCCCCAAAGCAGCACGCGGCGTCCGCGCGACGCGAGCACGACACCGAGCGCGGTGCCCCAGCCGCCGGCGCCGAGGATGGCGATCTCTGCGTCGGGGTTATTCATGCGAGGGAGGCGGCGGTTCAGCGGCGGGAGCTTTCGGTTTTTTCGTAAAACGCGGCTCAGTGCCGGCAAGCAACCGCTGGATGTTCGCGCGATGCCGCCACCACGCGAGCGCCGCGGCGACGAGCGAGAAATAAAATAGAGCCGCGTCCGCCCGCCCGAAGCGCCAGAGCACGCCGACGGCCACCGGCAGCATCGCCGCCGCGAGCAGCGACGCGACGGAAACATAGCGCAACGTGAAAAACGCCGCCGCCCAGACTGCGCCCGCCACCGCAAACGCGAGCGGCATCAGCGCGAGCAACACGCCGGCCGTGGTGGCGATGCCTTTGCCGCCTTTGAAGCGCAGCCAGACGGGGAAATTGTGACCGAGGATGCAGGCGACCGCGGCGGTGATGGACAGCAGCACAAAGTGGTTGTTGATCGCGACGGGGACCAGTTCGCCGAATTGCTGTGGTTCGACGGAGTTCGCACCGATTGGCGGCGCTGATGTTCCGGTTGGCGCGGAGGTCAACGAGCCGACAAATTTTCCATAAAACACGGCTGAAATTCCTTTCAGCGCGTCACACACGAACACAAAAATCCCCGGCTTTTTGCCGAGCACGCGCAGCACGTTCGTCGCGCCGATGTTGCCGCTGCCGTGCTGACGAATGTCGATGCCCTGCGCGCGACCGACGACATAACCGACCGGGATCGACCCGAGCAAGTAGCCCACGAGCGCGGCGAGAGCGTAATAAAATAGCATGTCAACAAACGCTGTTTCGGATTTGTCGTCGTGCGTGCGCGGCGTTTCTTTTTTCCTGTCATCCTGAGCGAAGTCGAAGGATCGCTTGCTGCTGCCTTGGCTCGTGGCGCAGGAGCAAAGCGGTTTGTTTATCTACCTCGCCAGACAATTAGTAAGAGGTCCCTCGACTTCGCTCGGGATGACAACGCAGAAGGAAGGGCTTACGCCCGTTCGCGTTTTGCGCGCAAGGCTTTTTCGATTTTGCCCAGCGGCAGGCAATTCACCACGTCGGCGCGTTCCAGCCAGCCTTTGCGCGCCTGCGCCACGCCGAACCAGAGGTCCTGCAATCCGCTGACGCGATGGGCGTCGGGATTGATCGCGCATTTCACGCCCCGTTCCTTCGCCCGCTTCCACCAGCGCCAATCCATGTCGAGCCGGCGTGCGTTCGCATTGAGTTCAATGATCGTGTCGGTGCGCGCCGCCGCGTCGATCACCGCCGGCACATCGACAGCGTAGCCTTCGCGCGAGAGCAACAGGCGACCGGTGAGGTGGCCGAGCATCGTGACGTGCGGATTTTCGAGAGCGCGGATGATGCGCGCCGTCATCTCGGCCTCGGGCAGCGTGAAGGCGTTGTGAACGCTGACGACCACGTAGTCGAGCTGCGCGAGCACGTCGTCGGGAAAATCGAGCGAGCCATCTTTCAGCAGATCGCACTCGACGCCGCTGAACAAACGGAAATCCACGCCCTCGTGGCGGTAGCGTGCGTTGAGCGCGTCGATCTCGGCGCGTTGCGCCAGCAGCCGGCCGGCGTCGAGACCGTTGGCTTGAAAGCTCGACTTGGAATGATCCGCGATGCCGAGATATTGCAGCCCGAGCGCGCGGGCGCCGCCGGCCATTTCTTCCAGCGAATTGCGCCCGTCGCTGGCGTGCGTGTGGCAATGAAACGTGCCGCGCAGATTTTCCAATTGCACCAGCGCAGGCAGCGCGCCGGGAATCGCCGCGGCCTCGATCTCGCCGTTGTTTTCGCGCAGCTCCGGCGGGATGAAATCGAGGCCGAGCGCGCGATAAAAATCGTGCTCGTCATGGATCGCCGGCACCGGGTCTCCGGGCGTGCCGTTGGGCCGTTGCGCGGGCGTGATACGGTAGTCGTTGATCGACCAGCCGCGCGTCTGGAGCGCGCGGTTGCGCAACGCGATGTTGTGCTCCTTCGAGCCGGTGAAATGGTGCAGCGCAAAGGGATATTCCACGTCGCTGACCACGCGCAGATCGCAGGCGATCCCGCTGCCGCGCAGGCGCACGCTGACCTTCGTGCTGCCGCGCGCGAGCACCTCGGCGACTTCCGGCAGCTTGACGAAATCCTCGATCACCGACGCCGGTTCCTTCGTGGAAAGCACGAGGTCGAGATCGTGCAGCACTTCCTTGCGCCGCCGGAAGCTGCCCGCCTCGCTCACCTGGCCAACGGCGGGGTGCGCGCGCAACGCCTCGACGAGCGCGCGCCCCCCCGCGGCCACGTCGCCGAGCCGGAACAAGCTGGCGTTCTGCCGGCGGTTGGCGAGCGCCTTGAGCAGGTTGTCCGCCGTCTTTTTTCCAAATCCCGCCAGCGCAGCGACGCGGCCCGCTTGGGTCGCCGCTTCGAGCGTGGCGAGATCGCTGACGCCGAGTTGCTCGTGCAGCGCCTTGATTTTTTTCGGACCTAATCCGGGCAAAGTGAACAGCTCAAAAATGCCGGCGGGAAATTCCGCGCGCAGTTTTTCGAAAAAAGCGAACTGCCCCGTTTCCAGCAGTTCCCGCACGTGCGCCGCGCTGTGCTTGCCGAGGCCGGGGATTTCTTCCAATACGCCGGGCGTCGCGGCGGCGGCCACGAGGTCGCCGGAGAAAAGCTCGACCGCCCGCGCGGCGTTCTGGTAGGCGCGCACCTTGAACGGATTCTCCCCCTTGAGTTCGAGCAATTGCGCGGTGCTCTCGAAAATTTCGGCGATGTCGTCTTTGCTGGGCGGCGGCGGGTTCATGATCTTGGAGAAGATTACCCGCGAAATGCGCGAAAGGACGCGAAAAAGAGTGAAAAGAATACGGCATATTTTTCTTTCTTCTTTCGCGTTTTTCGTGTGTTTCGCGGGCCTTCCTTCCCGTATGTTCGCGCCCGTGGAAATTCTCACCCTCGATCTGCCCGGCATCCCGAAGGTGCGCTCGGGCAAAGTGCGCGAAGTCTTCGACCTCGGCGGATACGGCATTTTGTTCGTGGCGACCGACCGGCTCTCGGCGTTCGACGTGATCTTGCCCGATCCGATTCCGCACAAGGGCCGCGTGCTCAACGCGCTCTCGATCTTCTGGTTTCGCCATCTGCGCGGCGCCCTGCCGGCGCTTGGACTCGGCGATCATTTCGTCACGGAAGACTTCGATCTTTTTCCCGACATGCTACAGCCGTTCGCGCGCGAGCTGGCCGGGCGCGCGATGCTCGTGCGGCGCGCGGTGCCGCTGCCGGTGGAGTGCGTCGTGCGCGGCTATCTCGCCGGGAGCGGCTGGAAGGAATACCGGGAGCGCGGCAGCGTGTGCGGCCACCGGCTGCCGGCGGGACTGCGTTTGGGCGACCGCTTGCCGGCGCCGATTTTCACGCCGGCCACGAAGGCCGAAGGCGGCGCGCACGATGAGAACATCGACTTCGACGGCTGCGTGCGCCATCTCGGCGGCGACGCGGCGCTGGCGACGCGGCTGCGCGACGCGAGCCTGGCGATTTACCGCGCCGGCGCGGAATACGCGGCGGCGCGCGGCATTCTCATCGCGGACACGAAATTCGAGTTCGGCACGGATGCCGCGAGCGGGGAATTGTTGCTCATCGACGAATGCCTGACGCCGGATTCCTCGCGCTTCTGGCCCGCGGCGGAATACGCGCCGGGCACGAGTCCGCCGAGTTTCGACAAGCAATTCGTGCGCGATTATCTGGAGACTTTGGATTGGAACAAAACGCCGCCGGCGCCGAAGTTGCCGCCGGAGATCATCGCGCGCACGAGCGAGAAATACTTGCAGGCATATCAAAAAATTACGGGGCGAACTTTGCCCGATGGCGCTGGGAAGTTCTAAGCTCCAAGTTCTAAGCCCGAAACAAGCTCGAAATGCCAAGCTCAAAAAGAATCGACGGCTGGGCGCTTAACGTGACCTTTTGCATTGGAGCTTTGAGCTTGGGATTTGTTTCGGGCTTAGAACTTGGGGCTTAGAACTTTTCCTCATGGAAGCGGCGATCAACGAATTCATCCGCTTTCTCGCCACCGAGCGCGGGCTGTCGGACAACTACCAGCTCAGCGTGCAACGCTCGCTCGAAAGCTTCGCCGCCTGGGCGGGCCGCGAGCGCGGCGTGACGGAGCCGGCGGCCGTGAAGATGGCGCACCTTTCCGACTACCTCGCCTCCCGCAAACGCAGCGGACTGGCAACGGGTTCGATCACGCTCGTCGTCGTCGCGTTCCGCATTTTTTTCCGCTTCCTCCACGCGCGCGGCCGCGTGCCGGTGGACCTCACGGAAACGCTGCCGCTGCCGCGTCAGGAACGGTTGTTGCCCGAAACGCTGAACGAAATGCAGATCGAGCAATTGCTCGAAAGCCTGACGCCGACGGATGGGCCGGACGACCGATTTTTCCTGCGCGACCGCGCAATGCTGGAGCTGCTCTACGCCAGCGGCCTGCGCATCAGCGAACTGACCGGCGCGCGGCTGGAAAATCTGCACCTCGAGGAAAGCCTCATCCGCGTGCTCGGCAAGGGCAACAAGCCGCGCCTGGTGCCGGTCGGCGAGAAGGCGCGCGCCGCCCTCACGGAATATCTGGAGCGTGGCCGGCCGCAGTTTGTGAAAAAAAAGACTGGCTCGGAGGTGTTCCTTTCCAACCGCGGGCAGAAGCTGACGACGCAGCGCGTTTACGACATCGTCAAAGGGATCGCGGAACGCGCGGGCTTGCCCATGAAAGTTTATCCGCACTTGTTGCGGCACTCGTTCGCGACGCACCTGCTCAACAATGGCGCGGACTTGCGTGTGATCCAGGAACTGCTCGGGCACGCGGATATTTCGACGACGCAAATCTACACGCACGTCGATCAACGCCGGCTGAAATCGGTGCATTTCAAATTTCACCCGCGCGCCTGAGCGTCGTCGGCAGCGTCGCAATTCGCGGCGACCCATTGCAGATACGCGGGCAGTCCGGCGGCGAGCGGCAGGGCGATGATTTCGGGCACTTCGTAAGGGTGCAGCGCGCGCAGGCGGGCTTCCAGTTTTCGATAAACGGCGCGCGTGGTTTTGAGCAACGCGAGCGTCTCGCTGGCGGCTTCGATTTTGCCTTGCCAGGTGTAGATCGAATCGACGGGCGCGGTGAGAATGTTCACGCACGCCGCGAGCCGTTCGCTGACCAGCGTGCGACCGACTTCGCGCGCTTTTTCCGCGTCGGGAAATGTTGCGAAGACCAGCAGCGCATCGTCCGCATTCATCGTCGAATTGTTAGCGTTGTCATCCCGAGCGAAGTCGAGAGCCGGAGCGCAGCGGAGACAGCCGCAGGCAAACCTCTTACTATTTGCCTTGGCTCGCAGCGCATCCTGAATGCGGTTTGTGTAATCCACCTCACCAGACATTCAGCAAGCGATCCTTCGACAAGCTCAGGATGACAGGTAAAGGAAAAACCCTTTTGTCATTCTTCATTCAAACCGCAGTGCCTTCACCGGATCGAGCCGGGCGGCGAAATACGCGGGGATCAGCGCGGCGAGCGAGCAGATGACAAACGCGCTGACGCAAATGATCGCCACGTCGCCCGGCAAAGTTTGCGCGGGAATCTGGTCGAGGCCGTAAATGGCGCGCGGAAACAGCTCGATGTGCAGCACGTTCGCCAGCCAGTTTTTGAAGGGATTGCGCACGGCGAGCACGCCCAAACCAGCGCCGAGTCCGCTGAGCACGCCGAAGACGCCGACGACGATGCCTTGCGCCAGAAACACGCGCACGACCTGGCCGACATCCGCGCCGATGGCCTTCATGATGCCGATCTCGCGCGCTTTTTCCGCGTCGGGAAATGTTGCGAAGACCAGCAGCGC
>JAFAXH010000096.1 GCA_019241085.1 Verrucomicrobiota bacterium | reverse complement strand
GGTGGTGCTCGAACTTGCCGAACGTGGCGAGCTCGGGGCTGAACTTGCCTTGTCGCCTGACTTGGTATTTAGATTCAGCGTCTTTTCGAGCGTCGTGGCCTCGCGTCGAAGCCAGCCTCCTAGCGTTCGACTACCTTTTCACCATCTGAAAGGCGACGGCTTCTGGGAGCCCTTGATGAAAGATGGTTCGCCATCACCTGATAAGAAATTGACGACGAAAGTTCGACTGCATCCCGAGTTTCGAGAATGCCTACAACACAGTGGATTTCGTGAGCAAGCCCGACGGACAATTATCGCTCAAGGACGCTACTTTAATCTACAAGAGCAAATCGCGTTGTATGCGCTCGTCGGAATACCGGTTCCAGATCAGAACGTCATGCGTGAAGACGCCGCGCAATATAGAACTGAAGAATCAAAAGGCCGTGAAGGGCGCTTCAGAATCGATGTGGTGGTTGTCGCTTATCAACACCGTTGTGCTCTAACTGGCTATCGCCTGACGACGTTGGGAATGGAAAGTATCGTCGATGCTGCGCACATCCATCAATTCAGCTACAGCAAGAACAATCATCCTAGCAACGGGCTAGCTCTGTGTAAGAACGCACATTGGCAGTTCGACCGCGGATTATGGTCAGTCACCGATGATTTCCGCGTGTTAGTGGACGCAAACAAGTTTGACGAATCAGGCGGCGGCGATTGGAGCCTCGTTCATATGGCTGGCCGCAATCTGTATTTGCCTGCGAGGCGAGAATATTGGCCAAGCACAGTGCATTTGGACTGGCACAGACAGAATCGCTTCTTCGCCGCTTTCGAGAAGGTTGTCTGACGGCCTGCGCGTCCCCACCGTCCGCAGTCAAGTCTTCGACGAGCCACCGCCGGAACACACACTGCCGACCCAACCCGCGAGTTCTACACCCAGCGGTTGACCGACGCTCGGCCGCGACTCTTCGATCCCGCGCCGGAAGGAATGTCGGACGACATCTACGTCTGCGAACGCACGGAAGTGAGCGCGCAAATCCGTGGCCGGTTGATAGCGCCCCTTGGCGAAGTCGGTTCGGTAGCCGACACCGTGTTGCAACTCGACCGCGGTCGTGCCTCTCTGCGCGACCTCAACCAGCGACTCGCGCGGTTGACACAGGACGACACGGCGCGCGAACGAGGCAATGATCTCCGCGAGCGCCGCGGTCGGCTCATCGCCGAGCAGGACGCCACACAGCGACGGCTCAAGGAAGTGGAGGCAGAAATCGTCCAGCTCGAAGCAAAGCTCGTCGAGCTTCGAGGACAGGAAACCGAGCAACGCAAAGTCGTCGAGAAAATCGACCGCGGACGCACCCTATCCTTGACTGCTCATCGCTACCGCGAGGCTGTGGCGAAGATCAAATCCGCCGCGGCCATCCAACTTCGCGAGCAAATCTCTCAAATTGTCGGCGAACTCTGGGTGGACATCACCGAGCGCGGCTTGGAGTTCAACGGTCTGGAGTTCGACGCGCAGTGGAACTGCCAGTTGCGACGCCGCAGCGGCAGTCTCGTGCCGTGGGAGTTGGTGAACACCTCTGCCGGGCAGAAGCAGGTGCGCCTGCTGGCGTTTACCGAGGCGTTGCGCCGGCTCGCGCGGCTCGCCCCGCCACTGGTGGTCGATACCCCGCTCGGTCGATTCGACAAGGAAGTGCGTCGCTCGGTGCTTGAGCGGCTCTACCTCTCCGGCCACCAAGCCATTGTCCTCACGACTAACGCGGAGATCGACCCGGACAGCGAACAGTTTGATCGGATCAAAAATTCGTTGGCGCGCGTTTACACGTTGCACCCCGACGGCAATCCAGAGAGCGGCGACTACGCGGTGCGAGTCACTGACGATTATTTCGGCCGCAGCCTGTGAGCTTTTACCAAGAGAGCATTGTTGCCCTGCTCGGTTGCAGCGCGGCAGACGCAGTAATGATCGAGTTCATCATGCGCGAAGACATCTTCCACAGCACGCTAGACTGGCAAACCCGCGCTCAACTCGACCGAGCCGCGCGTCAGGCCGCGCGGATACTGGCGGCGGGACGCGCAGATTACGAGGAATACTTCGCTGCCACCCGTGCCCAGTTTATGCAATGGAAAGCGGCGGAAGCAGCGATGGCCAACTCGGTGAACTATGAAATTTAAGCCAAGCCTCGCTGCGGAGGAATTCATCGAAAGCGTGCATCAGCGCATTGGTGCGCGCAACAAAGCTGTGCTCGGCCGCTCGGCGCTTTTCCTCGCGTTGGGCGAAGGCGTTCCGTCCAACTTCAAATCGCCAGAAGGTCAAGGCAAAGATCTCGACGACGAAACCGTGATCGGCGACGAGCTGCGTGAAGTCGTTCGCGCCGCGCTCAACCATCGCGCCGGCCAAACGCTGGAAGAAGAAGCCTACCGCCGGCAGTTCCGACTGCACTTCGAATACGGCTGTCAACGACTGCAAAGCATCTGGGAAGAGAGCGGGCGCGACCAGACCCGGTTCGTCGGCGCGTTGCTCAAGCTCTGCGGCGATGAACTTGGCGGTGCTGGCAAAGCTGGCGGTGATGCCGCAACATCCAAGCCGCGGGCGGTCGTAGAGAACGCGGTGAAACTCAAGCTGCTGGTGGACGCGGAGGAATGGACGATCAATCAAGCCGGCGGCAACGGCCTGCTCGTCATCTCCGGCCAACCCGGCTCGGGCAAGAGCCAGCTCGCACTCGATCTGCTCGCGCAGGTGGCGCGACAAGGTGTGCGCTTTATCTTCTTCGATCTCAAGGGTGAACTCGAAGCTGCCGGCGATGATGCCGTCAAAGCTGCCAACCGGCAGAAGTTCTTTGACCTCACGGGCGCGGACTACGTGCGGCTCATCGACAGCCGGTTGCCCGTTAATCCGCTCTATGCCGGCAAGACTGCGCCTGAAACCGCAAACATCGCTTCTCGGGTCGCTTCCCTCGTGCGTTCCTTCGGCCCGCAGATGGGCCCGAACCAGGAAGACGCCATCCGCCAAGCCTACGCGCAACTCTCGCAGCCAGACTTTGCCGGATTGGTCGCTGCGCTGCAAAGCAGCGGCTCTACGGGCGTGGCGGTTTCCGTGTTGAGCAAGATCGTTGATCTCGGCATCTTCGCGGATGCTAAGGAGGCGCAACCCTTCGAGGACTGGCTGCGCCGCCCGGTAGTCATAGACTTCAAGCCGCTTGACAACGACACCCGCGCGCTCGCCGTTGCTTTCATCCTGAACTACTTCATCGAGCGGCTGAACCGAAACCTTTCTGTGCGCAACGACGTGCAGCCGCTCCAGATGGTGCTCTTCGTCGATGAGGCGCACAATATTCTTCCCAAAGACGGCAAAGCGCGCCTGCTTGAGAAACTCGCCCGCGAAGGTCGGTCTTGGGGCTTTCCGCTCTGGCTCGCCTCGCAAGACGCCGACAAATTCATGAGCGCAAGCGTGGACTTCGCCGAACTCGCCGCCGCCGGCCTGCACTTCTCTCCGCAGACGCTCAGCGCAAAAGAGCAGAAGCAAATTCTCGGCGGCGTGGCGGCACGACAATTGGAGAAGGGTGAAGCGGCACTGCGGCGCGCAGGATACAAGCTACAGCTTGGGGAAGCACGACAGTTCTGGCGAGACGGGGGCAGATGAAAGCAGTAAGCAATTTTATGAAGTAATGAAAATTATGCTAAGAAAAGTGCGAGACAGTATATATCGAGCATGGAAGCGATCCTCATTTGGAACCGTCGAGAAACGCGGGGACATTTACGAGTGGTTTCTCCATAACATTATTTACGGGCTCGCGGGTGTTTGGGTTCCATTTCTCGCACTATATCTGTGCGGCTACGTTCGGACAAAAGAAGCGCTAGCAGATGGAGAATTCGTAATGTTTGCGATCACCTTGTCGGGGGTTTCGTTGGGATTCTTCGTCAAGGAAACGCAAATCAATTTGAAGAAGCGCGAGATGCTTACTTACATTGGGCTGATGCTTACAATGATGATTGGCGTAATTACGAGAGTCGGCCTCGCTTTCGGCAATAAATATCCACAGATACCATTAGAAATGACTATTGTAACGTGGGTCACGGCCTTGATTGTTCCTGTTGCTATTCTCCTAAATTTTCGACTCTTTACTCTAGAATTAGAATCACTCGACCACCGCACCGTAGAGAAGGCTCTTAATAAACCCATTGTCGAGATGACTGCGCAGGCCAAGGAGAATACTGAGGTAGATGATATCAAGTTATGATATTCGAAGACGCTTCCACTGGAAATCCGGATCCGATCAAGGTCGAGGTGTTCGAGGTGCATCAGCCCATTGGCGTTTTTTACGTCGGCGTGATGAAAGCTACCGATCTTCAATTCATCGCCTATGCTGACACGCGTCGTCAATCCAAACGCGAAATCGAATCCTACAGCGGCATTCAACGCGAGTTATCGACTCGCAGACAAACAGAAATACAGCAATACATCGGAACATTTGATGCTGCGTTTCCGAATTCTTTTATCATCCAAGTGAAGTCATCCAACGTGCTTACTGAGCAACCCGGAGCATTAGCTTTACGGCGTGATGAACGGACGGCAAGCATCATCGATGGGCAACACCGACTAGCAGGGTTCAATAAGTTAAACTCAGATAACTTCGACCTTATCGTTGCGATTTTTATAGATCTTCCCTTGGAAGACCAAGCGATGCTCTTCGCGACGATCAACCTCAAACAGACTAAGGTAAATCCTTCTCTGGTCTATGATCTTTTTGACGAAACGAAAGCGCGTTCGCCACAAAAAACCTGCCACCACATTGCTAAGGGACTTAACACAGATAAGACATCACCATTTTACCACCAAATTAAGCCGCTGGGGAAACGGACGGAAGATTATGTCGGAAAGCTAACACAGGCAACATTCGTCAAACGACTGCTACCACTGATCTGCATCGATCCCGATTTAGTGCGAGATCGTGTGAAGCGTGGGGAAACCCTTGAAGTGGATGACCCAGGCAACAAAGACTGCGTGTTCTGGCGCTTCTTCGTAGAGAACAAGGATTGGGCGATTCTGCGCGTAGTTATGAACTATTTCAAAGCCGTCGCAGACGTTTTCGGCGATGACTGGACGCGACCAGAGTCCCCGCTCGGGAGAACTATCGGGTTTTCTGCCTTGATGCGGTTGCTCGATAACTTGGCGCGTAAGGGTCTCGCGGAGAAACCTGAACCGCGGCTTGATGCAGAATTCTTCAACGCGCAGCTTAAAAAAGCTGTGAAACTATGCCCCTTCACGTTTGATACATATCCGGCGAGTGGAGTCGGAGAGACCAGGCTCTATAAAGCGTTCGAAAGCGCGATTTTTGATACCAACGTATCAGATGGTGCGATGCCCATACCAAACAGGTCCTCTACGACGTCCTAATCAGTAAGCTATTTCGCGCTGCCGGACGCAAAGCACTTCATCTTCGCGTAACGGCTCGACTGCTGTGTTCGGGATGAAATGGACGTCGATCGTGTCGCCGACGGCGTTGAAAACTTCGACGGCGTAACCGAGTGCGCCGTCCGGCGCATGGAGCTCATCCACGAGCTTGACGATGTCGCCTTTTCGCAGCCTGAATTCCGGCAGATCAATGCTGAGAGCGGCGTCTTTGTAAAGCTCCAGGGTCATACACGTGGTGTCGAAAGCGGGATCAATGTATTGGAAGCGAAAGCGCCCGGACAAGGTGTCCTTTAGCCAGATGGTGCGGATGGACAGGGGCACGCCAGACGGACCGACGAGTTGGCCGCGAATCTCGAAGCTTTGGCCGAACGGCGTGACGCGCCCCGGTTGTGCATCTAGTGGAAGAATTTGTGTGCGCAAGTCTTCTGCGAGGCGGAGCGCGTTGGCCAGCGTGTAGCCGCCACGGGCGAGTAAGGCGGATTTGTCCGAACGGGAAAGCGGCACGAGCAGGTGGTCCGTGAACTTCGCCATCGCAATCTCGGCGTCTGAAGGCAATTTCATCGCATGCTTCGGAGGCTGGCAACACAGCGCTGCACAGTGGCAATGGCTTCGCGGATTTCGTCTAGGGGGCTATCCCAGCCAAGAGAAAACCGGATCATCTGCCGGGCAGCAGGACCGGGCTTCATCGCAGCGATGACGTGCGAAGGATCGGGCGAGTCGGCGAGACAGGCGGAGCCGCTGCTCGCGCAGATGCCGGAACCGTCAAGCAGCAAGAGTAATGCTTCGGATTCGATGCCGTGGAAGGTAAGGTTCGTGGTGTTGGCAATGCGTTCGGCCGGGTGGCCATTGCGCTCCGCACCGGGAATGGCTGCGAGCAAGCCTTCCTCCAGAGCATCGCGCAGCGGGCGCACGCGCTTGTCGTAGCGAGCCAGATACTTGGCAGCGAGTTGCGCAGCATGGCCGAGGCCGACAATGAAGGGAACGTTTTCCGTGCCGCCGCGGCGACTGCGTTCTTGATGGCCGCCGTGCAGGTAGGGAGCGAAGGGCGCCTTGTTCCGCACGTAGAGCGCGCCAATGCCTTTCGGCGCTCCGAGCTTGTGGCCAGTCATCGAGAGGTAATCAACGGGCGCCTCGCGCACATCGACTCGGAGTTTGCCGACTGCCTGGACGGCGTCGCAATGGAGAAGAACGCCGCGGGCGCGGCAGAGCAGGGCGATTTTTTCGATCGGGAACAGCACGCCGGTCTCGTTGTTTGCCCACATCAGGGAGACGACGGCGGTATCGGGGCGCAACGCATTTTCTAAATCGGTTAGACTAAGCAAGCCGTCGCGATCCACAGGCAGATAGGTAACCTCACAGTCTTCCTCGCGTTCCAGCGCGCGGCAGTAGGAGAGCACGGAGGAGTGCTCGACGGCGGACGTAATAATATGCCGCTTGCCAGGCTGCGCCTTTAAGGAGGCGTGAATCGCCGCATTGTTGCTCTCTGTGCCGCCGCTGGTGAAAAGGATTTCGCACGGGTGCGCACCAATCAGACTGGCGACTTCTTCCCGTGCAACTTCGAGCACGCGCTTGAGCTTCGAGCCAAAGCGATAGCTGCTGGAAGGATTACCCCATTCGTCACAGAAATAAGGACGTATCACCTCGAAGACTTCCGGCAACACGGGTGTGGTGGCGTTATGGTCAAGGTAAACCACTCGATTTAAGCAGGAAATTTTTTCCAATATTTGACTCGCACCATAACGCATTATGTAGCTTTTTTTGGTGAATTTAATATACAAAAATGCATCGGTTTAATTAGGCTCTCATTTACGACGAAGTTGCCGCCAGCGGTGTTCTCGTCCAGTTTGCTGACTCGAATTTTATGGAAAACTCGCCGTCTTCATCGCCGTCGCCCGTCCGCGTCCGCTTCGCTCCGTCGCCCACCGGGTTTTTGCACGTCGGCGGGGCGCGCACGGCGTTGTTTAACTGGCTCTTTGCCCGGCACGCGGGCGGCAAATTTATCCTGCGCGTCGAGGACACGGACAAGGCGCGCAACACGGACGAGGCGGCGCAGGCGATCTACGACGGGTTGCGCTGGCTCGGGCTGAAGTGGGACGAAGGGCCGCAGGTCGGCGGCGAGTTTGGGCCTTATTTTCAGAGCGAACGCGACGCCATCTACGAGCGGCATCTGGAACGCCTGCGCGCGGGCGGCCATCTTTACGAAGACAACGGCGCGATCCGGTTTCGGTCGCCGCGCGAGACGGTCGTGGTGGACGACCTCGTGTGCGGCAAGATCGCGTTTGATCTGACCAATCCGGGCACGCATCCCGACATGACCATCCGCCGGCCGGATGGCTCGTGGATTTTCCATTTCGTCAACGTCGTCGATGACATGGAGATGGAAATCTCGCACGTCATCCGCGGCGAGGATCATCTCTCGAACACGCCGAAGCACATCGAACTCTATCGCGCGCTCGGCGCGACTCCGCCGCGCTTCGCGCACATCCCGCTCATCCTGAATCGCGACGGCTCGAAGATGAGCAAACGCGACGCCGGCAGCTCCATTGCCAGCTACATTGAGGGTGGCTATGCGCCCGAGGCAGTGGCAAATTATCTTTGCCTGCTCGGCTGGTCGCCGAAGGACAACCGGGAGAAGATCGACCTCGCGGAAGTCGTGCAGATTTTTGAGTTGGAAAAGATCAATCGGCGCAATGCCGCGTTCGATCTCGACAAATGTTTTTGGCTCAACGGCCAATACATCGCGACGGTGACGCCCGGGCGTTTCCGCACGCTCTGCCTGCCGTGGATGGACCGGGCCGGGCTGGATTATTCGGGCCGCGGCGAGGCGTATCTCGACGCGGTGCTCGGGTCGATCAAAGAAAAGATCAAGACCTTGCGCGACGTGCCGGCGTGGACGGCGTTTTTCTTCACGGACGATTTCCCGTTCGACGCCGAGGCGGTGCAGAAAACGTTGCGCGCGCCGGGCGCGAACGAGCGGCTCGGTGAACTCCGCGCGCGGCTGGCGGAGTTGCCGGAGGCGGAGTTCACGCACGATGGATTGGAGCCGGTGTTCAAAGCACTCGCCGCCGCGCACGGCGTGAAGACAGCCGCTTATATCCATCCGGCGCGCGTCGCCGTCAGCGGTCGCTCGGTCGGGCCAAGTCTTTATCACATGCTGGCGATTCTCGGCAAAGAACGCGTGCTCGCGCGTCTGGCTGCCGCGCCGGAAAAGGCGGCGGCTGCGACCGTCGTCTGACGCGCCGCGCACAACCGCAAAAAACATCCGGCGCGATACCACTGGACGCAGCGTGTCGTTCGCGCGCCCGGTGCGTGCGTTCGCTTGCAGCTTTCCAATTTTAACACCATGGATTCCCCGCGTTTTCTTTCTCGTCGCCAGTGCATTTCGCTGCTGCTCGTCGTCGGTGCGCTGCTCCTGCCGTTGACGGTCCAAGCCAAGCCGAAAAAAGGGACGCTGCCGAAGCCAGAGGAACTCAATGCGTTGACGGAAAAGACGATGCTCGACGTGGACAAGGCGCTGGAAACCGGCGATTTCAACGCACTCTATGCCACGCTCTCACCGAGTTGGCAGAAGCAGACTACGGTGGAAAAACTGACCGCGGGCTTCCAAGGCTTGGTGGCCAACAAAATCCGGCTCGACAAAGTCAAAGGCATGACGCCGGTCTTCGAGCCTGCGCCGGTCCTCGAACCTTCCGGCGTGCTCATGACGCAGGGCTACTATGCGACCGCGCCCTACCGCATCCGTTTTACCGCGCGTTATTACAATGACGCCGGTCCGTGGAAACCGCTGGGTCTGCTGATCAATCCGCAGGAAGTCGATAAAACGACGAACACAGTGAAGCTGCCGCCGGTGAGCGAATGCACCAACATTGCTGCGACCACGCTGTTGCAGCTCGATGCCGGATTGGAAAAGAAAGACTTCAGCGACTACCGCGGCGACGCCGCGCCGGACTACCAACGCACGGCCACCGTGGAACGCTTGAACGCTGCCTTCGCCAAGCTGATTACCGACGGTGTGCGGATCGATAAATCGGCGACAGACGGTTCGCCGAACGTGACCTTTGCCCAGCCGCCCGCGCTGAATCCGGGCGGTGACATGACGCTGACTGGCACCGCGTCCGCCCAGCCAGCGCCGGTGAATTTCACGTTCGTCTATCGTCTGGAAGGTGGGACTTGGAAATTGATCTCAGGGGTCGTCAACGGCCTCGGCGGCGATCTCGACAAAGCCGCGCCGGCTCCGACGACATCGCCAGCGGTGAAGCCGAAGGCGAAGAACAAGTAGCCGGTGACGAGAACGGCGTTTCCGGCGACGCGACGACCTGACTCTGAAATCAGCGTCGCGGCAGCAATCGAGGTGGATCGCGCGCTCCCTCGCGCGGCGCGATGAGTGCGCCGCAGGAGGCGCCTGAATTATCCAGAGCCGCAGAGCGGCTAAGCCATCGCGCGACGGAGCGCGCGATCCACCTGCTTACTTCTGTCGGCCGTCGTCTTCGAGGTGCGCGCGGAGCATCCACGCCATCTGCTCGTGGTCTTCCATCAACCCAGTCAGGAAATCGGCCGTGCCGGCGTCCTCGTATTTGTCCTGACACTCTTCCAAATCCTCGCGCAGCTCGCGCACGATGTGTTCGTGATCGGCGACGAGGTCCGCGATCATCTGTTCCGCCGGCGGACGGTCGCCGGGCTTTTCCTTGAGATGGCCGAGCTTGGTAAATTCCTCCATCGTGCCGACCGGAAATCCGCCGACCTGCCGCACGCGCTCAGCGACCTCGTCGGCTTTCAGTTCGATCTCCTTGTATTGCTCCTCCAAAAAGACGTGCAGCGTGTGAAAACGCGGGCCGGTGACGTTCCAATGATAGTTGCGGGTGCGGACATAAAGCAGGCTCTCGTCGGAGAGCACGGCTTGGAGAATGTCGATCACGCCCTCGCGTTGTTCTTCGGTAAGGCCGGTGTTGATGTGGTGAATTTTCTTGTTC
Source organism: Verrucomicrobiota bacterium (assembly GCA_019241085.1). GTDB lineage: Bacteria > Verrucomicrobiota > Verrucomicrobiia > Chthoniobacterales > SZAS-18 > JAFAXH01. The sequence goes on along the minus strand of JAFAXH010000096.1, from coordinate 12,829 downwards.
ATAAAAATTAGGGAGCTTGTCGGTGGATAAAACGTCCCCGCCCAGCGTCAGAACAACGCCGCTTGTCGCGGGATGAAATGGAATCGGTGCCGCGCGCGCGCCCGGCTGTTCTGAAAGCAGACCGTCGCGGCGAACTGCCCCGCAATTTTTTCACCGCACGTCCGTCGGCGGATGCCAAGCGTAATGCTTTGAAAACCTCTCGCTGCCCCGGCCGGCGAGCCGCGCGCGGACGGCGGCGCGAATCAGGGATTTTTGCGGCATTGACCTCCTCCTTTTCCGCCGCACTGTTTTGCTTCCCGTGTCCGATCTCAGCTCGCTCCCACTGCCCGCGCAAGCGCCCGTGATGGTGCTGCCGGGCGCGCTGTTATTTCCGCACGCGCTCCTGCCGCTGCACATCTTCGAGCCGCGCTATCGCACGATGCTGACGCACGCGCTGGCGGGCGACCGGATGTTTTGCATCGCGTTGATGAAACCCGGCGTGCAGGAAGCGCGGCGGGCGGATGATTTTTTCCAGGTCTGCGGCCTCGGGCTGGTGCGGGCTTGCGTGGGCAACGCGGATGGGACGAGCAACTTGATTTTGCAAGGCATCGCGCGAGTGCGCTTCACCGGCTACGTGCAGGAGCGGCCATTTCGCATCGCGCGGCTGGCGCCGGTCCGCGCCGAAGATGACGAGCCGACGCTGGTGCCGGCGGAGAGCGACGTGGTGATCGAGGCGCTCGGCGCGAAGGTCATCGAGCTGTGCCGCGGCTTTCAGGAGCGCGGCATCGAGCTGCCGGCGCCGCTCGAAGCGCACCTCGCGCAATCGGGCAACGCCGAATTTCTCGCCGACCTCATCGCGGCCCAGCCGTTCTTCGTTTCCGACCCGTTTGCCCGACAGCAGATTTTGGAAACACCGAGCCTGCCGGGCCGCCTGCGGCTGCTCATCAAGCACTTGGGCGCGGAGCTGCAATGAGCGCCGGCTCGCCGCCGCACAGGCGCGCGTGTTCTTGCAAAAGGTAGCGATCCGTCATGCCCGAAACGTAGTCGCACACGGCGCGCGCGAGACCGTCGCGCGTCGCGCGGGCGGCGGTCGCCTGACCGAGCAGCGTGGGGTTTTCCAAATAAAAACGGAACACGTCCGCCAGGCTCGCGCAGGCGCGCGCGTTCGCGCCGGCGACCGCCGGATGATAGTAGAGATGGGTGAAAAGAAAGCGCCGCAGCTCGGCATTCGCACCGAGCAACGCGTCGCTGTAACGCACCAGCGGACGCTCCTGCCGGCGCACGTCGTCCACGCTTTGCACGCCGGCCGCCGCGATGGCCGCCGCGCTGGAGGCGACGACATCTTCCACCTGCTGGTCGATTAGCCGGCGGATGGTCGTCGCGCAACGCGCCGGGCTGTCCATGCCGGGGAAATCGCGCCGCGTTCGCGCGTGGACTTCGCGCCAGAGCGCGCTGCCGGCGTCGAGTTGCTCGGCCGTGATGAGATGCGCGTCGAGGCCGTCGTCGATGTCGTGCGAATTGTAAGTGATCTCGTCCGCGAGATTCGCGATCTGCGCTTCGAGCGTCGGGCAGGTGTAACGCTCCCAGCCCGCCGCGGCGGCGAGGTCGGGCGGCGGATCGTAAAACGTCTGGTGCTTGCGCAAGCCTTCGGTGACTTCAAAGCTCAAGTTCAACCCCGCAAAATCGGGATAGCTCGCCTCGATTTCCTCGACGATGCGCAGGCTTTGCGCGTTGTGATCGAAGCCTTCGCGCACGCCGTGCTCGCGCATAAGGCGGTCGAGCGTTTTTTCCCCCGGATGCCCGAACGGCGGATGCCCCAGGTCGTGCGCCAGCGCGATGGCTTCGGCGAGGTCTTCGTTCAACGCGAGGGCGCGCGCGATGGTGCGCGAGATCGAAGCGACCTCGATAGTGTGCGTCAATCGCGTGCGCAAATGGTCGCCCGTGCCGTTGAGAAAAACCTGCGTCTTGTATCCGAGCCGGCGAAAGGCGCGCGAATGGATGACCCGCGCGCGGTCGCGCTGAAACGCCGTGCGGTAGGCGTGGCTTTTTTCTGGATAACGCCGGCCCGCCGAGGCCGCGCTGCGTTGCGCATACGGCGCGAGATGACGCGCCTCGGCGGCTTCGAGTTCTTCGCGCGAGCGGCGCATGATTGATTTTGTTAAATCAATGCTCAATCCGCGTCGGTGGTCGTCGTCGTCGGCCGCGGCGGCGTGGCGCTCAACGGTTTTTCGCGCTGGCGGTGCGCTTCCGTCTCCGCCAGCAGACGCTCGTGCAACTCGCGCTGCGCCCGCCGCGCCACGAGCCGCAGCACGAGCAGATCGTAGAGCGCGAGCAACGCCGCGACCAACGTAAGAAACGCGCAGACGCACCAGTAGGCGAGGAAGAGCGGCACGCGCTCGCGCAAAAAATCGAATCCGACCGTGCCGCCGACGATCATCATGCCGAAAGCCACGGCGATGAGATAAACCATCATCTGCCGCCGCCAATGCAGGTCGAGCAGCAACGCGCGGGAAAGCGCCAGCACGGTTGCCAGCGGACCAGGTTTGTCGCCGTCGCCGGATGAAGGGGAAGGAACGGTCGGCATGGGGGCGCGGGCCAGCTTGCGTCAGATTCCGGCTGGGAACAAGGAGCCGCGGCTCAATTTTGCGAGCGAGACTCCAAGGCAGCGCGCGTTGGATTAAGAAATGGAAATAGGGAAGCGCGGGCTTCCAGCCCGCACTTGCCGGCATCCCTGCCGGCGAGCTCGTGGAGAATATGGCCGCCTGCGGCGGCATTTGTTATTTCAAAGCCGTCCGGCAGGGATGCCGGACGGGGCAGGCTGGAAGCCTGCGCTCCCCTTCGTTCTCGCTCCCAACACGAGAAGAGAACCATTTCTACTCTTCTCCTTTGCGGCCTTGGCGAACTTTGCGCGAGGCCCGTTCCGCCAACTCAGGCGAAGACGACGAAAAAAACACAAAACCACCAAATCTTCTCCCCACCCTTTACGCCGGCGGCGGGCGGCCGACATTACACGTTCCGCCATGAACGAAACTTTCCCCGGGGCCCGCCGCACGATCACCGCCGCAGCCGCCGCGCGCGCGCAGCACGACGCACGCCGCCTCCAGCCCGGCGAGCTGTCGCTGCTGCTCATCCTGGCCTTGGTGCAATTCACCATCGCCGTCGATTTCATCATCATGCTGCCGCTCGGGCCGCAGCTCATGCGCGCGTTCGGCATCAACACCGCGCAGTTCAACCTCGCCGTCGCCGCCTACGCCTTCGCCGCGGGCGTCTCCGGACTCGCCGCCGGATTTTTTCTCGACCGCTTTGACCGCAAGCGCGCCCTGCTCGGGCTGTATGCCGGCTTCACGGTCGGCACGCTTTTTTGTGCCCTGGCGCCGAGTTATCCGCTGCTCGTCGCGGCGCGCGCGCTGGCGGGACTCTTCGGCGGCATCGTCGGCGGCAACCTCATCGCCATCGTCGGCGACGTGATCCCCGAGCAGCGGCGCGGCGCGGCGGTCGGCGTGGTGATGTCGGCGTTTTCCCTCGCGCAAATCGCCGGCGTGCCGTTCGGATTGCTGCTGGCGAACCGCATGAACTGGCACACGCCGTTCCTCGCCCTCGCCGGTTTGAGCGCGCTCATCTGGCTCGGCGCGGGCGCGCGGCTGCCGCTGTTGCGCACGCACCTCGACGCCATCGGCGCGGCGGAATCCTCCGTGCAGCGGATGCGCGGCGTGCTCTTCAATCGCAACCACCTCGTCGCCCTCGCGCTCATGGCAATCATCACCCTCGCGGGCTACCTCGTCTTCACCGATCTCGCGACGTTTCTCGTCAAAAACGTTGGCGTCTCCGAGCATCAGCTTCCGTGGATTTATGTCTGCGGCGGCGCGTTCACGATTTTTACCATGAGCGGTTTCGGCCGGCTGGCCGACCGCTTCGGCAAGCGCCGGATTTACACCGTCATGATTTTCTTTGCCGCCGTAGCCACGCTGGCCGTCGCGCACTTGCCGAGCGGCTTGCGGCTCGGGCTGGTGCTGATTTTCACGACCGCGTTCACCGTCTGCATGAGCGGACGCTTCGTGCCCGCGATGGCGTATGTCACCGCCTGCATCGAGGCGCGGCATCGCGGCGGGTTTCTCGCGGTCAATTCCTCCGTCTCCAACGCCATCGCCGGCCTTGCCGCGTGGCTGGGCGGGATGTTTTTGGGGGAAATACCCACGTCGCCCGGCGCCGACACGACGCGGCTCGTGGGCTACGACACGGTGTCGTGGGCTTCCGCCGCGCTCTCGGTCGCGTCGCTGCTGCTCATCTACCAGTTGCGCCAGGTGGAAGGTTCGTCGGCCACGGCGACCGGGCAGGCGGAGACGGCTGATCCGCTGGAAGCCGCGCCTGTCCCAACAGAGTTGGTTGGCTGAAAGCTGGGTGCAGCTTTCCCCGGAGGGCTGCGCTTTGTCGCCGCCGTTTTCTTTCGCTGCTTCGGCGGCGACAAAGCGCCGCTCTCCAACGCAAACGGAGCAGAATCCCGCTGGCGCGCGGCGCGCGCGGCGATACGTTGCGTTCCCAAAATTTTTCTCTCTCACGCCATGCCCGATCAACCTGCCGACGAACGCAACGCCGCCGAAGACCCGGCGGCCGGAGACCACGCACCCCACGCCGTCGAAGGCAAGCCGATGACGGAACTGGAGCGCATCCGGCACTCGTGCGCGCACGTCCTGGCGACGGCGATCTTGAAGCTCTGGCCCGACGCGCAATTTGCCGCCGGTCCGCCGGTGGAGAACGGCTTTTATTACGACGTCGAACTCGGCCACCGCATCACGCCGGAAGACTTCGAGAAGATCGAAGCGGAGATGAAAAAGGAAACGAAGGCGAACCACGTTTTCGAGCGCGTCGAAGTCTCGCGCGACGAAGCGCTCACGCTGGCAGAAAAGGGCGCGCTCGCCGCGCTCGGCGAACGGCCGGGCAGCCCGAGCAAGTTCAAGCTCGACATCATCCAGCACATCCCGGCGGGCGAGAAGATCACGCTCTACCGCAATGGCGAGTTCACCGATCTCTGCGCTGGCCCGCACGTCGCGCGCACCGGCAACATCGGCGCGTTCAAGCTTACGCACGTCGCCAGCGCCTACTACAAAGGCGACGAGAAAAACCCGCAGCTCCAGCGCATCTACGGCACCGCGTTCAAGAACCGCACGCAGCTCGACGAATACTTCGCCATGCTCGAAGAGGCGAAGAAGCGCGACCACCGCAAGCTCGGCAAGGAGTTGCAGCTCTACACGATCGACGAAGACATCGGCCCCGGCCTCGTGCTCTGGCTGCCGCGCGGCGGCGCGATCATCGAAGAACTGGAGAAGCTGGCGAAGGAGACGGAATTCCAAGCCGGCTACGAGCGCGTAAGAACGCCGCACATCGCGCGACAGAACATTTATCTCACAAGTGGGCATCTTCCCTACTATAGGGACTCAATGTTTCCTTTCATGAAGCTCGATGAACACGAAGCTGAACGTCGGAGACTCGAAGAGGAAATACAATCTTCAAAGTTCGAAATTTTCTTCAAATTACCTGCGGAAAAAAGAACTTTTGACTCGCAAAAAACAAGTAAGCTCACGATCAGAGATTTCAAAGCCGAAGAAGAAGAGGAACGTCAAAGGATGGAGCGACTTTGCACTCTTGCGATTGAACTAGTTGAGCGCGGAGAGATATCGCCGGAAATCATAGATTCTGTGGAGTTGTTTCGCAAAGCATCGGCAGCACTAGCAAAGCTACCTCAGCCAGATCGCTACTACCTCAAAGCGATGAACTGTCCACACCACCACAAGTGTTTCGCCGCGGTGCCGCGTAGCTATCGTGACTTGCCGTTGCGTCTCGCGGAATACGGCACGAACTACCGCTACGAACAATCGGGCGAACTCTTCGGCCTGATGCGCGTGCGTTCCATGCAGATGAACGACGCGCATATCTACTGCACGCGGGAACAGTTCGAGTCGGAGTTCAACGCGGTGAACGAGATGTATCTAAAATACTTCAAGCTCTTCGGCATTGAGAAGTATCTCATGCGTTTCTCCACCCACGATCCCGCGAAGCTCGGCCAGAAGTTCGTCAACGAACCGGAACTCTGGAAGCAGACCGAAGAGATGGTGCGCAACGTCCTCAAAACTTCCGGCATCAACTACGTCGAAGTGCCCAACGAGGCCGCCTTCTACGGGCCGAAGATTGACGTGCAAGTCTGGAGCGCCATCGGCCGCGAGTTCACCATCGCGACGAACCAGGTGGACTTCGCCGTGCCGAAGCGTTTTAACTTAACTTACCGCACTTCGCAGAACACGGACGAAACGCCGCTCTGCATCCATCGCGCGCCGCTCGGCACGCACGAACGCTTCATTGGTTTCCTCATCGAACACTACGCCGGCAACTTCCCGCTCTGGCTCGCGCCCGAACAAGTCCGCGTGCTGCCATTGCTCTCCGGCGCGGACGACGAAGAATCGCTCGTGCAATACGCGAAGAGCATTCACCACGAACTCCGCGCCGAAGGCGTCCGCGCCGAGATCGACCTCACCACCGACAAGATCAACGGCAAGATCGCGCGCGCCGAACAAATGAAAGTCCACACCATGCTCGTCGTCGGCCGCCGCGACCAGGAAGCTGGCAACGTGAGCGTGCGTGTCCACGGCAAGGGCAACCTCGGCGCCAAGCCGCACCGCGAGGTGATGGCTGACTTGTTCCAAGCAATCAAGGAACGGCGGGCTGCCTAAGCTTCTATGAAAAAGCTTGTTCCTCGCAGGACGGGCCACACTGCGCGAGTCGGAACTTTGCAGGCGCTCACGACGCCGCTGACATTTCTCGGCTTGGCTCTCCTCATCGTGGAAGCGACCCTTGCGCTGGTGCTCACCAATTCCAAGCTGACCGAGGAGCACGTTTGGGCGGGTTTTCTCTGCATGACCGGAGTTTTTGCAGTTGTCTTGCTGACGGCGGTTTTGTTCTTTTGGTTCAGGCCAAAAAATCTCCTCTTCGGCAAAGAAGAGCACGCCAATCCCGCCTTGGAACCTTCCGCGTTGCGCGACCAGATCGAAGACCTTATTATTGATAACGTAAAGCCAGAAGCGTTGCGGGATCGAGAACCACCGAAATTATAATCCTATGAACTGGCGCGATATCATTTCTGATCCCGAGGAAATCCCGGTGTTCATGGCGTTGGATGGACCTGAACACACTTGGCGCACCTTCGGCGGAATCGCACGGCAGACCGGGATGTCCGAAACCCGGGTGGCGCAAATCATTGCGAAGTATTCTCCTACGTTCGTCCGCCTTTCAGAGACTCCTTCCATTTCCACTCGAAAACCGCTTGTGGGGCTGGTGGAGAAAGTGGGGTCGGCGAGATCCGGCTCGATTTTGACCGGCACGTCGTAACGTTTGCACGACGGTTTCCAAATGCCGAGTGCAGTGGCTTACGTATCATTTGGCATGGAATTCGATCTTGCGGGCATTCATGCCGACCGCGCTTATGCCGTGCTGGCTTCGCTGGTGACGCCGCGGCCGATTGCGTGGGTGACTTCGCTGGGCGCGGATGGCGTGGTCAACGCGGCGCCGTTCAGTTTTTTCAACGTCCTCGGCGTTCATCCGCCGGCGGTTGGCATTTGTCCGGGCGACCGGCCCGATGGCACGCCGAAGGACACGGCTTTGAACGTGCGTTGCCAGCATGAGTTTGTCGTCAACCTCGTGGACGAGGCGACGGCGGAGGCGATGAACCGCACGTCGGCGGCTTTGCCGCACGGGGTGAGCGAATTACCGGGCGCGGGGCTGACGACGCGGCCTTCGTCGGTGGTGCGCACGCCGCGTCTGGCGGAGGCGCCGGTGAGCATGGAGTGTGTGGAATGGGGCACGCTGGAGATTGGCGCAAACCGGCTGATTATCGGTTTGGTCAAGCGGGTGCACGTGCGCGATGAGTTGGTGGATGAGAAGACGCTGCGCATTCGCAGCGAGCGGTTTCGTGTTGTCGGGCGCATGGCGAGTCCGGATTGGTATTGCCGGACGATGGATCGCTTTGAAATGAAGCGTCCGGGGTGAAAGTTTTCTCTCTCCACCGGCTTAATCGTAATCGTAATCTTCATCCTAGTCCTCTGCGCTTGCGGCGCTTTGCTCATGCCTCCGGCGGCGGAGATTAAGATTAGGATTACGATTAGGATTAAGCTGCGGAGGGCGATGCGAGACGTGAATCCGTCATTTCTCCCATGAATCCCACGCCCTCTCCTCCACCGGTCGCGCTGACCATCGCCGGCTCGGATAATTCCGCGGGCGCGGGCGCGCAAGCGGATTTGAAAACGTTCACTGCGTTCGGTGTGTATGGACTGACGGCGCTGACTTGCGTCGTGGCCGAGGTGCCCGGCCGCGTGAGCCGCATCCAGGCGGTCGATGTGGAAGTGGTGCGCGAGCAAATCGCGCTCTCGCTCGGCGCGTTCCCGGTCGCGGCGATCAAGACGGGGATGCTTTATTCGCGTGAAAACATCCGGCTCGTCGCCGCGCTCTACCGCGCGCTGCCGACGCCGCGTCCGCCGTTGGTGGTCGATCCGGTGATAGTGGCCACGAGCGGCGATGCGCTCCTGCGCGCCGATGCGATCTCGGCGTATCGCGAAGAATTGTTGCCGCTCGCCGCGCTGGTGACCCCGAATCTCGACGAAGCGCGGGTGCTGCTCGACGGCCGGGCGATTCTTGATCTCGATGCGCTGGAAATTGCCGGCGTGGAACTCGCGCGCCGCTACGGCGTGCCGTTTTTGATGAAAGGTGGGCACCTTGCGCAGCAAAGCTGGGAGCAGCTGTCGCCGAAAGAAGAGCAAGCGCGGGAAGCCGTCGATTTTCTGTTGTCGCCGCAAAATCCGGTGGTCCGTTTTGCCGCGCCATTCACGCCCGGCGTCGCCACGCACGGCACCGGCTGCACGTATGCCGCCGCCGTCGCCGCCGGTCTCGCGCGCGGGCTGGAGTTGGCGGAGGCGGTCGCTGGCGCGAAACGTTTCGTCACCGCCGCCATCGCCGATTTTTTCCGCTGGCAGGGAGCGGATGACCGCCGCGTCGATGCGCTCGCGCACTTTGCACGCTAGTTTCTGTCTGACGGCTCGCAGAAGGGGAGCGCAGGCTTCCAGCCTGCATCCGTCCGGCATCCTTGCCGGACGGCTTTTCGGAATAACAAATGCCGCCAGAGGCGGCCATAATATTCAACGAGCTTGCCGGCAGGGATGCCGGCAAGAGCGGGCAGGATGCCCGCGCTCCCCTTTTTGCCCTTCGTCAAATACCACTTCGGCAGGAGCGCGCGATTCACCTGCGCGCTGGCATTCTCGCGCTGGCTGCGTCATGCTCGCGCTCGTCGCTTCCAATCGTTCCCCCGATGGCTCTCGCCCAACTCTCGCCCGAGGAAATCCGCAACTGGACCCGCGAAGCAAAAGACCGCTGGTGGTTTGAGAAAGTTTATCGCGGCGACTTGCCTCAGCTCACGTTGCGCTCGGGGTTGACCGGCTTCCTGCTCGGTGGCGTCCTGGCTGCCACCAATCTCTACGTCGCCGGCAAGACTGGCGTCACGCTCGGCGTCGGTTTGACCTCGGTGATCCTCGCTTTCAGCACGTTCCGGCTCGTTGCGCGCGCCGGCTGGGCGAGTGACATCACGATCTTGGAAAACAACGCCGTGCAGAGCATTGCCACGGCGGCCGGTTACATGACCACGCCGCTGACTTCCTCGCTGGCGGCCTACATGCTCGTCACTGGCCACATCGTTCCCTGGTGGCAGATGCTCGCGTGGATGGTTGTCATCGCGCTGGTCGGCGTGTTGGTGGCGTTCCCGTTGAAACGGCGCTTTATCAACGAAGATCAGCTCCCCTTCCCCGAAGGTCGCGCGTGCGGCGTGGTGCTCGACGCGCTCTACACCGGCGCGGCCAAGGGCGCGGGCATGATGCACGCCCGGCTGCTCGGCGTGGCGGCGGCGCTGGCGGCGATTTACCAATTCATCGTCAGCGATGGACTCCAGCGAATTCTTCAATTCAAACTCCTGCACCTCGATCGCTGGCTCGGCTGGCGCGAGCCGTGGGTGTTCCATGACCGGCTCGACGAGTATTACTACGCGTTCGCCGCGAAATATCAGCTTGGCATTCCGAAAATCCTCGGCACCGACGTGCGCACGCTCGGGTTGCGCGTCGGCCTCGACGCCGCCATGCTCGGCGTCGGCGGTTTGATGGGCATCCGCGTCGCCAGCAGCGTCCTGCTCGGCGCGTTCATCAACTTCGTCCTCCTCTCGCCGGTGATGATCCAGCGTGGCGACATCGCGCCGCGCCTTGCGCCGAGTGGCGCCGTCATTCCGTTGAATCGGACGGAGCTTGTCAATCAATGGGGCCTGTGGTGGGCGGTGACGATGATGGTCGTCGGCTCGCTGGTTTCGCTTGTCGGCAAGCCGGAGATTTTCACCAGCGCCTTCCGTTCGCTCGGCAACCGGCGGCGCGCTGATCTTGCCGTCGCGAACGCCGCTGCCAGCTTCAGCGGTGACGCTTCCAAAGCCGATGATCCATTGCGCGACATCGAGCTGCCGCTCTGGCTCTCCGCGGTTGGCGTGCCCGTGCTCGCGGTGTTTGGCGCGTGGCTGACGCACCATTTTTTCGGCACGCCGCTGCACCTCGCGCTGCTGGCGCTGCCGTTGATCTTCGTGCTCACGATCATTTGCACCAACTCCATGGCGTTGACTTCCTGGACGCCCACCGGCGCGCTGTCGAAGATCACGCAATTCTCCATCGGCGCCATCGACCACACCAACCCGGCGTCCAATCTCCTGCCCGCCGGCATGACTTCCGAAATCTCCGCCAACGCCGCCAACCTGCTCTCCGACATCAAGCCCGGCTACATGCTTGGCGCGAAGCCGCGCCAGCAGGCGCTCGGTCACGTCATAGGCATTTTCTCCGGCGCGATTGCCGCCACGCCGTTGTTCTTCCTCTTGTTTCTGCCGCCGAACCATCAAGGCGTGCGCTCGACGGCGACCATTGTTTCCGACAGCTTCGGCATGCCCGCCGCGCTCCAGTGGAAAGGCGTCGCCGACCTCATTGCGCGCGGTTTGCACAGCCTGCCGTCGTCGGCCATCACGGCGATGATCGTCGCCGCGCTCGTGGCCACGGCCATCGAGGTTGCGAGCATCGTGCGCCGCCGGCCGTTTCCGCTTTCGCCCGTGTCCATCGGCCTCGGCGTCGTGCTGCCGCCCGAGGCGAGTCTCGGCATGTGGATCGGCGCGATGTTCTTTTGGATGCAACGCCGGCGCTATCCGCAGCCGGACAGTCCGGGCCATCGCAAATGGGTCGAAGGCGCAGAGCCAATCTGCGCGGGACTCATCACCGGCGCGGCGCTCGTCGGCATCGCCAACGCGTTGGTCAACGCGCTCTTTTTTAACTGATCGTTCCCATGAATCTACTCGTCATCGGCGGCGGCGGACGCGAGCACGCACTGGCGTGGAAGCTCGCGCAGTCGCCGCGTGTTTCCCAGATTTTCTGCGCGCCAGGCAACGCCGGCACCGCGCGGCTTGGCGCGCGCAATCTGCAGGGCTTGAAAATCACCGATGTCGCCGGCCTGCTCGCCGCCGCGCGCGAGCACCGCATTGAGTTCACCGTCGTCGGTCCCGACGACGCGCTCGCGGCCGGCGTGGTCGATGCGTTTCTCGCCGCCGGGCTGCCGATTTTCGGACCGACCCAGGCGGCGGCGCAACTGGAAAGCTCGAAGATTTTCACGAAGGAATTTTTCGGCCGGCACAAAATTCCCACCGCCGCCGCCGGCTCCTTCGCGCGCAGCCTCGATGCCTTCGCGTTTTGCCGCGATAAAAACTATCCGCTCGTCATCAAAGCCGACGGCCTCGCCACGGGCAAAGGCGTCATCATCGCGCACAATCCATCCGACGCCGCTGCGGCGCTGCACGACATCATGGACGAGCGCCGTTTCGGCGACGCCGGCCAGCGCGTGTTGATCGAGGAATATCTCGTCGGCCGCGAATGCTCGCTGCACGCGCTGCTCGACGGGCGCGGCCATTATCAACTCTGGCCCGCCGCGCAGGATTACAAACGCGCGCTCGATGGCGACATCGGGCCGAACACCGGCGGCATGGGCACGACTTCGCCGCCGGTCGAATTGTTCGACGCCGAGACCGAGGCGCGCATCCGGCGCGAGATCATGGACCCGCTGGTCGCCGGGTTGGTGGAAGAAAGCATCGACTTCCGCGGGCTGCTGTTTCCGGGGCTGATGTTGACCAACGAGGGGCCAAAGGTGCTGGAACTCAACGCCCGCTTCGGCGATCCGGAAACGCAGGTGCTCCTGCCGCGCTTGCGCGGCGACTTGCTGCCCGCGCTCGAAGCGGTCGCCGCCGGACAGTTGGAAAAAATCCCGCCGCTCGCTTTCGACCCGCGCCCCGCGGTCTGCGTCATCCTCGCCAGCGGCGGTTATCCGGACGAATACAGCACCGGATTTCCCATCACGGGATTGGACGCCGACTTCGGCGCCGACGTGCAGATTTTCCACGCCGGCACGCGGCTGGCGGACGACGCCAAAAGCGTGCTCACCGCCGGCGGCCGTGTGCTCGGCGTCAGCGCGCTCGGCGACACGCTGGCCGACGCCCGCGCCCGCGCCTACGACGCCGCCGCGCACATCCGCTTTGAAGGCCGCCACCTGCGGCACGACATCGGCAGCGCCACCGGCGGCTGACGCAGCACAAGCTCAGCGACCAGTGGGTAGTGGGCTACTTTGCAATCGTTCGGTGGATGGCGACCTCCGGGCGCCATTGGGTGCAGCGAAGCTGCCTTTATTCTTCTTCCAGGCGGCGTGACCGCCGCTGCAATGGCGCCCGGAGGTCGCCATCCACCTCGAAATAGCCCGC